>CAVFNE010000019.1:0-22792 GCA_963623755.1 Muribaculaceae bacterium | reverse complement strand
TGAAAAAATCATAACTTTGACGGCCTGTCAAGGGTTATTTGGTACGTTTGTCCTAAATGTTGGTTTTTGTGATAAATCGAAAAGTCTACAATTCCTCGTCGTTTAATGAGCTTTCAACAGATTCCTTTCCTATTTTAGGACAAAGCTCCATCATATCGGACTTGGTAAATTTCCCTATTTTTGACTTTACTGTTTTTTCAAACATTTCTCTTGCCTCATCTTTGTTCCAACCATGTCTACACAATCCTCAAAATCACGATAGAGCCAGCCAACTCCAAGAATACACTTAATGAAAGGAGTATCATCATTTTCTGATTCCTTCCATCCTTTTGAACTCTGGCTTAGGGCATCATAATAATCATCTTTGCTGATTTGAATATTTTTTTCAGCGTTGGTTGAGCGCGGGAAACAGCTGAGCGGTGGGAACTTTCGTCCGTTGACGGCTGGGTCAAGATATGCCTCTGGGGTAATGTACACTAAGCGGGAACCGATTGCGCAGTAAACAAGATTTCTCGTACTTAAGTGCGAGGTAGTTCAAATAGGAATCTCGTTTACCCATACGTTTCACTTCGAACTTAGGACGAAACCGTCCCAACTTCTATGTTGGAATATCAGGCTAACGTGAGAATTTCACAATGAAGTTGCGTTGAAAACGGACGAAGTAAAAGGTGTTCATCTTCGATATTTGTCAGATTTTCATAGGTGGTAATTTCTTTTTTAGAGTGATATCCGAGAGGATATGGCCTTTTGTCATCGAAAAAGGGCTGTGATTACAGCTTGATGAGAGATCCTTGGGTCATACTCTTCTTACGAGAGTACGAGAAGCGCTGAGATAGTAAAGAGCCTCAATTAAAAATGGGAAGACTTGAAGCCTTCCCCAGTATATATAAATCGTCCCCGCAAAGGAAAACGTAATGTGTACGAGACCAAGAGGATTCGAACCTCCGACCCTCAGTTCCGCAAACTGATGCTCTATCCAGCTGAGCTATAGTCTCAATTCAACAGAAGAATAATGGACTTTTTTCTTCTTTTGTTCTAGTAGCTGGCATCTATTTTTTTTCATCACGTTCGGAATATGGTTATGAATGCAATTATAACACCTGCGCAACCTTCTCCGCCCAAGAGCCCCGAAGAGATAAGATTCTCCTTTTCCTTCGGGAAATTGAGTTTCTTGAGAATAAAGCTTATTAAGGCCCCAAGTCCCACTGCTACGGTTATATATGTTCCGAGATACATCCCGAGCCCCAATGCCGTTGCAGGGATGGAGAGAAGTTGAAGTACCAGGCCTATAGCTATTCCGATAAAGAATGCCACTGGATTCTCGAGGCCTCCCGAGAGGGCGGCAACTGCAGTTGCCTGTGGCGCGGGCATCTCAGGCGAGCCGAAGACAAATATGTCCTTCATTAAAAAAAGCACGGAGGAAGCAACAATTGCCCCGATAATTCCTCCGATAGCTTCAGCCATAACCTGACTTCTCGGGTTGTTCCCGATAAGAGAGCCACTCTTGAAGTCATTCATTACGTCTCCTCCCAGTCCGCACGCAACAGCGACAGTGGCTGCAACTGTGAATGCTGCCACTGTTCCTGTCTTACAGACAAGGCGGACAAGAAGAAGCACTAAAATTGCAAATACTTCCATCGGGTTTATTCCGGTCTGGCCGGTGAGCATACTCGAAAGGTATGTAGCACCTGCTGCCCCGATGACTGTGAGGATACTTTCCAAAAAGTTGAGATCCGTGAAGACAGTAAGTAGAATTATTGAGAGGACAACTAGAACTACTGCGGGTAGTCTATTTGCGCTCTTTTTTTTCTTTTCTCCCGTCCTTTTATTTTTTATTAATGATATAACAGCCTTGATAGCAACGGCAAAACCCGTTCCTATCATAATCCCCAGGCCCAGGGATGAGCGGAAGGAGGATGCATCCTCAATGGAAGCAAAGAGCCCGCTAGTTAATCCAATGGGAGTGAGGACGAAGTATCCCAATACCATACCGAGTACCCAGAGTGAGGCAAGAATGGGACCGATTATAGCGCCGATTGAGAGTGCCATCGGGGAGAGATAGAGAGAAAGGGAAGGAAAGATGGCACTGCCGTTGAAAATGGTGAGGACAGACGGGATTTTCCCCAGGAAATCTCTTAATACGGCGAAAATGCCGGAAAGTGTGAGAGACGAAAATAGCCAGGGAGAGCTTTTTCTGTCCTTTTCCGTCATCAGCGTCTGGTAAGCAGCTTCACCTATAGGATATGGAAGCTTTTCCTTCTCTATAAGCTGCGGCCTGTAGAGGGATGTAAAAAGAGTGCCCAGTACTGCCCCGACAATGCTTGCCGAGAGTACAGATATATAAGATATAGTATTGGCTTTGTTTAAAATCCAGAGCCCAGGGAGGGTGAAAGCCAGCCCTCCTGCAACCATGCTTCCTGCACTCATTAGAGTGTGGGTTGTGTTGATCTCTTCCAGCGTTGACCCTTTGGCTTTTCTCAGAACTGTCATCGAGAGTACTGTGACAAATACTGTCGGCCAGGGAAGTGCGCCGGCTTTGAGTGCAACATACATTGATGAGGATGTAATCAGGATAAGACCTGCAATGCCGAGGACGATACCTCTTGCTGTTAAGGATGATTTACTCTCTTTCATAGTCTTGTATTCTCTCAAAAAGAGAAAACAAGGGCTAGAGAATTTTCATACTTTAATATGCAATAAGAAGGAAAGATATCAGTTCTACGTCGTATTCTGCATATGAACAAATATCATGGCCAATCCGGCATTAAGTTTTTTCAAAAGTTAATAGGTTTGAAGATAATGAAATAGAAGGACGATATTAAAATAATTCATTATTCAGGCATGAGTAGCAGCACGTTGTATATGCAATTATCGTGTATATTTATCCAATTTTTATTTTTGCATTTTTTTGTTTGTGAAAAGGAAAAACATAAGATATTCTAAGTCTAAGGCGCAATATATGCGTTACTGTTATTAAAAAAGGAGATTATGACAGTGAAAAAAGCTATTATCGTTTTATTGGCACTTTCAATGGTCCTTTTCGGACTCAGTGCTCAGGGTGCAGTCGAAGCATCCAAGTCAAATGAGACTATCACTCTCTGGACATATCCAATCGGAGATTGGGGCAATGACGAAGTTGTACAGGAACTTATTGCAGGTTTCACAGCTGAAACAGGTATCGAAGTAGAAGTACAGTATCTTACTTATACAGATGGCGACGACAAGGTCAACACAGCTCTTTCTGCAGGCCAGGCTCCTGACCTCATCATGGAAGGACCGGAAAGACTTGTTGCTAACTGGGGTGCAAAGGGATATATGGTAGACCTCTCAGACCTTCTCGATGACCAGGACAGAGCAGAGCTTATTCCTGCAACTCTCAATGCAAGCACATCAACAGACGGCAAAGTCTATGAGTATCCTCTTGTTATGACAGCTCATTGTATGGCAATCAACCTTGATGCATTCAAGGCTGCAGGCGCAGACAAGTATGTCAACCTCGAGACAAGAACATGGACAACAGATGACTTCATCAAAGCTGTTAACGCTCTCTATGCTTACTACGGCACAACAGTCGGTGCAGTTTATTGCTCAGGCCAGGGTGGCGACCAGGGAACAAGAGTTCTCGTCAACGGCCTCTACGGTGGAACATTCACAAATGCAGAGCACACAGCTTATACATGGGACAGCGCAGAGAACATCAAGGCTCTCGAGACACTCAAGTCTCTCAAGGGTATTGCATTTGATGCTGCTATCAACGGCGGAGAAGAAATCAACCTCTTCAGAAACGGCACACTCAAGATGGCATTCTGCTGGAACATCGCTCAGCAGCTCTTAGGCGACAAGACAGACAGCGGCGAAGAGATTGTCTTCATGTCTTTCCCATCACAGACAGGTGTTACAGCTCTTAACGGTGGTATCTGGGGCTTCGGTATCTTCAACAACGGAAACGAGGCTAAGATTGAAGCTGCAAAGAAGTTCGTCAAGTACTTCTGCGACGGCAACGGAACAGAGAAAGGAATTCTTGCTGCCAAGTACTTTGCTGCACGCACATCTGCTGACGGCAGAGACCTCTCAGGTATCTGGGCTGACAACGCAGTCATGAATGAATACAACGTTCTCATGCAGTATCTTGGTGACTACTATCAGGTTACAACAGGCTGGGCAAACGCACGTACAGCTTGGTGGAACATGCTTCAGGCAGTAGGCGCTGGCAACGATATCGCAACAGCAGTTAAGACATATGCAGCACAGGCTAATGCAGCTGCTAACTGATAAATAGGCTTGTCCTATTCTATGCCCTGTTCCCTGGAAAGGGTTCAGGGCTGTTTATAAGGTACTTACATGGCACAACCCATTACTATGAATAAGGCGATAAGACGGCGTGAGACTGTCTCTGCCTACCTCTTTTTATTACCCTCTCTGGTATTCTTTATTGGTTTTGTAATATTCCCGATGGTGCTCTGTCTTTTTACAAGCTTCTTCGATGCATCCCTCAGCGCCAATAAAAAGGATGTTTTTATAGGATTTTCAAACTACATTGAACTCTGGCAGGATCCGGTATTTTTGAAAGCACTAAAGAATACATTCATAATCGTAATCGTCTCGGTTCCCATCGTCACGGCATTCTCCCTCTGGGTTGCTACAACAATATATAAGATGAAGAACTGGGCGCTCAGTGCATTCAGGTGTATATTCTATCTTCCGGTTGTGACAGGCTCTGTTGCCGTTACAGTTGTCTGGAAGTGGATTTACAACAACTACTACGGTGTTCTCAACTATGTATTGAAGGGAACGGGAATTATCGAAGAGAATATAAATTGGCTGGGTAACCCTAATACAGCTTTGGGGTGTATCATTGTAATCCTTCTCACAACATCTGTCGGTCAGCCGATTGTTCTCTATGTATCTGCACTCGGCAATGTCGATTCGACACTCGTTGAGGCGGGAGAGGTCGACGGGTGCACGAATATGCAGACCTTCTGGCATATCAAGTGGCCGTCAATCATGCCGACGACACTCTATATTATCGTCATCACGAC
Organism: Muribaculaceae bacterium; assembly: GCA_963623755.1. Taxonomy (GTDB): domain Bacteria; phylum Spirochaetota; class Spirochaetia; order Sphaerochaetales; family Sphaerochaetaceae; genus Ornithospirochaeta. The sequence goes on along the minus strand of CAVFNE010000019.1, from coordinate 17,753 downwards.
AATCAACAGCTTCCAGTGCTTCGCACTGATTCAGCTTTTGACAAGCGGTGGTCCGAATAACTCCACCCAGACTGTCATGTACTACATCTACTACACGGCATTCAAGCTCTACAGACTCGGCTACGGCAACGCAATGGGAATCATCCTTGCTCTCTTTATTGCACTTTTGAGCGCTGTGCAATTCTACGTGGCAAGGGAAAAATAAGGAGGACGGTATGGATTTGAATAAGCAGAATAAAAGCCCTTACTATATAATCAGTGTCATCCTCGTAATTCTACTCGCGGCACTCTCTGTTTTTCCGCTCTATTGGATTGTGACTGGTGCATTCAAGACAGCAAAGGAAATCAACTCGACAACTCCTGTGTGGTGGCCGTCGACCTGGAATTGGGATAACTTCTCGCGTCTCTTCTCGAAGCGTTCTGCGCCCCTCTTTGAGCTCTTCGGCCTTAAGGGCCCGAAAGTTCCGGGTGCAATCAGGTGGCTCTTGAATACTGTTGTCATGGCAGTTGTTGCGATGGTACTTACATGTATTACAGCATCTATGGCAGGATATGCACTGGCGAAAAAGCGTTTCTACGGGCAGAAGATACTCTTTACGCTTATCGTGTGTGCAATGGCACTTCCCAAACAGGTTATTCTCATACCTCTTATCAGAGAGATGAGTGCTCTCGGTCTCTACGATACGCTCTGGGCTGTTATCTTCCCGACAGTGGGATGGCCCTTCGGTGTGTTCTTGATGAAGCAGTTCTCAGAAAGTATTCCCCGCGAAATGCTTGAGGCGGCAAGAATCGACGGCTCGAGTGAGGCAAAGACATTTGTCGAGATTGTCGTTCCGATGATAAAGCCCGGAATCGGGGCACTTGCCATCTTTACCTTCATCAACAGCTGGAATGATTACTTCATGCAGCTTATAATGCTCAGTAAGTCAAGCAACCTGACGATATCTCTCGGTATTGCCACGATGCAGGCTGAGAACAGTACAGACTTCGGTATCATAATGGCCGGTGCGGCACTCGCAAGCGTTCCTATCATTGTAGTCTTCCTGATTTTCCAGAAATACTTCACAAAGGGAATCACAATGGGAGCCGTTAAAGGCTGAGGAGTAAAAAATGTTGGATAAATACAAGGGAATTTTCCCCGCTTTCTACGCGTGTTACGACGAGAAGGGGGAGATCAGCAGAGAAAGAGTAAAGGCTTTTACTAAATATCTTATCAGTAAGGGCGTCAAAGGATTATATGTCGGCGGAAGCAGCGGAGAGTGTATCTACCAGAGCGTGGAGGATAGAAAAGCTCTCCTCGAGGCTGTGATGGAAGAGGCGGAGGGTAAAATTACCATAATCGCACATGTTGCATGCAACAACACAAAGGACTCGATGGAGCTCGCTCGTCACGCAGAGAAGTGCAGAGTCGATGCAATCGCATCCATTCCTCCAATCTATTTCCATCTTCCCGACTATGCAATTGCCAAGTATTGGAACGACATCTCAAGTGCAGCTCCCAATACAGATTTCATCATCTACAACATCCCTCAGCTTGCAGGGGTGGCACTCTCGATTCCACTCTTGAAGGAAATGCTCAAGAATGAGCGTGTTGTCGGCGTCAAGAACTCGAGTATGCCGACACAGGACATACAGATGTTCAAAGCTGAAGGCACAAAGAACGGCAGAGAGTTTGTCGTCTTCAACGGGCCGGATGAGCAGCTTGTGAGCGGACTTTCCATCGGTGCTGACGGCGGAATCGGCGGAACCTATGCAGTTATGCCAGAACTCTATCTTGCAATCTTTGATGCAGTCAAGAATGGCGAAATTGAAAAGGCGCGGAGAATACAGAACGAGGCTGATGAGATTATCTACACGCTCTGCAGAGCAAAGGGTAACCTCTATGCAACGATGAAAGAGGTAATCAAGAAGAGACTGGCTCTGGACCTGGGTGGCGTAAGAGAGCCTCTCTATCCTTATACTGAAGAGGATAAAGAGACTGTTGATACATGTGCCCGGATGATTGATGAGGCAGTTAATAGCCTTTAAGCGCGGACTTTGAAGACAGCCTTTTTGATTTTCATCGGCTTTGTGACACAGAGGCAGGGGGAGTGAGCTTCGGAAGTGAAGGTAATACAAAACTGGCCACTTCTGATAGTATGGCGCTCTCCCTCAGCTTTTCCGAGGACACAGTCGTTTTCGCTGTTGTACTCCTCTGTCACTTCCATATCCTCAACCGGTGCGATTGCGATTTCTTCTTCGCCGTCAATCATGTAGTGGATGTCGATATACTCTCTGTGGGCTTCATAGATGTTTTCCATCTTTGTCTCCGGCTCCATCACGTTGATGTAGATATCGTCGTCGATGACAGTCTTTCCGAGTGGAAGAGACTTCAGGTCATGGGAGTTGATGTAATCGATTGCCTTATGAAGACGGCGTAGTGTTGAATAGTTTATTTCTTTCATTTGTTTCCTTCCCTGTCTTATGATAAGAGGAAGAGAAAGAAGAGAAAAGGAGAATTTTATGAATGATGTATTTGATAAGATAAAAGGAAAATTGATTGTTTCATGTCAGGCTCTTTCAAACGAGCCTCTGCATTCCTCCTTTATAATGGGAAGAATGGCTCTTGCTGCCCGAGAGGGTGGGGCAAAGGGAATAAGGGCCAACACAAAGGAAGATATAGCTGAAATAAAGAAGAATGTTGACCTTCCGATAATCGGGATTGTCAAGCGCGATTACAGCGACAGTGAAATCTACATAACTCCCACCATGAAGGAAATAGAGGAGCTTATGGAAGTCAAGCCCGAGATTATCGCACTCGATGCAACCTCAAGGCTCAGGCCTGAAGGTAAGAGCCTCAAGGAGTTTTTCGATGAAATCAAGAAGAAGTACCCCGATCAGCTTTTGATGGCCGATTGTTCAACAGTTGAGGAGTGCTTATATGCAGACGAGCTCGGATTCGACTTCATCGGAACAACGATGGTCGGTTATACCCCCGAGAGTAAAGGTCTCAGGATTGATGAGGATGATTTCAAGATTCTGAGGGATGTAATCAAAGGCGTGAAGCACCGTGTTATCTGCGAAGGCAATATCGACTCACCGGAGAAGGCAAGACACGTATTGGACTTGGGGTCCTTTGCCGTTGTTGTCGGCTCCTCGATAACGAGGCCTCAGCTCATTACGAAGAAATACACAGCTGCAATCGAGGCCTAGTATGAAAGTCTTTGCTTCTCTCGATATCGGAGGAACAGCTGTCAAGTGCGGCCGTGTTGGGGACGACGGCTCTGTCGTGTCCTCTCACGAGTTTCCGACTGAAGCTGAAAAAGGCCCGGACTATTGGATGAAGAATGTGGTGAGGGAGGTTGAGAGGATGAAAGAAACTTCTCCTCTCTCTGGGCTCTGTGTATCTTCCACAGCTATGATAGATTCAACAGAAGGAAAGGTCTTCTTTTCGCTTCCCCAGGTGCCGTCCTACACAGGCTTTGAGATAAAGAAATACCTCGAAAGAGAAACGGGACTTATAACGGAGGTTGAGAACGACGTAAACTGTGTTGCCCTGGCTGAGAGCATCTCCGGGGCAGGTATGGGATACTCATCTGTCCTCTCCCTTGCTGTCGGTACGGGGATAGGGGGAGGCTTTACAGAAAACGGGAGGCTCTTGAGGGGTAACACATTCTCGTTCTGTGAAGTGGGGTATATAAAAGTCGAGGGCGGAACACTTGAAAGTATGGGCTCTACAACATCCCTCTGCCGCAGGGTAGAGAAGGCGAAAAACGATCCTCCTTTCTCTTGGAACGGACGAAGAGTAGTCGAAGAAGCAAAGAAAGGCGATAAGGACGCTCTCTCCTCTCTTGACTATATGACTTCCTCCATCGCCGACGGCCTTGTGACGCTGTCATATATTCTCAACCCAGGAGTTATCGTTCTCGGGGGTGGCATAATGAAGAACGGGGAAATTGTTGACGAGATAAGAACTAAATACCGCGCGATGATTAATCCGCTGATAGGTAATGCTACCGATATAAAGAAAGCACACTACGACAACAATGCCGGTTTAATCGGGGCATATTACCACTTCAGAGAAAAACATCCGGAGATATGAAGATGAAGAAGAGAATACTGTGTTTCGGTGACTCCAATACCTGGGGGTATATCCCAGGAACAGCTGAGCGCTACAGTGAAGACGAAAGATGGACTTGTCTTTTACAGGATAAGCTCGGTGACAGCTATGATATAGTCGAAGAAGGTATGACGGGGCGCACAACTGTCTTCGACACAGGCTTTGATGACCTCTTGAACGGGAAAAAAGCACTTGGCTACATTCTAAAGAGTCAGCTTCCACTCTCCGCTGCTGTTGTCTTTCTCGGCACTAACGACCTCTGTGACCATCACATGGACAGAATCGAACTTGGAATAACAGAGATAGTAAGGCTTATAAAGGGAGCAGACTATATATACCGCACAAAGACTCCAGTATTCCCTGAGGGCGCGAAAATTCTTCTTGTTGCGCCGCTTCCCTATGGAGATAATACACCGCTATCTGATGAGATAAAGAAAGAAAGCAGGCTGTACGGAGAGACATATAAACGTGTTGCTTCGGCTATGGGCGTTAGTTTTCTCAATCCCGAAGGAATTGTGGATTCATCAAAGGTAGATGGCATACACCTTACAAAAGAGGGCCATAGAACGATGGCGGATCTTATCTATAAAGCCCTTCTCGATATGGAGATGTGATGGCTTTCTTCAATCCCGAGCAGCAGCCGTGGCGTTTTTTGGGGCGTTGTGTCGATTTTGTCGGCCTCTCGCTCTGCTGTGTATTTACGTCCTTGGGTGTAATCACACTCGGAGTATCGATTGCCGCTTTGTACGAGTCTGTTGTCAAAGCATTCCGCTACGGCGACAATACACCATTCAAGACATACTTCTCTTCATTCAGGAAGAACTTCAAAGAGGGCGTAGTTTTAACGCTTATCGTAATACCTTTTCTCTTCCTCTTCCTATGGGGCTATATGATTATGAAGGATAACTCTTCCTCCAGAAGCGGGGCCTTCATGTTCACCTTCTACTATGTTCTTCTCCTCCTTCCCGCAGGAACAGTACTCAACCTCTTTCCACTCCTCTCAAGGTTTGAGATGAAGACGACAGAGTATATAAAAACAGCATTCACACTCACGATAGCTCATCTTCCGTCTACATTTGTAATCGTGCTTCTTTCCATCGAGCTCACGATATGGACAATCTCCGCTTACTCTCCCTGCTTCATAACGCCGTCTCTCTGGGCACTCCTATCCTCCTTCTTTCTCGAGAAGAACTACAAAAAGCACATCACAGACGCTGAAGCTGCAGCTCTCGAAGGACTGGCGGAGGAAGAGTACATCGAGAAGAAGAGAAAGAGAGAGGAATTTAGAAACAGGATGAAGAGAAAGCAACCTTGACACAACAGATAAGCGCACAGTTGTTATCGTTATTGTCGTCATGATAATCAACACCGGATTTCCCGGATCTCCGCCCTTATTCTCCTCTATCTATGAGCGGAGAATAGGGTGATTGAGAGGCTCGGCAGGTTGGTTTCAGCCTTTAAGAAGCATTGATGAAGAGAGTATATCCTTCCCGTAGCCGGGTGATATTACTCCATTGTAGTGGCAGATGAATATGCCGGAGATAAGAATCATCATAAATTCGGCGTCGTCGTCAGTGGCATCCTCCCCGTATACCTCCACAAGATACCGCTTCATCAAAGCCTTCCATTCCATGAACTCCTCTTTAATCATCTCATTTATGTCGCTGTGATATTTAGCCAGTACATATGTCTGTACTGTTGCCGTCGGCCTTGTCTCTTTTTCATCGCCTTTTGCAACATACTCGAGAAATGCATTCATGTAGTCTTTCTTTGATCTGTACTCTTCGGCTTTGTGAGTCTGGAACCACTTTTCACAGTGGGTGTACATATATGTTTTGATGTAATGACAGTACACCCTTATAAGCTCGTCGCGGGAGGCAAAGTAGCATAGGATTTTGGGGTGGGTCATTCCGGCCTTCGAGGCGATATCTCTCAGGCTTATGTTGAAAATAGGCTTCTCTAAAAGGCACTCTTCGAATGCTTTGAGTATTTTCTTCTTCTCTTCTTCTTTGTCGACAATTAAAGGCATGAAATAATTCTAGCCGATATTGACGGAGGGTCAAGAATAGTATATTTTACTTTTACCAACTGGTAAATAAAACAAATGGAGGCCATTATGTCGTCAAATGAAATGGTAAACACACTTAACAGGAATATGGATGATAAAGGGCTGAAAAGAGTCTGGATCTCGGCTTTTGTCATACTTCTTTCAATCCTGATGCATGACGCAGATCATATAAGGCAGGCAGTAAACTGGGGCTACAGTATCCCGATATCGCTGCTTGTGTTGAACTTGACTGTCTACATATTCCCCTTTGTCTCGATATTTCTTATCAAGCTTGGGAGAATGAGCTCTACCCTTGTTACTGCCGTGGGAGGGGTATTCACGACAATAGGGTTTCTGGTTATACACCTCTTTGGTGCGGCGTCGGGGTTATGGGGAGTATGGAACTACTCGTACTTTGAGTTGATAGAGGGCGTTACATGGAACGGGGGCTTCTATCAAGGTGTTGATTGGATAAGCTGGGTATTTTTATTCGAGGTACCGCTTTTGTGCCTTCCTTCGTCATTCTTTGCATTCAGAGAATTCCTGAGATTGAGAAAAGAGAAGAATGCATAAGGCCCGGATAAAGGTTTACGGCGCTGACTGCCCATCCTGCTCGTCAACAATCGAGAGGATAGTGAAGCGGTGTATGGATGTAAAAAGCGTGAGGTACAATTTCCTCGAGGGTGTACTCTACCTTGAGTATGAAGGCTCCCCCGACTTTACACTGCTCCTGTCAAAGCTTTCCTTCTCCGGCTACAGAGTTCTTATGGACACTGTTCTCCTTTCCTTGAGCGGCCGGGGTAAAAAACTGAAAGAGGAGTTTCTCGCATCCTTTCAGGGCGCTCTATCCTGGAGTGAAGAAGAGGAAGGAAAAGTAAGAGTAAAAGTTGTCAGGACAGGCGACACTGAGGGGGATATCATCCTGTTCTTCTCTTCTCGCTCCGTTGATGCGTCTGTTCTGGAAATGGAGGGCGGCGAGGAGGCTGCTGCAGCTGAGAGCCAGATGGAGACGCTGAGAAATCTTGTTGTGGCTGTACTTCTTACCTTTCCCCTCCTATGGGGACCTCATCCATATATTCAGGTGGTGCTGGGAACACTTACAGTCATCTTTCCCTCAAGACGTTTCTACCGCTCGATGATACGCTCGCTGAAAAGTAAGAGCCTCAATATGGACACGCTTGTCGCACTCTCGACAACTGTTATCTACCTCTACAGTACATATACAGCATTTACTCAACGGGAAGATATTAAACTCTATTTCCTCTGTCAGGGTGTATTAGTGAGCCTTCTTCTCTTCGGAAGGTATCTTGAGTGTGTTGTAAAGGGCGAAACGACACGCTCCATGCGGCGCCTAATGAATCTTATTCCGCGTAAAACCAGGGTTATCGGGGAGGATGGAAGCATTATTGAGAAGGATATATCTGAGGTGGATATAGGAGCGCGTATAGTTCTTGAGAAGGGTGAAAGGATTCCTCTCGACGGCATAATCAGTGACGGGAATGGAGTTGTAGACGAGTCTGTGATGACGGGGGAGAGCGAGTTGGTGGCGAAGAAAAAAGGGTCCCCTCTCATTTCCGGCACCGTCATCAGGGACGGCAGGGTGATAATGCTTGTCACATCGAAGAGGGATGACTCTGCGCTTGGAAGGGTCATCGAGATAGTAAGAAACGCCGAGAGTGGAGAGTCACCGGTGAGGCGGAAAGCCGATAAGGCTGCATCTGTTTTTATTCCCGTTGTCATAGTTATTGCACTCTTTGTCTTTCTTCTCTGGTACTTCATTCTCTCCCCCTCGAATCTGGAGAAAGCAGTTCTGACGGCAGCGGGAGTTCTTGTTGTTGCATGCCCGTGTGCTTTTGGCCTTGCAATTCCGACAAGCATAATGGTCGGGTGCGGAAGAGCCGCCGAGATGGGGATTCTCTTCAAAAATACGGCAGCGTTTTCTCTTATGGGTAAAATCGACACCGTCGCAGTCGATAAGACAGGAACCCTTACAACGGGAGTAAGAAGTGCTGGGGGAGAAGAGCTGCGGCTAGGGGCGGAGGAATTTACGGCAGCGATGAAAAAGCGTGGGCTCGATATTGTCCTGATCAGCGGGGACACCGAATTGCGTGCCGGAAAGACGGCAGAGCGCCTTGGAATAGAGAGCGTCTACTGCGGCGTCAAAAGCTCCGACAAGGCCGATATCATAAAAGAGCTCGAAGAAAAGGGTAGGAGAGTACTGATGATAGGGGACGGCGTTAATGATGCTCCTGCATTATCTATAAGCGGGGTGGGGATATCTATCGAGAACGGTACGGAAATTGCAAAGGACACTGCAGATATCATAATACTCAATGACGAGATAAATAAGGTGGAGGATGTTTTCCAGATAGCAGAAAAGGTCTCGTTGAATGTCAGGGAGAATCTTATCTGGGCACTGTTATACAACGCTGTTGCCATTCCTCTTGCCTCTCTCGGCTTTATGAACCCGTCGATTGCATCGGCTGCAATGAGCTTTTCCTCCATTGCCGTACTTCTTAATTCTTTAAAACTCAGAAAGATGGAAGTGAGGAAGAAATAATGGTAAGAGAGACTCGTCTTGTCACCCCGATAAAAGGCCTTATATGTCACTCCTGTGAGGACGAAGTTGCGTCTCTCCTTCTGGAGAAGAAGGGAGTGCTCTCCGTCACCTCCAGCTATATAAAGGGGAAAATCGATATTCTCTACGACCCCGATGTAATAAGCGGGGACGATATTAAAGCCGCTCTTGAAGCGTCGGGTTATCCTCCGTGTGATAAAGCCGGAAGTGGCATTATCTACGATTTATTGACACTTCTTTCAGCAGCATTGATTATCGTCATTCTCAAAGTAATCTCCCTTCCATCTATTCCTGCTTCCGCCGACTTCGAAGATGGTATGTTTTACTCTGGTGTCTTTCTCATAGGCCTTGTGACAGGAACTCATTGCATTGTCATGTGCGGCGGCATAATGCTTTCGGCTGTAGAAAAGAAGGAGAGAGGAAGAGGGCGCCTTATCAGTATCACCCTATACAATCTTTCCCGTGTTCTTTCCTCTGCTTTTCTCGGTTTTATCTTTTCTTCCTTCGGCTCTGTAATCAGCTTTTCAGATAAGGCGAAGAGTATGATTTATGTCTTTGTCGGGCTCTATGTCATATTCAAAGCCCTCGCCCTCTGGGGGGTCCCAGTAATAAGAGAAATTGAAAACGCATTTCCGCACCTATGTCCCTTCAAGTACAGAAAAATACACCCAGGGCCAGTTATCCTCGGCATAGTGACTGCCATTATGCCGTGCTCGGCATCGAGTGCGATGTGGATGACGGCACTGACACTTTCATCCGGGCTTGAGGGCGCGTTGATGATGGCACACTGGGCACTCGGAACGGTTCCTATGATGATGCTCTTCGGCCTTCTGGCGGAAAAGAAGAAGGGGAAATACTACGGCGTGGGCATCAGAGTCAACATCGTCCTTCTCTTATCTCTCGGCCTGAGACTCTGCCTGATGGGACTGTAGAATCAGGTGTTCTCTTTAACGACAGGGGCGATGAGAGATGAGAGCTTTCTGTGGCCACTCCGGGTAAGGTGCATGCAGTCGACGGCGTTGAATTCGCACTCTGCAGCATCTAAAAAGAGTGCTCCGTTGTTCTCTGCAACTCGTTTATAGAGGGGTGGGAGAGCCCAGCTTTTCTCTACACATTCCTTTCCCATCCATTCCTCTGTAAAGACTTCCCTGAACTCCTTTCTTATCGGGGGAGGGCAGACGATGAGGATATTGGCTTTGTCTTTCCAGCAGTCTATTGATTTTGCTTTCTTTATAAGCCTGTCCAGTCCGTTTGCTATGACAACAGGGGAGGCATTGAAGCGCTCCTTTGTGTCGTTTGTCCCGAGCATGATAACGAGCATGTCGACTCTCTCGTGGCTCATGAGAATTGGGTAGATGACACTCAATGCGTCCATTCCTTCGTGGAGCGGGTCCTGAAAAACAGTTGTTCTTCCACCCAGTCCTTCTTCCAGGACGAGGTAATCGTCACCCAGTTCTTTCCCTAAAAGACGCGTCCATCTTTCGTTCTCATTGAACCTGTTAGTGTTATCTGCTGTGTCTGTTATATCTGCTGCGTAGCCGTGGGTGTTTGAGTCTCCGAGACATACGATATGTTTCTTCATTGTGTCCTCCGGAAAAAATTATAAACGAAAGAGAGGAAAAGCAAAGTTAAAAAGTGTAAGATTGACGTATGACAAGAGAGAAATTTTCAGAGTGCATTGAAGGGTGCGGCTTCAGAAAGTGCTATGACGAAGAAGACATGAGCCTCTATGAGCGAGGGGGTATCTACCTTTTTCTTTTCCTTGATAAGGTTTTTGATAGTAAAGATAATCCTTCCTTCTCGTTTTCATATGAGAGTATCAGCCTTGTGCGGTCGCGGCGTGGAACGTTTGAAATAGAGAGCCTTTCCGGCAGTTCAATAACCCTCCAGGAGGAAGACGACATCGAGATCGGGTGCATGGGATAGTAGTTTCAAAAGAAAAAGCAGAGTAGCTTTTCCATTGAAAGATAGTGTAAACTTTTACAGAAACCAGACAAACTTCAATTACACTATAAGAAATGGTTTTCTCTCCTTTCCCGTCTCCTTCCGTATATCTTATCCGATAAAAGACTTCTCCTTCTTTTTCTCCCTCGGAGGATATGCCGGTGGGTGGCTCTACGGATTGAGGGAGTGTACGGCAAAATCAACCAGAATGACAGAGAAGCGGATGTGAGCGATAAGACGAATCTATCGTACTACAACCGTTTTGACGGTGGCACAAGACTCAGTGCCGGCGCCGGATATAAGTTCTACTCATTTAAAATCTACATTTCCTCGAGTACCATTACTCCATTTCAGATATGAACAGAAGGCAGAGAAACGGTTCCTATCCGATTCATAACTCGACATTTGCCATAATCCTCGGCCTTCTTTACAGAATTAACGGTGGCGTGGAGGGGGAGGAGAATAATGAAGAAAGTACTGATAATTCTATTAACAGCGCTGCTTCTGCTCTTCATTTCCTGTACTAATGATATCGAAGCCCCCCGACGACTCGTGGGCCTCGCTCTTTCAGAAGTTCTGGGATGCGATGAACACAGAATACGTCCATTTCTTCGAGGAGACAGACCTTGACTGGGATGATGTCTATGACGAGTACAAGCCGAAGTTTGAAGAGCTCGATTTCTCCTCTTCTGACGATACAATCACCGCATTCAGATACTTCAAGGAGATAGTGTGGAATATAAAGGACTACCACTACCGCATTACATTCTATGATATATACGGCAACAGGCTCTCGTGCGTTCCCGCCATGCTTCAGAAATGGGAGGAAGGCGACTCTGGCCGCAGCGTGATGGAGTATCCTGATATCTATCTCAATAACGGGACGATCACATCAGTACAGTACAGCAGTAAAAGTTATGCATCCGACGAAGTGAACGCCTGCAGAGAACAGGCTGTCAAAAGCTACTTTGAAGTAGAAAACCTTACTTCTTCCGGCGCATTCCATACAATCACCGGTAATCTCGATGATGATTACAAGGTCTATTACTCCAACTCCATAAGTAAGTTTACAGGTGAAGAGAGTTGAGTGACGATGAAACGGGACTTGATGAAGACTGGAATTACCTGCTTGGAGTAGAGGTGGTTTCGAGCTCTCTTGATTACTTCTATGGAGTGATGGAGGACAATATCTTCTATTTTTTAAGCTGGTTTACTTTTCGCGTCTCTCGGGACAGTGACATCTAAGGAAAAATCCGTCATATTCGCTCCAGGCGCAGCCCGTGCAAGATCCACCATTGGGAGTTATCAAGTGATTAGAACCTTCTGCGGTGTAGTATTCACAGGTATTAAAAGCTGTAACAACTGGAGTACCATACAAATATGTTGTATTGCATCCACCGGATACATCGTCTAGATCGTCGTCGTTAAGTTCGCCCTCTTTGGGATTAAGACGGGCAAAATATGTTTTTGCCTCATCATTTGTGAGTTCAACACTGTTTTCCTTTGCCATTGAGAGAAGCTCTTCTGGGTTCTTTGCTTTTTTTGCTTTTTCAAGTAATTCGCCGTTCAAATTCATTTTTCTTACTTCCTAATTAAATCATGTTTCACTAATAGATACATCAGAACAGTAATTTTGTTAGGCCTCATCATATAGATTCATGAAGAATACGACAAGAAAAGTCAACAACAGCAGCATTTTCCTTCCAGAGATGAAGATATGAGGAGGAGTTGCAAAGAGGAGAATTCCATTGTTGGAAAGAAAATGTCAGATTTCCGTCGTCTCCGGTCCACCGCCTCTGATAAGTCAGACCCTTCTCTGCGTGAAAGGGGAAAGGCGTCAACAGAACGACGGCCTCTATTGAACTGGCTCTTCCTGCAGCAGAGCCATATCTTCTCCTGATTCTGTGTTCTGAAAAGCAGCCTGTATTGATTTGGGATACGCCTTCGAACTGAGGAAATATACGTGAGAAGTATAAGGGAACACTGTGCAGGTTTATGTAGATGAGTTTGATAGGGGTGGACGTATTTATCAGATCCTCTTTCGCGTATGCGATCTTAATTTCATTCATATATCTGAGGGGGCTTACCCCAAGCTTCTCCTTGAAGATGCGTGTTAGATACGATGATGATATATTCAAGTCATCGGAGAGCTGGAAAATCGAGTACTTACTCTTTCTGATATTTCGGTTTATGAGCTCCGCCACCCTGTTGGAACCCGGCTTTGTGGCATCGAGGATGCTTACCTTATTCATATGATAGAGCACACCCTGAAGGTATATTTGTAGAGTGCTTTGAAGGATGTAGCTTCAGAAAGTGTTATGATGATGACGGGGTAAGCCTCTTCGAGCGTGGTGGCATCTGTCTCTTCCTTTCTGATGATAAGGTTTTTGCTAGTCGAGATAATCCTTCCTTCTCCGACCTCAGCCTTGTGCGTTCCCGCCACGGCTCGTTTGAGATAGAGCGAATCTCATCTTCCTCGATAGTTCTGTTTGAGGAAGAAGACGACGAAATCGGGTGCATGGGATAGTTTATTAAGAAAAGAAGAGAGTAGCCTTTCTGCCGATAGATAGTGTAAACTCTCTTAAAAGGTAGTTTCCAGTGAAAGTATTCTATTTCTTCTTTAATCTCCTATGGGGGGATTTATTTACCATTCCACTCCCAGGTGGAAACAGTGTCGGGATTTCTCTCTTAGTCTTAATTCTCATTCCTCTCGGAATCTTCTATACGATTTATCTCAAGGGGGTTCAGTTCAGACATTTTCCATTGATGATCAAGCTTACCCTGGAAAAGAAAGGTGCACATCAGAATGCACTATCGGGACTTCAGGCTTTACTTATCTCGACGGCGACCCGTGTCGGGATGGGAAATCTTGTGGGGGTTGTTGCTGCACTTTCCGTCGGCGGGGCGGGTGCTGTCTTCTGGATGTGGTTTTCGGCACTCCTTGGAGGTGCTACAGCATTTGTTGAGGGAACTCTTGCACAGAAGTACAAAACTGAAGATAAGCTCTACGGAGGCTTTAAAGGCGGCCCGGCGTATTACCTCGATCATCTTTACAGAGGCAAGAAGAAAAAGAGTATACTGGCAGTACTTTTTGCTCTTTCCGGTCTTCTCTGCTGGTGCGGTATAAGCCAGGTAATCGGTAACTCTGTTTCCTCTGCACTCGATAATGCCTTCTCAATCGACCCGCTTTTGTCGACAATAGTGCTTGTTGCAATATCTGCAGTGATAGTCCTGAGGAAGAAGGCGACTGTTAAGGTTGTTGATGTAATAGTTCCTGTTATGGCTGTTCTATATTTCTGTGTAACACTCTTTATTATTTTCAAGAATATCACACTCCTTCCATCCGTATTCAAACGCATTTTCAAGGAGGCATTCGGACTGAGGGCAGTTGCAGGGGGAGGACTGGGAGGTGTTTTGATGAACGGCGTCAAGAGAGGACTCTTCAGTAATGAAGCGGGAAGCGGCAGTGCACCGTGTGCAGCTGCTACGGCATCTGTAAAGAGCCCAGTTAATGCAGGACTGTTGCAGTCGCTGGGAGTTTTCATCGACACAATTGTCATCTGCAGTTGTACTGCATTCATCATGCTTCTTTCACCCGAGAGCGTAATTGAGGGCAAAGTCGGGATGGATCTTCTGCAGAGTGCGATGAACTATCACATGGGAAGCATCGGGGTGATTTTGATTGCCCTCACGCTCTTTCTCTTCAGTTTTTCAACCTTTCTGGGGATCCTCTTCTATGCCAGAAGTAACATAAGTTACCTCTTCGGGGAGAACTGGACGAGCCAGACATTATATAAGGTACTCTGCCTTGTCATGCTATTTATGGGGGGACTCGCCGAGTATACATTTGTATGGGACCTGGGAGATTTCGGCATAGCGCTGATGACTGTTTTCAACATTTTGGCGCTCCTTCCGTTAAGTCGGGAGGTAAAGACGATGCTGTCAGATTATGACAAGGATCTCTCGCTCAAAGTTTCGGATAGATAACAAAGGTAAAAAAACAATGAAAATGAAGAAGTTAACTGTATTTTGTATATTCCTACTTTCGCTGATGAGCCTCTCTGCTGCCGTCTATTACGTCGGCGCTGACGGGGGCGTCACATTCAACTCGGTTATAGCAGGTAAGGGCTACCGTGACTATAAGTATGACTACAGTGTGGGATATAAGGCCGAAGTTCCGGTTGTTATCTCATTCAATGACTACCTGGCTTTCGAGAGTGGAGTCTCGATATATGGCAAGAACTATAAGTATTCTCAGAGCGTGAAGGATCAGGTCAATTTCGACTACACAATCAATAACGGCTTTCTTTCGTTTCCTTTCTCACTCAAGGTGTCTTATCCGATAAAAGACTTCTCTCTTTTTCTTTCCCTCGGAGGATATATGGGAGGATGGCTCTACGGATCGAGAGAGGGGACGGCAGTTAGCCAGAATGACAGAGAAGTGGATGTGAGCGAGAAGACGGATTTTTCGCACTACAATCGTTTTGACGCTGGTGTCAAGGTCAGGATAGGCGCAGGCTATGAGTTCTATTGCGTCAAGGTCTATACGGCAGTCGAGTACCTTTACTCCCTTTCAGATATGAACAAAAGGCAGAAGTACGGATCGTACCCTATACATAACTCTACATTCGCGCTCACACTGGGCCTTCTATATAGGATCAACAACGGTGATAAAAGCACCCGATAAGGAAAGGAGAAGATGATGAAGAAAATACTGACGCTCATTTTAACAGCACTGCTGTTTCTCTTTATTTCTTGCACAAATGACATCGCGGCTCCCGACGACACATGGGAGGCTCTATTTCAGAAATTCTGGGATCAGATGAACACTGAGTACGTCCACTTCTCCAATGAGACAGACCTTGACTGGGATGAAGTCTATGAAGAGTACATGCCGAAATTCAAAGAGCTCGATTTCTCCTCCTCCGATGATAGTGTCACTGCATTCAGGTACTTCAAGGAGATAGTGTGGAATATCAAAGACTACCACTACAATCTTACCGTATATGACATAAACGGCAACCACCTAGTATGTAGCCCATCCATGCTGCAGAAATGGGTAGCAAGTGACAAGAACCGCGACATAATGGATTACCCAGACCTTGTACTCGCGGATGATGACGGCAACGGATATATTACTTCAGTGAATAAAAGTGGATATAAGTATCCTAAGGAGTTAGTAGATAAATATAAGAAAGAAGCTGTCGAAAGCTATTATGAAATCGAGGAGCTTGGCACTAATTTCCATACAACAAACGGAAAACTGGATGATGATTTCAAGTTTTGGCGTGAAGGTTCCATTGCTTGTTTCACTGACGAAGATGATGAATTAAGAGACGAAGAACTTAAACTGGCAGAGGAATGGAATTATCTACTTGAAGATGAAAGCATTTCAGGCTCGGTTTCCCTTGATTATTTCTATGGGGTGACAGAGGACAATATCTTCTATTTTTATTTCTCCTATTTTTTAGGTCCGCATTTTCTTGATGACTTGATCACTAAAGACAATTTAACGCCACAGGAAGAGAAAATAGTCAAAGATGACAGCAGCATAAAGGAATTAAGAGACGATGTCCAAAAGTTCAACAAACCGGAGTATACTCATATCTACGAAAGGTTTAAGGCTCTGCAGGGCTTTACAGAGATGTTCAACTTGATTAAAGCCGTTGCAGATGACGAAGTGTTGACTATTGAAACTGATGGAACAGATGAAGAGGTAGAAATAATTGGAATTGTGATGGACCTCAGAGGAAACGGCGGGGGATATAATTACTTTCTGGACTCTCTTATGAGTTCTTTTTTTCCCGATGAGATTGTTTTCGGTTATTCGAGATATAAAGATGGATACGCGAGAGAGGAATATACTCCGTGGATGGAAGTTTATCTTGAGAAGACGAATGTGTCGGGAGAAGTTGAGAAGGTATATGACAAACCATTTGCAGTCCTTGTCAATGGGTGGTCGGTATCGTGCGCAGAGTTTGCAACAATGATTGTGAAGAATCATCTGCCGTCTTCATGCGTCATAGGGCAGACAACATATGGTGCAACGTGTTCGCTTTACGATAGGACTATATATAACAGTGGCCCCTTCAGCAGTGCCTACTTTACAACAAATACGACAACCTATCAATTCAAGGGTGCGGATGGAATAAGCTACGAGACAAAAGGTATAACTCCGGACTACATAACAGAGTTGAGTGCTTCAAGCGACAATGCATTCATAAAAGCCGTTGATTGGATAAACAACACTGTTAAGCATTGATTGCTGCCGGGTAAGGCCGATGGGATGCGATTTAAAAACGGATAGTCGTAAGACTGTCTTGGTCTATCAGATTGCACCCATCTCCATTTTTAGATGGAAAGCGAAAATTCTACATAATTTTCTCATCTTGTTGTAAAAATGGGTATGTAAAAGAGGAAGGCAGAGAACTCATTGTCACAGGTATGAGAAAATCAGAAAAGGAGAGTATACGGTATGGGAAGTTTCGTTAATCCTGATAATTCAGCATTCAGGCGGGCTTTTGAAGACGAGATATACGTAGATAAAAGCGGATTGATTAATTTCACCAACCGCGTTCTTGGAAAGAGTCGTGGTTTTATCTCTAACAGTCGTCTGTTCGCTTCGGTAAGTCAATGGCTGCAGATATGCTTGTTGCATATTATTCGAAGGGTGCTGACTCTAAAGCCCTGATTGTGATAAACACATGAATAAGTATGATGTTATTCACTTTGATGTGCAGGGGTTTATCGAGCTTGCCCGATGTCTGGAAAAGGTTGTTTCATCAATTAAGAAGAAGATTATAAAAGAGCTTAGAGAGTATTATCCCGAGTTTGTAGAAAAAGGCGAAAAATCCTGGCTAATGCGCTGGCCATGATAAATGTAAAGACAGGTAATCAATTCGTCATAATCATAGATGAATGGGATGTCCTTATAAGAGATGATGCAGATAACAGTAAGGTTCAGGATCAATACATTTCATTCCTTAGAAGCATATTCAAAGGCACTCAGTCCACAAAGTATGTCGCCCTGGCCTACATGACAGGTATTCTTCCCATAAAGCGGCAGAAGACTCAGTCGGCACTTA
>CAVFNE010000018.1:0-22882 GCA_963623755.1 Muribaculaceae bacterium | reverse complement strand
AAGGAGACAAATCGAGCAATATTTTCTGAACTGCGGTTTTTGTTTCTACTGATGCAGGCATGTGCTATTCACCTCTCTTGAAGCATTGTAGCACAGGTGAAATGGAATACGGAAGAACTATCACGAAATAATTAAATTATTTTGTGATTGTTCCTTATTATCTCAAATGTACTCTGCAATTGTACGACCATCACATTTCAATCTGAAATTGAAGCATAATTCATGAAGAGAGGGATATATCGTTTGGGGCTCAATATCCCAATCATTTTTCTCTTTAAATCCAGGTATATTCAAATCTCTGTCATAAATGACAAATACGCCTTTATTATCAATTATATCTTCGACAATCAGATACTCATGATTGTTATGCGAGAACTCATAGTGCCCGATAAACAACATCTGGCTTTAAAATTCCTGAATACAACTTTCCGGCTTCCAATAAATCACATTACTCATCATACCTTATCATCCTTTTAACCTTGACTTATTTCTTTTATAGAAAGCAAGTACTTGATTAAGTTTATTCAATTCCTTCTTATTTAATGTTCTGGCTTCATTTTTACGCAAACTAAGCTTCCTCACATCAATATCATGAACATGAGGTTTTACCCCCTGATGAGAATGTGCAAAATCTATTTCTTCATATAGCCGTCTCTTACATTATTTAAATCCTCTTCCCCGATAATGTAAGAAAGATATTCTCCACATAGCATCTCAAATATGCTCATCATAATCTCTTTCAGATACTTCTGGTTTTTTCCAAATATCCTTTCTCGTATATTTTTATATATTCGTTCTCAAAATATACTTGCATTTGATATAAGCTTACCATATACAATTAATTTGCCAATGCAGATTTCGTAATCAGAAATTACAGATAACATTTTTACCCAGCGTCGTTATATTTCTTTATCTTTACAATTAAGGTAAGAATATCCATTTCACCCGGTGGTAATTTGTAAATTGGAGGCACTTTAATGATTTTACATGTTCTTGCTGAAGCAAACCGCTGCTTTGAATGCAAAAAACCGATGTGTCAGCTCAACGGCTGTCCTATCCATACACCTATTCCCCAGATGATTCACATGCTCAAGGAAGGAAAACTAAGAGAGGCAGGAGATATGCTCTTTGCCAATAATCCTCTTTCAGTCGTATGTTCACTTGTCTGTAACCACCAGATGCAATGCGAGGGGAACTGCATTCAGGGAAAGAAAGGCTCCCCTATCCACATCTCATCAATCGAGAACTACATTTCCGATACCTGTCTCGACCAAATCAAGATATCTATCCCTGAATGGAATGGAAAGAGAATGGCAATTATCGGAGCCGGTCCTGCCGGTATTACAGTTGCTATCGAAATGGCAAAGATGGGATACAAAGTCACAATCTTCGACGCAAAGGACAAAATCGGGGGTGTATTGCAATACGGTATTCCGGAATTCAGACTTCCGAAGTCCATCCTTGAAAGATACTCGAAGTTTCTCAGATCAATCGGCGTCAACATCAGGCCTAACACCACAATAGGCGGTGCACTTGAAATAAAGGACCTCTTCCGTGACGGGTACAAAGCTATCTTCATCGGAACCGGTGTCTGGAGACCGAAGAAGCTTGGAATCAAGGGAGAAAGCCTGGGAAACGTACACTTTGCCATCGACTTTTTAGCAAACCCTGATGCATATCACCTTGGTGATGATGTTGCAATCATCGGTATGGGAAATACAGCAATGGATGTTGCAAGAACACTATTGAGAAAAGGCACAAGGCACGTCACACTCATTGCGCGTCGCAACAAGATTGACTCGAGTGAGGAAGAGGCTGAGTATGCACGTCTTGACGGCGCAGAGTTTTTATTCGGCCACAGCACTCTCGAAATTACAGACTACGGTCCACTACTCGATGAAAACATCACAGACGAAGAAGGAAATATAACAGGACAAAAGAACGAACCTCACCTTTTCAAGGCAGATTCGACAATTATCGCAATCAGCCAGGGTCCGAAATCAAAGCTTGTCAACACAACAAAGAATCTCCAGGCATCATCCTCCGGTCTTCTTCTCACCAACGAAAACGGTGAGACCACATGTCCGGGAGTATTTGCTGCCGGCGATGTCGTTTTGGGGGCAAAGACTGTAGTCCAGGCTGTTTCATACTCAAAGAAGGTTGCTCAGGCCATAGATGAATATATCCAGAGCTTGCCGGAGGACTACGTGTCACCATTGTTGGAAAATTAGAAATCTGCACTAAACACGCTTAACTCCCTCGACAAAAAATGAGGGAGTTTTTCTTGTATTCTTAAAGGAACTGCGCCATATAAAAAGGAAGAAGTTCAATATCTTTATCCTTTCTGTATGTCTTTGTATATATCACAATCTTCCGCCCAACCCTTTGTGAGAATCTGGAAGAGAAGGCATCTATTGAGGAATGGGTGTTATAGCCGGAACTTTTCACCTCAATAGGGCATATTTTATTCTCTTTTGGGAGCAGAAAATCAATTTCATATTTATGCTTTGAATCCTTCTTGTTGAAGGTGTGGTAGTACAGCTCATATCCATTCGTCATAAATGTCTGAGCAACTACATTTTCATATACATAACCAAGATTAACCGATAGTTTATCAGAAAGCAGTTTGGAGTATATTTCATTATCTGTATTTTTCTTGTCCATAAAGGCCAAAGTAACAAACAGTCCCGTGTCGGCAAGAAAGAGTTTGAATCTTGTTAAATCCTTGGTTTGAGCCATCCCAGCATTCGGGTCATTTGCATGGTAGGAAACAAGTACAGTGCCAGAATCCTTCATCATTTCAATCTCTTCCAGAACATCCAAAGCACGAGAGGACGATAGAACAGAGGATACATTATACCTACCGGAATTGTTCATGAGACGGGAAGGTATTGCATCAAAGAGGCTGGAGATGCGGCCGGTGGGATCTATTTTTCTGAAATCCTCCTTATACAGAGATAAGATATCTCTTTTAACTTCATCTACCATACTCAGGTTGTTTTCATTTATATATGTTTCTACAGCCTGGGGCATACCTCCGACAAGCATATAAAGCCTGTAGTCTCTGAAGATTTTTCTCGATACCGCATCAGAGAGAGACTGTTTTTTCTCATAGAGTTCCCTGAGCATGGTACACGATACTTCGTCTCCGAGAGCCCATCTGAATTCCTCATAGTCCATAGGCCACATCTTAATTCTTTTCTCTTCGCTCGGGATTAAGATATCCTTTGAATTTTTTCTTATGGAAATAAGGGAACCTGTCTCTATGTAGTCATATCTACCGTCCTTGACAAGAGCTTTTATTGCAGACCTGGCTTTCGGGCAGAGTTGCACTTCGTCAAATATTATTAACGATTTTCTAACCTTAAGATTCTTCTTATACACAAGTTGTAACTGGAGAAAGATATACGATAGATCGGATAAATCATCAAACAAAGCCTTCACATCCTTCGAGGCTGTATAGAAGTCAACAAGAATATAACTCTCATATTCATTCTTCGCGAACTCCTCAACTATTGTCGACTTTCCCACCCTACGCTGGCCTTCAAGAAGCAGAGCAGTCTTTCCGTTCGACTCTTCTTTCCACTTCAGTAATTGGTTATATATCTTACGTTTAAACATAACTTTCTCCAGATAATTCAGCAATAGCCTTCAAAATCACACTTTTTATTTTGGCTTTTTTCTGCAGAATCGTCAATTTTATCTCACATTTTTCCTGCAGAATCGCAATTTTTATTCCGGCGTTTTCCTGCAGAATCGCAAATTATCGGCGTAAAAAAAACAGGACAAGTGTACTTATCACCCATCCTGCTCTATTGTGCTCAAGAGCTTTTAGATCTTACCTAGTCCCTTGAGAATCTTCTCCGGAGTCATAGGCCAGCTCTTAATCCATACCCCGCATGCGTCATGGATTGCAATTCCAATTGCAGGAGCTGCACCGTTACATGCGATTTCAGATATACTCTTAGCACCGAAAGGACCTGCGTTGTCATCAACATCGATGAGCACCGACTTGAAGTCATCGGGAGCCTCCATAATCATAGGAGTGCCATAGTCTGTAAAGTTGGCGTTTATATTGACGCCGTTCTCATCCAGAACCATGTTCTCGTAGAGCGAGTGCCCTATACTCTTCATGACGGCACCGTACATCTGACAGAGTGCAATCTCGGGGTTGATAGGAGTTCCGGCATCCTGAAGGGCGTAGAACTTCTGGAGCTTGATTTCTCCTGTCTTGATGTTGACTGCAACCTGAGCAAAGTGCGCACCGTAAGGAATTGAGGACGCTGTTGTTACAAACGAGCCGTGTGCAACAAGCTGACCGCGCCCGGAGCCACTGGTAGCAGTATGGCTTATATCCCAATAAGTGAGGGTTTTGTCTGTAGAGAGGGAGTGAACTGCACCCGGATGTACTATCTCCAAATCATCCTTATTCTCTCCCATCTGGAGAGCAGCCTCTTCAAGAATCATCTCTTTGAGTTTTTTTGCAGCCAGAAGCGATGCATTGCCACTGAAGAATGTTCCCGAGGAAGCGTAGGAGCCGGTGTCGAATACACATGCATCGGTGTCGCCGGAGACAACTGAGACGCTCTCTACAGGAACCTTCAATACTTCACACACAATCTTTGCAGATATTGTATCGAGTCCTGTTCCGAGGTCTGCGCCACCGCTCAAGAGAATAACCGTACCGTCTGTTTCAAGCTTACACACTGCCTCTGCATGGTCCAGTCCCGGAAGGCCCGAGCCCTGCATAATCATCGCAAAGCCCTTCCCTATCTTCCAATCGGGGTCGCCGCTCTCTTCCTTCTTTCCCCAATTAATCATCTCGCAACCTTTCTCGATGGCCTCGTCCAGTCCGCATGAACCGACGGGAACGACAGCGCCCTCACGTCCTTCCCCAAGGCCCTTCAAGATTTCAAGCATATAGCCCGGCGATACATGGTTCTTTTCAATGACGCTCTTATAGTCGAGGCCGAGCTTTTCCGCCAGCTGTGCCATAACCATCGAAAGACCGTATATTCCCTTAGGTGTACCGTAACCCTGATATGCACCTGCAGGAGGAGTATTAGTATAGTAGACCTGAAGATCATATTTCATGTTGTCGACTGCAAAGAGAGGAAGTGTTTTTGAGCATGAGTTCATAGGAACTGTAAGACAGTGGTTGCCGTAAGGGCCTGTGTTGGCTCTGACTTCCATATAGATAGCGGTAATCTTACCGTCCTTCTTTCCTGCCATCTTGACATATACTCTCATCGGATGACGGGTACTGTTGGCATAGAACTCCTCGGCACGGGTATTGCGGTAGTAGACAGGTTTCCCTGTAATCCAAGCTGCATATCCTGTGAGGTCTTCGACAAGAATATCCTGCTTGCTGCCGTAGCCGCCACCTACACGTTCTTTTATAACGTGTATCTTATTCTCCGGAATCTGACACACCCAGCTGCAGATACGTCTTACATGGTACGGCACCTGTGTTGCTGCATGGATGACAAGTCTTCCGTTCTCGACAAGGGCATAACATACATGCGGCTCAAGAGGAGTGCACTGTACCTGGCTTGTCTGATATGTGTCCTCGACAACTGCATCAGCCTCTGCAAAGGCCTTATCTACATCTCCGATATATCCCTTATTCGATGCAGCAAGGTTCTTTCTTATATCTGCATGGAGTGGAAACTGATAAACGACTTTGCCTTCCCTCTCGTCCCCTGCTCTTTTATTGTATTCATCAAGGTCTGCCGGGGCTCCTGCGCGGTATTCAACCTGTCCGTTATGAACAAGAGGTGCACCGTCTTTCATTGCCTCTTCGACTGTAAAGACTGCCTCTGTCGGCTCATACTCAACCTTAATAAGGGATGCTGCCTTCTCGGCAATTTCCTTAGTGCGTGCAACAATACCTGCAACCCTGTCTCCGACATGTCTGACCTTCATATTGAAAAGTCTTCTGTCGTGAGGGCTCGGCTCCGGGGTCCCCTGACCCGCCTGCATGTAGTAGATATCGGGGCAGTTGAATGCCGTAATGATTGCAGCAACTCCATCAAGCTTCTCAGCTTCAGTTGTATCTATACTCTTTATATATGCCGAAGCAAACGGGGAGCGCAGTACATGAAGGGTCCAGGCATCGGATGGGACCTTGTCCTCGACAAAAACCCTCTCGCCCGAAACAAGGGAAGCCCCGTCAATCTTATCAAAGGGCTTACCTATCACTTCCAACTTCGGTCTGAACGACGGAGCAATCTCACTTCTGTACTCGCCGTAGTCCCTGAGCTCGGTAGCAAGTTTAACTGCCAGGTAATAGTGTTCGTATCCGGCATCTCTGATGAAGATGGATGTAAGAACTTCTCTTATCTCATCCTTTGTAGGATAAGGTTTTTTCTCCAGAAGCCACGTCAGCATCAAGCTTGCAGCAGGGGCATTGTATGCACTCTGCACAACACCTGCAGATACCATTGCTTTCTGAACATAGTTTATCTCGCGCCCGTTCAAAAGTCCTTCGGCTGTCGTTATCTTTGCCCCTTCTGCCTGATAGGCAAGAATGAAGTTCGAATACTTGAGTTCCCCGTTGAATATGATTGTGTCGCTTCCGGCAAAACCTTCGCAGTCATCGCTATCACGCACGGAGTTGCATCCGATTCTATATAAAAGGTCTCTCAGTCTATCTGTCTCGTTACACTCAACTGTTACCGTTTCTCTGTTAACTCTGCATTTTAAAATCATTCGGCGTCCCTCCTGAGCGTGAATACAGTCTTTGCCAGGTATTCTTTATACTCTGCGCTTCCTGTAATATCACTGGTGTACTTTACGTCCTTCCATATTTCAGGAGAGTCTCCGGATACAAATGCACTACCGTGGACGGAGAGTGCATACCTGCGGTTATCTGCCACTGCTGCAATGAGAGCTGCGTGAGTTGTGCTCGAGAGAGAGAATCTCTTCACCCAGGCCATCTTCTTTGTGTCAATTACAAAGTACTCGATGAGCCTCTTACACTTTGATTGAGCATACTCTTCGACGCTCTTCTCTGATTCACAATGAAGGGTTGTCGAATTGAATGTGACACCGAGTGCAGCAAATAGGGCAAGAAGGTAACTGTCGCTGCGCTTGAGGGCGATATTACCTCCCACCGTAGCGCTGTTACGACGGGTAAAGGATGCGTTATAACGGCATGCCTCTTTTATTACTTCAGGAACCAGGGGAGAAGATATCATCTCATTGAACGAGGTAAGTGCTCCCACTTTAATCAGTCCGTTCCCCATATCTGAAATTCCTCTTTCAAGAAGGGGGTTGATATCTATGAGGATAGTCTCTTTATCGGTATCTCCGCCGAGCCTGAGGTCATCCGTACCGCCTGCAAGATATCGGCTGTTTTCATTCTCAACCCTCATCTTGACGGCTTCTTTCTTAGTTTGTGGATGGTAAACAACCATACTGAATATACTCCTTATTCAATTCTTCCTTCAGGGTGTCCTGATGCCAGTTGGTCAATGAAGTAGGAAAGCATCCTACGGGTGGAATTACGCCTGTACTCGGCCATTGCATGGGGTGATATTACATTGTTCCATGCGTCCAGAAACTCATCCTTTACGCTCTCGAGCTCGTCAACTCTCTTTCCCACCAAAATCATCTCGGCGTTCCTACTTCTCATTACCTTCGGGCCGGCAGCCCCGCTGGATGCGCGAAAATCTACCACAACACCATCTCTTATTTCAGCAGCGCACGAAAGAGTAAGTTTACTGATGGCATTACTGCGTCTCATTCCGATTTTATGGAAGTAGATGTGTGTAAAATGGGTCGGAGGAATAATAACAGCTGTAATGAGTTCATTCTTCTCCCTCTTTGTTTTCTTGGCGCTGATGATAAAGTCATCAACAAGCATCTCTCTCGAGCCGTTGACAGATGTAAGAACAACACGGCTGTCGAGCAGAATCAGAGGCTGGGGAGTATCACCTTTGGGGGATGCGTTTCCGATGTTGCCGCCCACTGTTGCACTGTTACGAAGCTGCACAGCACCCATACGAGATGCAGCATCTCTCACAAGCGGATGGACAAGAGAGGAGGATGCAATCTCGCGCGAGGTTGAGAGTGCCCCGATTACTACAGAGCCGTCCTCTTTCTCTGTTATTCCCTTGAGTTCGGAGAGGTTTGTGATAATCATCACGCTCCTATCGAAGGTGGGGTCGACTCCAGTGCCATTGAAGCCACTGACCATCAAGTCCGATCCTCCTGCAAGAGGAATGACATCCTCCCTATCCATTATCTCAAGTGCTTCCTGAAGGGTATCAGGCATGTAATATTTCATTTCTTCCATAAGTCGCCTCCCTTTACTGCAGCAAGGTGGATAGACTCGACAATGAGGTCATATCCGGTGCAGCGGCATATATTGCCGCTGATACCCAGTCTTATCTCCTCCTCGCTCGGGTCGGGGTTGTTCGATAAAAGATAATACGCCGCCATGACCATGCCCGGAATACAGAAACCGCACTGGACAGCACCGCCCTCGGCAAAGGCATCTATAATGCACTTACCCTTCTCTGTGTCCCTTATACCTTCAATTGTATATATCTCACTGCCCTGACATGAGCCGACAGGAATAATACAGGATGTGACAAGAAGGCCATCCTTGAGAACAGAACATGCCCCGCACTCTCCTTCCGAGCATCCTTCCTTGGTTCCTGTAAGGTGTAAATCCTCTCTCAACACATCCAATAGTCTTCTCAGAGGATTACCTGAGTAGACAACATCTCTACCATTGAGCTTAAACTTAACTTCACTGTGCATTTTTTCTCTTCAAAGCCTCCTCTATGTCTTCCGGTGGGATTGGAATGGCGTTTATCTTAATGTCGAGAGCGCGCTCGACTGCATCTACATATGCGCACGATGCACCGTTGAAGACGAGTTCCCCCATTCCCTTTGCGCCCTTAGGCCCCCATGGATACGGATTCTCCTGCAGGTGATAGAACTGCTTGGGGAAATCCATACTGGTCGGGATGACGTAGTCGCTCATTCTCTTCTGCTTGAAGAAGCCCTTTCTGTTCTCGAGCTTCTCCATACTTGCGTAGCCGAGAGACTGCATAACACCGCCGTTGACCTGTCCGTGCACGATAAGTTCATCAATTGGATGTCCTATGTCGTGGCTTGTCCATACACCGACTGTCTTGACTTCGTTTGTTGTCTTATCAACTTCGACCTCTACTATTGCCGCACCCCAGCCCCAACCCAGGTACGCGTCTCCACGGAATGTCGTCTGGTCCCACGGGAAGCCTTCCGGGTGTTCGTATTCAACTTCCGTTGTTATATCACCCTCGTCCCAGCGCTTTTTCATCTCGAGGGCCGCTCTCTCGACAAGCTTTCCGACAATCATAGTCGAACGTGATGCTGCTGTCGGGCCGCTGTCGACAACGCGGGAGGTATCGGGGTTATCGTAGTCGATATTCTCAATCGGCAGCTCGAGGGCATCAGCAGCAATCTTTCTCAGCGAAGTCTGGAAGCCCTGTCCCATCTCGGTGGAACCGACTTGGATTGCAACCCTGTCGCCTTTTCTCACAAGTCTCGCGTGGGCCTTGATGATTGCCTGCTCACCATTACCTGTAAAAGCACCACCGTGGAGATACATACTCACTCCGATTCCCTTACCGCATCCTGGGGTATATTCCTTACTCTTTCTCCAGTAATCCGATTCTCTCGTAAGAACATCAAGCATCTCGGGAAGTTTGACTTCCTCGATTATGTGACCGTTGGTGACGGTCTCATCTCCCTGCTTGATTATGTACTCTTTCTTGAACTCTAAGGGGTCAACTCCCAGGTGGTGTGCAATATGGTCAAGATGGGTCTCGACAGCAAAGACTGTCTGAGGTGCCCCGAAGCCGCGGAAGGCACAGGATGGGAATGTATTTGTTCCGACACCGTCACCTGTAATGTATGTGTTCGGGATATTATATACGCCGTTTGCATGGAATACGCCACGCTGGAGAACAACAAATGATGACGAGAGATATGCCCCTACATTGTAGTAGATATGTGCTTCAATCCCTGTAATCTTCCCGTCCTTTATGGCTGTCTTGAAGACGTTCTTACTCGGGTGTCTCTTGACTGAGAACTGTGTATCTTCCTCTCTGTCGAATATAAGCTTGATAGGCTTCTTTATTTTGCTCTCGGCAACAAGGAGCGGACCGCATAGTACATCTGGAAAGTGTTCCTTACCGCCGAATGCACCGCCTGTTGTGCATTGACGGATGATTATCCTCTCATACGGGAGATTCAAAAGTGCTGCAATACTCTTTCTGATGTAGAAAGGACACTGTGCAGAAGCATAGAAGACATAGTTATCGCCTTCCATTGTTACAATTGCCCCGTTTGTCTCGAGGTGCACATGTTCCTGCCACCCTGTGTCGAGTCTCTCTTCAAATATCTCATCAGCCTCTGCAAAGACCTCACTCATAGGTTTTCCCTTCTCGCAGTAGAGCGAGCAGAAGATATTATTGCCCTTCTCTGGGAACATCGGGCCGCCGACACACTCGAGTCCATCATCGATGGAGACAGCAGGAGTCTCCTCCTCATACTCAATCCTGATATTGTCCTTGATTGCCTTGAGAACTGTCCTATCCTGTCCTACGACAAGGCCGATAGTCTCACCGACATATAAAACATAATCCTTTGCAAAGGCACGCCAGTCTTTGGCAATCATCCACAGTTCGTTCTTTCCCTCGGGTGGGATATCATCTGCAGTGATGAAATAATAACCTTCAGGAAGTTCGGGAGCCGTTATACTCTTTATCCTTCCTCTCGGACAAGTAGAACGAATCATGTACGCATATTGCATATCCGGAAAGAAGAGATCCGACACATATAAGGCCTCTCCCCTTGCCTTGCTCCTCGCATCAACTCTGACAATCTTATCTCCGATTTTTGTAGAAGCCACTTTATCCTCCATACCCATTGTATTTCTTTTTAAACAATGGACGAATCCTATCTATTCAAAGACAGGGGGAATCCATCTTCCCCCTATCTATAAGTTTAAAACTAAATCCGTTTTCAAACAATATTCTTTTATCCGGTCACGGCTTGATTTTATCAACAACCTTCCAGAGTTCAGAGGCAACTTCTGCCGCTCTACGGTAGATATCCTCAGCGTCTTTTCTGACAAAGTGATGATTCTCGAAGAGGAGTTTTCCGTTGACGATTGTCGAGTTGACATGGCCCGAGCTCATACCCCATACAAAGTGTCCGGGGGCATTTGCAACAAGGAGAGGTGTCGGATTGTTGTAGTCAAGAAGTGCCAAATCTGCTGTGTAGCCTTCTTCAATTCTACCCAGCTTTATTCTTCCGCCGAACTGTGATTCTACAAGCCTATTACCTCTGTTGAGAGCACCCAGGAAATCCGACGGCCACCACGGACCGCCCTCATCCTTATGCTTGAAGAAGCCGATTTTTATCTCTTCAAACATATTGCCGCCGCAGCCGTCTGTTCCGAGGCATAGATTCTTGATAAGCGGAAGCTTGGAGTTATATCCAATGTGGTTATTCATGTTGGAGCGTGGATTGACTGCAAAGAAACAATCACGCTCGTTAATAAGCTCAACTTCCTTCTCTGATAGGTGTACGCCGTGGACAATGAGTGTTTCGGGCCTGAGAAGACCGAAAGAATCAAGCCTGGATGCAATATCTTTATTGTAGAAGTGGTGTGACCAAACACTGTCGTAGCTTGCTTCTGCCACATGAAGGTGCATTCCGCGTCCCGTTTTATCCATTGCATCAGCCATCATCCTTAGGCCGTCATCTGGAATTGTGAAAGGTGCGTGTCCTCCGATTGTAGCTTCGCAGAGTACATCCTCACCTTTTTTGCGTCTCTCGTCGACTTCCCGGGCAAAGCGGATGTTTTCATCAACGCCCTCTTCAATTTCCTTCATGCCGCCGTTACGGTCAGTTACTTCATAGCATGTAGATCCTCTGACGCCGATTTCCTCCATACCCTTTGCTATCGTGGAGAGGCTTCCCTCGATATAGCATGGAGAAGCATGATGGTCGACACAGCTTGTAGTGCCTGAGCTTATTGCATCGAGTGAGCATATGAGAGATGAGTAATATGTACTCTCCTCTTGTAAGCCTCTGTCGAGTCTCCACCACCATTCTTTGAGAACCTGGATGAAGTCTGTCTGGGGGCCTGCGGAAATGAGCATCCCCCTGCTGAGGCCTGAATAATAGTGATGGTGGGCACATACGTTACCCGGAATCAAAGTCTTCCCCCTGCCGTCAATAATTTTTTCAGCAGTAAGACCTTCAGCCTTGTTTTTCCCCACGCTCTTGATAAGGCTACCCTCGATTACAACATCGACATCCTCTTCAACCATGAAAGGAGGCTGAGTCTGGAATACTCTTACATTCTTTATGATAATATCTGCCATATTACTCCTCCACAGGTCCTAATAGATATGAGTGAGAGAGGAATACCGTCTCGATTACAGCCTTAACTCTCTCGTCGACATCTGCTTCAACAAAACCGTCGGCATTGAGCCTGCCCTCGATTATCTTATCCCCGAGTCTGATTAACAACTCGTCATTCTCTGTATAGAAACCGCTGTTACTGCTGTTCTCGAAATCATCCTTCCTGCTGAAAAGCGTGAACTTCTTGAGGTACGGGCCTCCATCGTGCGGGCAGAACGAAAGACAGTTACCGCATTCATTACAGTAAGCGTCGAGATGGAGAATCTGGAAAGGATCCTCGAAAAGTCCTGTATCTCTCAAGTCGAGCATGACATTGGCTCTATTGGGACATACCTCTGCACACTTATTACAGTAGTAGGAACATTCGATACATCTCTTTGCTTCTCTCTCGAAGAATGCCCCAGCCTTTGCGCCCGTTCTCAATGAGGGTGCAATCTGAGCTTTCTTCTCTCTGATTGATGCGAAGAATGAGTCTTCCTCTTCTCTTATCTGACTCATCTCGTCATCGTCGTACTCATCCTCAATCTCGTCTTCGTTATCGCTATTCGAGCACTCAGGACATGTGCAGTCTCCACTCTGTCCGTCATCCTCTTCTAAAATCTTGTCATATACTGCGTCTATTGCTTCGTCCACGGCAGCCTGAGCTGATGCTATACATCTTACAACTGTGGTCGGCCCTGTCTTAGCGTCCCCGACAATCCAGACGTTCTTCTCGCCTTCGACTCCGATAGCACTCAATACTGCCTTGTCCGGCTTTTTTCCGATAGCTAAGATGAGGTATGAACAATCAATACTCATCTTCTCGCCACTCTCAAGCGCTCGTCTGCGCCCAGATTCATCCTTTTCTCCCAAGACCATCTTTGATAGTGTGAGAACACCGTCTGTGAAATCAACAGGATTGGCAAGGAAAACAAACTTCACGCCGTCTGACAGTGCTGCCTCGTACTCTTCCCTGTTTGCAGGCATCTCGCTTTCGCTTCTTCTGTAGATAACCGTAACATCCTCGACACCGGCAGTTCTGATAGCCATTCTTGCCGCATCCATGGCAGTATTACCGCCACCGGTTACAACAACGTGCTTACCAAGCTCTATCTTCTCACCCATCTTACTTCTGAGGAGGAAGGACACTGCATTTTCCCTTTCTCCGTTGCCGCTGACACCACTGTCATTGGGGTCTGTTGCACCGACGGAAACGAATATATACTCAAAGCCTTCACTTCTGAGTTCTTTGATTGTCTTTTCCGTATTGAAAACAAACTTGACGCCCTGCTCCTTTATAAATGCGACGTCCTTATCTATAACAGATGATGGAATACGGAATTCAGGAATAACGTATCTAACAACTCCTCCCGCAGAGCTCTCCTTCTCAAATACTGTTGTGTCGAAACCTGCAAGGGCTAAGAAGTATGAAGCGCTTAGTCCTGCCGGGCCGGCACCGATTACCGCCGCCTTTACATCCTCCGGCTCATCAACCTTCTCCCAGTAATCCCTCTTGTATTCATCGAACCCCAGTTCTGCACAGAGCCTCTTGACTTCCCTTATCTCAACCGGTCCTTCATAGTCCATTCTCGAACAGTGGTTCTGGCATTGGTGGTCGCAAATCCATCCTGTAATATTCGGTAGCGCATTAGATGTGTAAATCAGAGAGAGTGCCTCGGCCACTCTTCCCTCTCCCGCAAGTGCAACATACTCGGGAATAGGCTGATGGATAGGACAAGCCTCAACACAGGGTGCGACATAGCAGTCGAAGAGCTCGAGTGGAGTAGAGACTTTAGCCGAGTTTATTCCCCTTGCACCCTTGGAAGCAATTCCTGTCTCACTTGAGACAGCTTCGACGAACTTCCTGAGTTTCGACACGTCTATATGGTCCATCTTCCATGCGTTATCCGCATCGTTGCAGATTTCACAGAGCTGCTTCATCTTAGCGTATCCACCGGGGTGGAGCATATCGGTTGCAAGTGTAATGGGGTGGATACCAGTCTCAAAGAGAGCCCTTACCGAGAGTGCAGATACACCGCCGGAGTATGAAATGGGGAGTGTTCCGTTGAACTCTTCAGAGAGGATGAGTGCAACGCGGGACGAAAGAGGAAGGAGAATTCTTCCCGAGCCGTAGCGCTCGTCTCCCGGAAGTACATCCTTCGGGTTGACGTTGCCCAGTGTGTTTGTAAGCTTGACGCCAAACGCTCTCCCTTCCTTCTCTGCCAGTTCCACCAAGCGGTGGAGCATTGCCTTTGCGTCCTCAAGCTGCAGATCATGCTCGAAGCTCTCCCTCTTGAGAACAACATAATTATAGCCGAGAGAGTCGAGTACACTTCTAACTGTCTCGTACCCGAGAAGTGTCGGATTGAGCTTGACGAAGGTATCGAGTTTCTTTTCTGTCAAGAGGTAGCTGCAGATTGCTTCAATCTCTTTCGGCGGACATCCGTGCATTGTAGATACCGTCACGCTTTGGCATATATTTCTGCTGATTCTGCCGAGTGTCTTTTCGGCCTTCTCCTTCCTTTGCTCAAGTCCGGTACCGCTGAGGATACCGTCATCAAGAAGTGCTTCAGCCTGGGCGATATAGTCATCGAAGAGAGGCTTTTTTCCTGCATCAATCATGCTGTCGATGAAAGTCTGCATCTTCTCCTCTTTTATTCCCTCAAGGTTGTAGCCGCAGGACATATTGAAGATGAAGGAAGGTTTGTCGACAACCTTATCCTCTACGAGTGCTTCAATTATGTGTAGTGCAATCCATGCCTTGAGGTATTCGTCATAAGCCTTCTCGAGTGTGTACTCGGTAGACCATTCGACGTTGTAGCCTTCGTCCCTGGCGTCGATACACGGCTTTGCTATCTCAAGGTGATCCATAATCTGGACAGTCTTGAGTTCTATGAACCTTGCTCCAACAAGATAGGATGCGATTATATTCTGACACAGCTGTGTATGTGGGCCTGCAGCAGGACCGAGTGGAGTTGAACACTTCTGATTAAAGACATCTACAGAATGCTTCTTTCTATCATAATAGAACTGTTCTTTGTTGATACTGAAAATTGAATCATGGTTTTTATACTCTCCGGCTATTCTGTTGAGCAGCTCGGAAAAAGGAATTGGTCTCATTAAATCCGACATGTCTTTCTCCTCTTAAACGGGATTACCGTATTATTATTTTACCCTACTAAATCTCAAAGTCAAATAAGAAATGCAACAATTTGCAACACACATAACGGACTGTTAAGCCACCCTTTTTCTGTGCTACACTCACTCAATAAGGAAAATAAAAATGACAGAAAGAACATTTATTGCAATCAAGCCGGACGGAGTCCAGAGAGGACTTATCGGAAAGCTTATTACACGTATCGAGGAAAAGGGTTATAAGATTATCGCACTCAAGATGCTGGAGGTGACGCCAGAGCAGGCTCAAGCTCACTATCAGGAGCACATAGGAAAGCCGTTCTACCCAGGGCTCGTAAAGTTCATCACATCAGCCCCGATTGTCGCAATGGTGGTTGAAGGAGAGGATGCAATATCGGGAATGAGACAGCTTATGGGTAAGACAAACCCCTCACAGGCTGAGGTCGGAACAGTCAGAGGTGATTTCTCCCCTCTCATGAGCTACAACTGCATCCACGGCTCGGACAGCCCCGCTTCTGCAGAGCGCGAGATTGCAATCTACTTCAAGAGCGAAGAGATGTGCACAAAGTGGAAGACAGTATTCGAAATCATCAGGGAAAACCTGGAGAAGTAAACATCAGGGGCCTGAACCGTGGCCCCTGTCTTATTCCCCCCTCCAATCTTTTCGAAGAGTTTTGAAAACATTTCCCCTCATAACAAGAAATTATGAGGGAGTGCATGAAAGAATGCGCCTTCAGTCAGTCAAATATTGGGGCATATACGATTAGAATTCCTCAATCATCGCTTCAAGCTGACACCTTGACTTCTCATTGAGGGCGCTTGTTATCGTAACATTGTTTTCACTCCATTCGATATCCTTACACTTCTCGAACATATCCTTCATTATCCTGTTGGCAACAGGGCCCCAGGAGCCGTTTTCGATAAGAGCGATTTTTCTCTTCTGGTAAAAGCGGTGTGTGAGCTTCTCGATAAATCCTCTCATCGGAGGGAATATATCGCCGTCATATGTTGTAGTTGCAAGAATAAGGTTCTTGTGCTTGAAAGCAGATGCAACAGCCTCATATACATCGACGCGCGCTAGGTTATAGACATCGACTGTCCTACCCTTTTTCTTGAGGCCATCGACAAGTTCCTTCACTGCCTTTTCAGTGTGACCGTAGACAGATGTGTATGCAACTGTTATGCCGTCGTCCTCCGCAGTGTATGACGACCACTTGTCATAGAGCGAAATATAATAGCCGAGGTTCTCTTTAAGTACTGGGCCGTGGAGGGAACATATAATCTTTATGTCCAGCGCGGCAGCCTTCTTCAACAGGTTCTGCACCATAGTTCCGTACTTACCCACTATTCCGATGTAGTAGCGTCTTGCCTCCTGAGCCCAGTCATCATTTTCACGTCTAAGGTCATTTGCGATAAAAGAGCCAAAGCCGTCAGCTGAGAAAAGAACCTTATCAAATGAGTCGTATGTCACCATAACTTCCGGCCAATGGACCATCGGGGCCGCAACAAATGTGAGGGTATGACTGCCGAGTGTGAATGTGTCCCCGTCCCTAATGATAATACGGCGCTCGGAATAATCATCACTGAAGAAATTCTTCATCATCCCGAAGGCCTTCTGGGACGAGATTATCTTTGCCTCTTTGTACTTATCCATGAAGGCAGTAATGCCTCCACTGTGGTCACTCTCCATATGCTGCACGACAATGTAGTCCGGGCTCTTTCCATTGAGGAAAGACTCAATATTATCGAGCCACTGGCTCTCAAAGCCGTTCTCGACAGCATCCATAACAAGGCTCTTGCCTTCACTTTCGATTAAATATGAGTTGTATGAGATTCCCCTTGTCTGTGGATACTGCGACTCGAATAGATCAACCATGTGGTCATTGACACCAACATGTTTTATATCTTTTGTAATTTTCATTTTCTTACCTCGCTTATTGGGAAATATTACTGTTTTCACTCCCTTTAAGGCAATATTCTGCTTCCTCTCACCGATAATGATGTTATCATATCTGTATGGAAAAGAAAGAATACACCGTCACTGAGCTCGAAGTGAAAACACTGACACCAGATGAGATATTATCAGAGGCATTCGACAGCGACATCGCGCGGCGCATGAAGGAGGTTATCGCAACAGAGTCTCCGATAAAAGAAAGCCTCCTTATAAAGCGTGTACTCTCCTCCTTATCCATCTATAAGAACGGAAGCCGCATTAGCGCTCATCTTTCCCCCATCCTCTCATCTCTCAACTTCCCCTCGACAATTGACAGGGACGGCGAGAGGGTATATCACACGGGAGTAGACGAAAACTACTTCAGGCCGACTCCCGACCCTAGTGTCAGATATTCCTACCAGATTCCGTCCTCAGAAGCAGCGAGTGCAATTCTCTATATCCTCGAGAAGGGAAATAAGAATTCATACACAAAAAGTGAACTCTACAGGCTTTTTTATCTCAGATGGAATACCTTAAAAGTGGAGAGAGGCTTCTAGAGCTCTATGAGGCAGCACTGAAAGACGAGAGGATTAAAATCAGCGGCAATGGAAGGATTATCAAATAAGCCTGTTTTTATTGATGAATAGCTCAAAATATAGAAATATTCCTCTTTTTACCTCAAAATTTTCTTTACAATTCAACTTTTTACAATAATACTGGATGTCATAGGAGAATATTATGCTCATCAATTTGAAAAAGAAACCTAAAATAGTTGAGAAAAACGTAGAGCGCTGCAGGGAAAAGGGAATCACACTCCCGACATTTGCACAGATGAAGGACCCCAGCCTCATCCCTGATGATATCAAAGAAAAGCTCAAGGACGTAGGACTCTGGGACGTCAATCCTCTCAACCTCTACAGAATCAACTGGCATAACGAGCCCGTCGAAAAGGGCGGTCAGTTCGGAAACGTCAACTTCATTGAAATTCCTCACCAGATTACAGGGACAAAGGCAAAGATTTACGCACTTGCTGGAAAGTTCTTCCCATGCGGTGTACATAAGGTCGGCGCTACATATGCCTGCCTTGCTCCGGCACTTGTAACGGGTAACTTCGATGCAGTGGAACAGCAGGCTGTCTGGCCGAGCACAGGTAACTACTGCCGCGGCGGCGCATACAACTCTGCACTCCTGGGATGCAAGAGTATCGCAATTCTTCCTGAAGATATGTCACAGGAAAGATTCAACTGGCTCAAGACGGTAGCGGGAGAAATCATCGCAACACCGGGCTGTGAATCAAACGTCAAGGAAATCTTCGACAAGTGTCATGAACTTGATGCCGAGAGAGGAAAGCACATTGTCATCTTCAACCAGTTCGAGCAGTTTGAAAACTACCTCTGGCACTATGAAGTAACAGGATCAGCTATTCTTGAAGTCATCAAGAAGCTCGGCATCAAGGCTGAGAACGTCCGCGGTTATGCATCAAGCACAGGCTCCGGCGGAACACTTG
The DNA here is from genome assembly GCA_963623755.1 of Muribaculaceae bacterium. Lineage (GTDB taxonomy): Bacteria > Spirochaetota > Spirochaetia > Sphaerochaetales > Sphaerochaetaceae > Ornithospirochaeta. The sequence goes on along the minus strand of CAVFNE010000018.1, from coordinate 3,896 downwards.
CTGCAGGCGACCACCTCAAGAAGGTCTACCCGAACATCAAGATCGCTGCTGGAGAGGCTCTCCAGTGCCCGACACTACTTCGTAACGGCTTCGGTGCTCACAGAATCGAAGGTATCGGGGACAAGCACGTTCCATGGATTCACAACGTAAAGAATACAGATATGATCTGCGCTATCGACGACCAGGATTGTATGGATATCTACCGCCTCTTCAACGAAAAGGATGGTGTTGATTACCTGAAGTCTCTGGGACTGAGCGACAAAGAGCTCGAGAGTCTCAAACTCTTCGGTATTTCCGGCATCGGCAACATGCTCTCCGCCATCAAGATGGCTAAGTACTATGAGATGGACGAGGACGATTGTGTATTCACAATCCTCACAGACAGCTGCGTCATGTATACTTCCCGTCTCAAGGAACTCACAGAGCAGCAGGGTGCGTTCAGCCAGATGGAAGCTGCAAGAGTACACGCAGCATCCCTCATGCACCAGACAAGAGAGAATGCGCTTGAGCTTACATACTATGAACGCCTCCGCGTCCACAATCTCAAGTACTACACATGGGTTGAGCAGCAGGGTAAGACATACGAGGAACTCAACAGACAGTGGTATGACAGAAACTACTGGACAGATATTCCAAAGATGACGAAGACAATCGATAAGCTCATTGAAGAGTTCAACGCTAAAGTAAAAGGCTGATTATTAAGAGCACATACGGCCGGGATTATTCCCGGCTCTATTTTTAAAAGGAGAATTTATGAGATTCAAATATGTATGCTCCGACTGCGGGAGGGAATACGTTACAGATAAAATCATGTATCTCTGCCCCGAGTGTGAAAAGCTCAATACAGGTGAGACATTCCCGAAAGGTAATCTGATAGTAAAGCTCAGCAGCGAAGTATTGAAGAGAGCAAAAGAAAAGGAAAGAGTCACCCCATTCGATTTCTACCCGTATGAGGCGGAGGAGGACTATACCTACCCAGTCGGTATAACACCCCTCATGGCGCCTCGGAGGCTGAGAGAAAAACTCGACACCCCCAACCTTTTTTTTAAACTCGATACTCTCCTTGTTTCCGGTTCCTTCAAGGACAGGGCAAGCTACCTTGTTGCACTCCAGGCCAAGCACCACAATGAAAAAAAGATTGCACTTGCATCGACCGGCAACGCAGGAGCTGCAATGAGCGCTGTGGGAGCTGCAATGGGAATAGAGATTGTCCTCTTCGTTCCCGCCTCTGCTCCTATCAACAAGCTCATGCAATCCGTACTCTACGGCGCAAGGGTAATTCCTGTCAAAGGAAGCTACGACGATGCATTCAAGCTCAGTATTGAATATACACGCCTCCACGGCGGTATCAACCGCAACACGGCATACAACCCGATGACGATTGAGGGTAAGAAGAGTATTTCGATAGAGCTCTTCGAGCAGATGGGACGGAAGGCCCCCGATGCGGTTTACGTACCTGTCGGCGACGGCTGTATAATTGCAGGAGTTGCAAAGGGCTTTATGGACCTGATGGAAGCAGGCCTCATTGATAAGATGCCCCGCATCATATGCTGCCAAAGCGAGAAGAGCGCGGCTATCAGCAACGCTATCGAAAGCGGCGACTACAGAGCAGTAAGCGCCACAACAAGGGCTGACAGCATCTCTGTTGATTTACCGGCAAACGGCAGAATGGCTGCCAAATACGTCAAAGAATCCAAAGGCTGGGCCGTCAGGGTAACGGACGAAGAAATACTCGAGAGCCAGCTTGTTCTCACGCGTCAAAGCGGCGTCTTGGCAGAGCCTGCAGCAGCATGTGCATTTGCATGCTTCGAGAAGGACAGCGAATACATGAAGAAGGAACTCGGAAGAGATGCAACAGTCGTTGTCCTCCTCACAGGAACAGGCTTCAAGGACATGAAGGCCTTCGATGGCAGAGTTACACTTCCCCCTGCAATTGAAAACAGCATAGAAGAAGTAAAAAAGCTCGACTAAGAGCAAGACTGAAGCCTTCCCTGAAACGAGAAGGCTTTACTTTTCATCCCACCAAATATCTCAGAATACAACGCATCCAACTGAGGTTGTGAATTACACCTTTATACGGCCTTCCGAAATTTTCCCCTTTCCAGTTCTCCGCCGTCAGAAACGGTTGCATCAAATACACCCACGACCTTGGTATCAGAGTTTTCACCAGAGGAATAAAACAGAATCAAAGAGACCCTCTTATCTCTTATCACACCATAAATAAACCCATGTCTCAATTGACATGGGTTCCTGTACTCTGGGTATTATCGGACTACATTCCTGATGAAAAATTGTTGTTCAACTTGTAAAATTTATTCAACAGGTCAAGATCCAGGCTCGTGCCGTCACAGACAGCTTTTGAGAATGTAACGGCTGAATTAGAATGTTCTTTGGTATAAGTGACTTCGATATCTTTGTAAGAAGTACCGTTCTCATTGAGTCCCGTCACCTTCAATTCGCGGGTCGTAGATTCAGCACTGCCTCTCGAAGTCTCTTTAACGGATATAACACCATCGAGTGTCAATTTTCCAGTTACATCTTTACCGGCGGAATTATTAACCTCTGCAACAATATTTATATCTTTAAATGTCGTAGTTTTAGTACCACCACTTTCCTCAATTTTTACAGTACCTGATGCACTTGTTATCTTGACAAATTCACTACCCTCAACAAAACAACTATATTCATCGTTGCTACGGTTTAAAAGATTACATATTAAATTTTTGATAGTGGTCGTATCTGCACTATCATTGTACTTGGATAAATCATATTCTCTAGCCTCTCCAGCTAAATCAGCACCTTTAGTATACTTATTTGCTACAGTAGCTGTATCAATAAACGAGAGAACAACATTCTTCTGCTCTGCTAAAGCCTCATCAATCTTTTCCTGATTATCACAACCGGTGAAAGATACAAGAAGTAATACTGCTGATAATGCAATTAAAATTTTCTTCATAATTATTCCTCTGGAGTCGTATACTCCATATAAAAGTATGATATCATACTAACCACACCCTTTTAAGATTGTCAACATCGACCTTTATGCTTCCTATCTCATCAGGGGATAGCACAATAAGTTACAACATCGACAATTGTCCATTTAATCTATATAAGACTTCATATGCCCATCAGTACCCCATGCCTCAATTGCCCCAGGGCCTCTGATTCAAAGCCTATTTACAAATCTTTGTTCATCTTATAAATTTTATTCAACATTTCGATATCAAGGCTCGTGCCGTCACAGACAGCTTTTGTGTAAATAATATCAGAGTCATCTGAGACAAAAGTTAATTCGATATCTTTATACGAAGTACCATTCTCATTGAGTCCCGTTACTTTCAATTCGATTGTTGTAGTATAGTCTTCAGTTTTTCCCGATGTAGTATTTTTCACGGATATAACACCATCAAGTGTTAACTCTCCAATTACAGTTTTATCATTACTTACTACGCATGCCGCCTTAACGCTTACACCTGTAAATGTAAGTGTAGATGCATCACCATCCACCGCAAACTTTACAGTACCTGATGCATTATCTACTGTGTAATTAGATGATCCGAAATAGCTGTATTCTTCTTTGTTACTGACACATAAAAGTAAACCTATCAAATTTTTGATAGCTTTGCCCTCTTCAGTAGTATCATTGTACTTGGATAAATCATATTCTTCAGCGTTTTTTGATCGTAAAAGAGTAGAGTACTCACATGCTGTAGTAACAGTATCGATAAATGAGAATACGGTATCCTTCTGTTCTGCAATAGCCTTATCAATTTTCTTCTGAGGATCACAACTGGTGAATGACACGAGAAGTAACACTGCCAATAATGCAATTAATATTTTCGTAACAGTTCAGCCCTAGGGTAAACGATAGGCAGGGAAAAGGTGTTTTTGAGGCA
>CAVFNE010000017.1:0-24679 GCA_963623755.1 Muribaculaceae bacterium | reverse complement strand
CTTCAACAATCCTGCCGAGTATCTTACCGGAATCTGTCTTCCATTTTCCTGTAACCGGATCCTTATGCTGAGAATGTGAGTATACATAATACTTCCCTTTGACAACCTTGATGATTGTCCCTGTAGGCTTAAGTTTCCTTATCTCTTCGGGTACTGAATAGGCTCCCATATATCCTCCTTATTAGTGTACATAATGTGTACATAGCTATAGTAAACATAAAGGCCGGATTTGGCAATAGAGAAAGAGCAGCCCTTTTAAGAAAACTGCTCTTTTTCTCAATCTTTTGAATTAAAATCTTAGTTTTTTGTAAGAAATGCACAATCCATTAGCACAAGATGGGTGTGAAGTCCAAAATCTGGCGAGTTTTAGTACATAATTTTTAGAAAAGTTGTGTGATAACGTTTTTACTGTTGTGGTGTTTTGTTTAGAGCCTTCTCAGAATCTCTGCTGTCTGTTTTTCGTCTTCGATTTGGGATATCTCGAAGACCTTCTTCCCTGCATCCTTTATCGATGCTCCGATATGATAGAGAATTTTCTTGTCGAGTATCATAAACCTGTCATGGAATTCAGAAGTGTATTTTACGCAGAGGGTGGGGTATTCTTTGTTGAAGGAGTCAATCTCACTCTTTGTGAGTTTTGAGTGCTTTTCGGATGTGTAGATATTGACCTCGACTCCATCTTTCTTCTTGGAGAGTAAATCCAGTGTTGCAGTATTCTCTTTAGCCGTCGATGAGGACAATCTCCTTTTCTGCCGTCTGGATGATATCGCTAATACAGGAGAATGCGTCGAACATCTGGCCGCGGAAGAAGAGCACAGCTTTCTTCTCTCTCGGCTCTTCAAGTTGCTTTAAAACTTGTCCTATTGATTTATCATGTTCAAGGAGTTTCAGGTCAATCTTGGTAAGATGTTCGGATAAGAGCTCGTGCTCCTGTATATATCTTCTTAAAGCAATAAATTCTCTGATGATTCTCGCACTGACATGTATTGCTATAGCACTTCTCAATAGTGATGTAAGCATAGTAACACCATGCTCTGTAAAAGCATAAGGAAGTCTTCGCTTTCCACCCCATTGATTTGGACTTGACATTACAATTTGTGATTTCAAGATTTGATATTCACTGGAAGTAAGCTGGAAGCAAAAGTCCTCAGGAAAACGCTCTTGATTTCTTTTTACCGATTGATTCAAGATTCTTGTCTCAACTTGATATATCTCAGCTAAATCTGAATCGAGCATCACCTGTACTCCACGTATGGTGTATATCTTATTTCTTATGTCATCGGAAGAGAGCAGCTGAGGTAGTGTATCTTTGTTACTTTCAATAACCTCATTCTATAATGAAAATTAAAAAAAGAAAGATATAAAAGGAGAAGGGAATTTGTTTCAAAGAAGGCTTAAATCTTTGTACTGCATAACGAAATTTTCTCACTATATAACAAAATAGAGTTCTGACTTTTAAAATCAAAGAAGGTGTCGGATTTTATAAACGCTCTTGGTGAAAATTGGAAGAGACGCACAATTTCTGCTCAGTATATGAGCCTGATATGTTTTGTGTTGGATTTTGTAACTTATTCTGTTATTTTGACTTAGCAAACAAAAAAGACAGATTCTGAATTGTGTCAAAACCTGTCTTTAAGGATAGCGCGAGTGGGAATCGAACCCACAAGAGGTTGCCCTCGGCAGATTTTGAGTCTACTGCGTCTACCAATTCCGCCATCACGCCGAACTTGAAGAATATTAGCAGAAAGAGAGCTATTTGTTCAAGTTGAAGTTGAACGTGTTTGAGAGAAAGATTATTATTTAGGGATGAAGAAATTTCTCTTTCTTGTATTCTTGATTGTACTTTCTCTTCTTCCTCTTGTAGCTGAGGAAGCGGAAGTTGTAGACGATGAATTCTTAAAGGAAATACTTATTTCAGATATCCCCATCGTCTACGGGGATGAAAATTTCAGAGAGAGAATACTAGCGCGGACTGAGGGAAAGCGTGACCCTATAGGCCTTGTGCTGACGGGTGGATCTGCAAGAGCCTGCGCCCACATAGGTGTGTTGAAATACCTTGATGAGATAGGGGTGAAGCCTGACTTCATAGTTTCAAACTCAATGGGTTCGATTATCGGCATGCTGTATGCATCCGGTGTGAGTCCGGAGCAGATTGAGGAGATGCTTAAAGTTGGTGATATCTCATCATACTTCTCCTTAAACCTTCCCTCGGAGGGCGGATTCTTAAGTGCTGCGGGATTTAAAGCGCTCATAGATTATATTGTTGGTAAGGATTACCGCATTGAAGAGACGGAAATACCTGTGATGGTTGTCTGTGATGACCTGGTAAGTAAGAGGGAGGTGAGAATCACAGAGGGTAGCTTCTCGGAAATCCTCATCGGCTCCTTTGCTCTTCCTGTTTATTTCGGGCCTTACAAATATAACGGCCACCTTCTCATAGACGGCGGGGTCATATCACTGGCACCTATAGACGCTGCATATGACTATACAGATACTGTAATTCTTTCAACGGCATTCTATGATGCAGACACCGTAAACCTCTACAATCCTGTTACAATCCTTAACTCCTCTTTCGATATCGGAAAGAGACAGAATGCATCAAGTGAACTCAAGAAATACAACTCTCTTATCTGGATAAGGTGTGATGTCGAGCGCTTCTCATTCATGGCCTTCTCCTCAGCCTACGAGATGGCTCAGATAGGGTATGAGAGTGCCGCATCTCTATCAGATAGGCTTAACGCGCTCTATAAGAGTGGGGAAGAGAGAGCGGATAAGGAAGAGATAAGCACCCGTATAGAGGATCTCAAGAACAGCATGCGCTTCTTCGGTCGTATAAAGGCCAGTTCAACTACCAACATCCTGGGAGTTGAGTTCTTCGCCCTTAATTCCGAATTCTCCCCGCATTTTCTAAAAAACAGCATGACAACAGGACTTGAGTACAAGGTGCTACTGCCGACATTCGAGTTTTTAATCACAGCCGGGCTCGGCCACAACTCACAGAATCTTTCCTCAAGTGAGATGTTCTTAACAACCGGCGCAGAAATGAGCTGGTTTCCATTCTCTGCTATGAGGGTGAAACTTGAGGGATATATAGACTTTTTGAGGCCTTCAACTTCCTTTGATGCGCTTTTCAATGTCAAAGAAAGCATAGACTTCTACGTTGTTAATATCGGGGACTTTACTCTCTCTGCCAACCAAAGCATAGAGTATGCTTACGACCAGGCTGAAAACGGCACAGGAGAAGGAAGTGTTCTTTCCATGCTTTTTCAGGCTCGCTACCATCAGGACAGATACAACACTAGTGGTGATATCGGCTACATATTGACGAGTACCGGCTTTCTGGTAAAAGACGTGAAGAACTATGTGCAGGTAACAGTAAAGGGCGAGATGGACATAACAAAGATGATTTACATGACACTTTCGGGTAGGGCGAGATTCAGTGTCGACAAAAAAGGAAGTGTCCCGATTTTCATCTACGACAACTTTACATCACAGACAATCGGCTATGGTGCAAGCGCGCTCAGGACCGATAGTTCTATATTCAACATTTTTATTGATGGAACCTTCGGCCTCAGGATTCTCTCGTCTCCGACATTCGGTGAATTCCTTATTTTCGATAACTCCAGAATCGGGCTCTTCTTTTCGTCGCTGTCAACGCGGGAAAAACCATTCTCGTTCTCGACAGGAGTTGAAATCAAGTGCGAGTTATCATTGATTGGACTGATTAAGCTTCCAACGACACTCCGTATAGGATACGAGTATGGAGAAGACATAAAGAGGCACATCACAGCATCTCTTGCTTTCTCGTCATCCTTCTAATCTTCCTTTACTTCATCAATGTAAATAAACGGAAGCCATACACTTACAATCTGGTTAAATAAAACAGCCTCGACACGGCAGTTGCGGTTCTTCTTCGAGTATTCTTTTATCAAGCCCTCAACTCCGAGTAAGGGACCGTCGACAATCTTTACTTTACTCCCGACCTTGATAGCTTTGCTCATTCCGATTATTCCCCGAGATGAAAATACCCATTCGGCATATTTTCTGTCGTTGCCGAGCAATGTGTGGTCGGCGCTGTTTGAAGAGTAGACAAAGCCGAAGCCTTCAGGACAGATTCTATTGAGGGAATCTATTGCATAGTCTTCTCTGCTGTAAAGAAAAACATAGGATGGAAGAAGTACTCTCTGCTCCTCTCCCTTTATTCCGTTTTTGCTTGTATGGATGTATTTAGTGAAAGGAAGTGCGAGAATGTCACTGTTGAGTAAATTGAGGTGACGAGCGAGGTCACACTCCCATCCACTTTTAGTCATCAGACAATATACCTTGTGACCGTTTTCCGCCAGGTATTCCTGTCTGGAATTTATATCCTCTGTTATTTCCCAAATCTGCACTCCACGAGATTACATGAAAACGGGAAATAAATAAAGAGTTGGTCTATAAAAATGGACCCATGTACTTACACAGGTCCTTATGTCAGGAGTGTTTTTTTATCCACTCCTCATCCTCATCGGTGATGGATGTGTCTATATCATCCTCATCTTCCTGGGTTATCTCTTCTGGGGGAAGTACATCCTTAAAGGATGGTAGTGGAGAAAACAGCGGAGCCTGTACTCCTTCTTCAACCTTTGGCATTGTCCTCTTTATGAGGAGCGTCGGATCATCCTCAAGTGCTTTTAAAAGGCCCCAGCGGGTGTTTTCATTCTGAATGTAGGAAATGAGAGTGTTGATCTCTTCTGGGCTGTATACTGCGGTATTTGTCCTCTCGACATTGCTTTCTATTGCCTCCAGACTCTTTAGTGCCTCCTCCCATTCTCCGTAGTGGAGATATACTGCCGCCATATGCAGATAGGGATCGATGAAACCGGGTTTAGTAAGAGCGAAGAGCTTCTTGAGGGTAGCGCCGCACTCAGCCCAATGAGACTGACTCATGAAGTATGACGCTTCCAAATCCAGGGTTGCCGGAACATTGAGGCCCAGCTTTCTGCTCTCCTTCAGCATCTTTTCAAACTCCTTGTACCTTCCTTTTTCAAGGTAATAGGTAAGGAGGTTAACATATAAATTTCTGTCCTTGTATCCTGTATCATAGACACCCTCGGCAAGTTCAAGGGCTTTATCGAGATCTCTTTTCACCCAATAGTACATGCTCAGCGATACCCTTGCCTGTGCATTGATTTTCTTGTCCTTTGACTCTATGTGGCCTTCGAGTACCTCACGTCCCTTCTCCATATCACCATATTGTACAAAGAGTGTGCCGGCTATAACCTCAGAACGGGGGTCTGTTCCGAACTTAACGGCCTTCTCAAGATACGGCATAGCCTTCTTTACATCAGGAATACTCCCATTGAGATACTTTGCGCCCTTTGAATAATAGAGTGTTCCTATGCTGTTGATTATCAATAAAAGTATCCCCACGCCGAATAGCGCCGCACCCAGCCATGAGGGAGTGGATGTACTCATAATCGAGAATATACCTGTTATGAGGAGAGCCATTACCGTATAAGTGAGTATTTTTCTTTTTTTCTCGCTTCTTGTCATATAAATTCCTCTTTGGAGTTTTTCTTTCTGAAAATAAATAATAAACTTAACTCGATAACTCAACAATGAAAAAAAAGATTTTAGTTCATGTTTGCTGCGGCCCCTGTGCCACTTCATCGGTATTGAGACTTATAGAGGAAGGATGGGAACCCGTCCTCTATTTCTCCAACTCGAATATCTATCCCTATGAAGAGTTTGAAAAAAGATATCTTAATCTTCTTGTTGTAGCTGAGCACTACGGTGTGAGGGTTATAAAAGGTGAGTACGACCATGAAAAGTGGAGAGAATGGGTTAAAGGACTCGAATGGGAGAAAGAGCATGGGAAACGCTGTTCGATGTGCTTCAGATTTAACCTTCTTCGTGCTTCTGATAAGGCTAGAGAAGAGGGGATAAAGCACTTCTGTACGACATTGACTGTATCGAGATTCAAGAAGAGTGCACAGATTTTCTCACAGGGTGAGGACCTCGACGGATTCGAGGCGATAGATTTCAAGAAAAAGGACGGTTTTGCCCTGTCCTGTAAAATGGCTCTCAAGATGAATCTCTACCGTCAGAGATATTGTGGCTGCGAGTTTTCGATGAGGAAGGAAGATGCTGAAAAAACTCTATAAGATAATGATATCCAGGATGTTCTGGATGGTTATATTTTTCTCCGCTCAGATAGGGCTTATATGTTATTTCGTCCTATGGTCGGCTATGGAGAAGAGGGCCTACATCTTTTTTATGGTGCTCTCCATGATTATGGCAGTGATTATAATTACGCGTAAGGAGAACAACGCCTACCGCCTTATATGGATGTTCGTCCTCATAATATTTCCGTTCTTCGGCGGGGTACTCTACATATTGTTTGCAAACAAGAAAATCGGGTCGCTGTCGGAGAAGAAGGTCGGGGATTTCAAAAAGCGTATTCCTGACGACACATCGTTCAGTCTGACAAACGGCGACGAGGAGTTATATTCTTTATCTCCCGTCTACAAAAGGGAGAGCAGGTACGTTAAGAATATGACGGGTTTCTCTGCCTATAAGAACACCTCCGTCGAGTACTTCGATAATGGTGAGGATTTTTACCGTGATGCAATTAGAGAAGCAAAAAATGCAAAGAAATTCATCTTTATACAGTATTTTGTCATAGACCAGGGGATGTGGTGGAATAGAGTACTTGAGGTATTAAGAGAAAAGGTTAAAGAAGGGGTGGATGTGCGTGTTGTCTTTGATGATATGGGCTCTATTGCAGTGCTGCCTCGGTACTATGAACGCACGCTCAAAAACTGGGGCATAAAGGCAATGGCCTTTAATAAGATAAGGCTTCATATCAATCCAAGACTCAACTTCCGTGACCACCGTAAGATTTTTAATATTGACGGAAACATATGCTATACAGGCGGTGTGAACTTCGCAGATGAGTACGCTAACGACCTTATCCGTTTCGGCTATTGGAAGGATGATGCTGTAAAACTAACAGGCTCCGGAGTCTGGAATTCAACGCTGATGTTTTTACGTAACTGGGATTGCATTACCGGCGATGTAGACATTCTCGAGAACTTTGTTCCCTCCGTTAAGGGAGAGGACAACGGGTACGTTCAGATGTTTGATGACAGCCCTCTAGATAACAAGACTATAGCCGAGGATACGTACCTCCAGATAATCAACAACGCAAAGAAGTATGTCTGGATTACAACGCCGTACCTTATTCTTGATGAGTCTATACAATCGGCTTTGATTATCGCTGCAAAGAGCGGAGTCGATGTCAGGATAATCACACCACACTATCCGGATAAGAAGAGTGTCTTTGAAGTCACACGCTCCAACTATGAGCCATTATTGCAGAATGGGGTGAAAATCTATGAGTTCACACCGGGCTTCATCCATTCGAAGAACTTTATCGCCGACGATGAGATAGCTGTTGTCGGAACGACGAACCTCGACTACAGATCATTCTATCTTCACTTCGAGCTCTCTGTTCTCTTCTTCCTTTCCCCTGTAATAGCATCCCTTAAAGAGAACTTCCTCACAACTCTGGAGCTTTCTGAGGAGATTCACTTCGGGGACGAAGGACGACTTCCGCTCTACAGGCGTATTCTCAGACGACTTTTCTCGATTATGTCTCCTCTTATTTAATTGTGTTGACGTGGGAAAAGGTTAGTAGTTTAATGGTTTCTATGAGTAGAAACAACAAAGTTGATATAGATAAAACCGAACTTGAGAAGGGGCGCAATGAGCTGTATGCCATTCTCCTCTCAATAAAAAGCCCTGAGGAACTCGACAGCTTCTTAGACGATATGCTGACGAATAAGGAGCTTGATGACATAGTTCAGCGCTATTTGATTATGGATGACCTCTGGAAGGGGAAGTCCCAGCGTGATATAGCCTCCTCCCGCTCGATGAGTCTATGTCGCATAACGCGCGGCAGTCGTATGCTCAAGAAGAAGGACGGCTTTATGCGCGAATATTTTTCATCAAAGTATGATGATTTTACACACATTTGAAAGTGGTGTATTATTGCCGGGTGAGTAAAAGTCGTAAAGAGATAATACAGATTGCAAAATACCTTTTGTCGGGTCTCTCGGTTACAGTGTTGCAATTTGTGCTTGTAAACGTTTTTCCCTATCTCTTTTCTTCCTGGAAAGATTCTCTCCCGCCCTTTTTAGGGGTAATCTTCAGCGAGAAGATAATGGGGAATGGAAACTCCAATTGGGGCTATGTGATGACTTTCTTTCTCTCGAATTTGATTGCCAACATATACGGCTATTATCTCAACAGAAAGACAGTCTTCCATTCAGATTCTCCCTCGTGGTGTTTTGTAGCGTTCATTTTTCTCATTGTCTTTCTCATTCTCTTTTCAACCTTTCTCCAAGGTATTATCGCAGCCATTGTCTCTTCTTCCTCCTCAGCTTTCTGGAGAAAAATGGCAAATACAGTTGCAGCAGCTTCCTGTGGCTTTATTCAAAACCTTATTGTCTACCCAGTGGAGAAGTTTGTGCTGTTCAAAGAAAGAAAGAGAAAAAAGTAAAACGAGGGCCCTGTTGTTATGAGGCCCCCCTTTTTCAGCGTCTTTTCTTTCCCTTTGGTTTAGTTCTGCCTGATGTGGAAGCTCTTCTCTTTCTGTTCTTCTTCTCTCTTTCTCTCTCCCACTTGAGATAATCCTCTTCGTCTCTGGAGAACCTATGGCTGTTTTCCCTCTCCCTTTTCTCTCTTTCCCTACGTTTTTGTCTGGGGTCGCGGGCAACAGTTATGAAGGACGCCCCATCGTCCTTTATGTTTTTGAAGACTTCGAGAATACGCTCTGCTGTTTCGTATGGTGCGTTGATGAATGAGTAGTCATCCATTACCGAGATATCTCTCAGGTCTCTGTCCCTTACGCCTGTCTTTTCATATATTATGTCTACAAGAGCTTTCTTTGTTATGCCGTTATTCTTTCCGCGCGCAATGAAGAGTCTTGTGATTCCACCTTCATCCATACTCGGGGGTGATATCTTATCATAGGGGCGCTCTCTGTCTCTTCTTTCCTTTTTCTTCCTCTCGCTTTCTTTTTCCTGTGGTTTTTCCTTCTTCTGTTTCTCTTTCTGGAAGATATCTTTATATTGTGTCACATCAAGGGAGTTATGATAGAAGTGGTAAAGAACTGAGGAAAGTACATCAACGGGATTACCCTCTTCTAGTAGATGTTCGGCAATTAGTCTATATGTTTCACCTGCTTTATCAGAGATGGCCTTATCGAGCTCTTCTGTTATGAGCTCCTTTTTTCTCTCTACAACTTCTTCCTTAGAGGGAATTCTCTCTTTTCTTATCTCGGCCTTACTTGCTTTTCGTATATAGGAAAAACGCCTAGCTTCGCCCGGGGTGATGAATGTGATTGCAGTTCCTTCCTTACCAGCGCGCCCTGTGCGTCCGACACGGTGGATATATATCTCCGGATCTTGGGGGAGGGAGTAGTTGATAACGTGTGTCAGGTCTGATATATCGAGGCCTCGCGCAGCAACGTCGGTAGCAACAAGTATTCTTATTGTCTTCTCCCTCATCTTTCTCAGGATTATCTCACGCTCCCTCTGTGATAAATCTCCGTGGAGAGCTTCTGCATCGTATCCTCTTTTCTGGAGAATACTCCCTACGCTGTCACATTGAGTTTTAGTTCGGCAGAATATGACACCGTAGAAATCGCTTGCTCTGTCGATTATCCTCGTGAGGGCTTCAATCTTGTCACTCTCCTTGACTTCATAGTAAATCTGGTCGGCATTCCTTGTGGCTTCATCCTTCTTCTGCGTCCTTATGGTAATCGGATTTGCCATGAATGATTGGGCAAGAGATTGTATCTGCGGCGGTATGGTTGCTGAGAACATGAGCATTCTTCTCTTCTTGGGTACCGACTGCAGTATTTCCTCTATATCTTCGATGAAGCCCATATCGAGCATCTCATCCGCCTCATCAAGGACCATAAAAACAAGGGAGTTTAAGCATAGGGTTTTACGCTTTATATGGTCGAGTATTCTTCCCGGTGTTCCTACTGCTATCTGGACTCCTTTTTTAAGCCTGTGTATTTGATTCTCCATGCTTGCTCCACCGTAAATAGGTGTGCACTCAACCTTTTTCTCGCCTTTAAGAGAGTTGATTTCTTCCGCAGTCTGGAGTGCAAGTTCCCTTGTGGGTGTTAAAATTAAAGCCTGGACAGTTTTATTATCGCCGTCGACTGTTTCGATTATCGGGAGGGCGAATGCTGCTGTCTTACCCGTTCCTGTTTCAGCCTGTCCTATTATTTCCGTCCCTTCCTTTAAAAGGAGGGGAATACAGAGTTTCTGTATTTCGCTCGGTTCCTCGAAGCCTTTCTTTTTTATTGCAGAGAGTGTGCCCTCTGTGAGCCCGAGCCCTTCAAAAGTTTCGTGTTTATCTTCTTCTATAGTCATAACTCAACGAGAATAACAAAAAGAGGAAAGAAAAGCTATCTTAAGATTCTATCATACCGAATGATGATGAGACGGTATATGACATAATCGTGCCGGAGAATGTGCCGTACTTGATAGTCCTGTTGGGCCTGAATGGTCCTGTCTTTTCCTTGATTGCAGAAAAGACGGTGAAGATTAAGTCTATCTTCTTGTCTTGTGTAGTGAAGTGGTATTTATCACTTTTCTTCTCTATCTTTAGTCCCGGATACGATATTAGGCCGTTACGGGAGAGTATGATGCAATCCTTTTCATCGGATGACAGGATGAGCGAGAACGCTGTTATTTCACGGCCGTAAGAATAGGAAGTGTAGGTATTGTACTTAATAAGGGGGAAGGAACTTTCCTTCCATACCCTGACTGCTGTATAGTCTGCAACGTTTATCTTTCTCTTGACTCCGGCTCTTATAATTGTTCCTTCCACTTCGTCGGAAAGGGAGGAGTGTACAGCCTCCAGGAACCTGTTTTTTCTGTAGATTTCATTGAAGGATGGAAGAGATGGCTGGAGTGAGAATGAAAGCATTACCTTGAGCGACTTTTCTCCTGAGAAAAGAGGAAAGTCGGGAAGTGCAGCGATTATCCGAGTTGTGTTGTCCTTTGTAATTGCCGATGCTGTAAAGCCACCTCCTGTGAATGTAATTGCCCCGTCTGAATAGGGAAGAGGGGAGAAAGTCGACTTAATCTTGAAGCGGAGTGTGCGGCTTCTCATCTCTTTTATTATCTTATTATTGTAGTCGACTGCTCTTACAATGCATCTTGAGTTGAGCCCCCGGTGCTCGAAATCGAATATGAGGGCGATAGACTCTTTGTGGTCAATGATGGTGAAAATCTCCTCTCTTGCCATAAAGGAAGACCTTTCTGTGGAGGCGAAGATATCGGGTTTGGAATCAACAAGGTAGCTCATAGAGACAGCTTATTGAAGAAGCGGAAAAAAGAAAAGGGTACAGCGAATCTGCCATACCCAATATTTTATGCTCTTTCCTTTTAATTTGTTGATGAACCGTAGAGAGCAGAGATGTATGCTGAGATGAAGTTGTCCTCAACCTTGTCAGACTGGATAATCTTTGTCTCACAGTCGATAAGTCCATACTGTGGGGCATACGTTGAGTACATTGTTGAAAGCAGTGTTGGTGTATAGCTGTCTGTGCTTTCAGCTTCAACGGGACGTACAATTACATAAGCGTTGTTGACGTAGACGGGGTCCATAACCGTGTTGTATGCAACAGTATAAAGCTTTTCGGCCCAATCTGTGTCGCTCTGTGCTTCTGTGTAGATGTAGCCGTTTGTAGAGGCTCCTGTGTATGAGGAGTTCTCTGTTGTGTAGTTGAAGGAGTAGATGAATTGGCTGTCACCTGTGTTGAGTGCGACTGATGATACAGTAGAAACTGTCAAGCCGTATTTTTCTGCTGCCACTTCAAAGTCCTCTGATGCATCTGAGTAAACTGTATCTACAATGCCGTCAAGGTATGTCTTGATAACGTCGCTGTCGTTTGTTGCGATGTAGCTCTTGATATCTGAAAGAACAGACGAATCTGTGTAATCAGCCTCCGCCGCACCTTTTTCAATGTAATAGAGTACATACTCCGAGTCGCTTTTTACAGGCCCCATGAGTGAGCCTTCTCCGCTTTGGAAAAGAAGTTCTGCCGTGTCGCTGTCACTGCTGTTCTCTTCATAGCGGTATGATGTGATTGTGAGTGCACCCTCATCATCCATTGTTGTGGTACCATCTGCAATAGAAGAGAGAGCTGTTGCTGCCTCTTCCTCTGTTGTGTAGGTTGCCTTCTTATATGTGATTGTTTGAAATAAGTCAGCTCTTTCTTTTGCATAGAAAATTGCATCCTCATCAGGATACATACCCTCGGTGAGGGCAATGTACTCGATAGAGCGTCTGTTGTCACTTAGAGAGCGTATGAAATCTGATTCTGTAGAACTTACGGGAGCGTCCATGATTGTATTCTGAACTTC
The DNA here is from genome assembly GCA_963623755.1 of Muribaculaceae bacterium. Lineage (GTDB taxonomy): Bacteria > Spirochaetota > Spirochaetia > Sphaerochaetales > Sphaerochaetaceae > Ornithospirochaeta. The sequence goes on along the minus strand of CAVFNE010000017.1, from coordinate 12,245 downwards.
CTGGAATACAACGTATTCTTTCATCCATGCAACAATCTGATCTTTCTGCAGGTCGGTTGCAGAGTCATAGACTTCCTTCGAGTAGCTGTTTGTGCCGTCTGAATAGTAGCCTGAGTTGATGACTGCCTCGGAAATCTGGCTGTTAGTTGCCTTGAAACCTGCCTTATCTGCCATTTCCTGGAAGGCTTCGTTGATAATTGCCTGCTGGAATGCCGAATAGTAGATGTTGTATGAGTAGGCAGCAGCTGTACTTTCGCCGTAGGACTGTACATAGTAGCTGTAGATACTCTGCAACTGATAGTAGAAATAACTTTCTGCCGACAGCTCAATTGATGTTCCGTTGTATTTACCAAAGCTGATTGCGCTCTGTGTGCTGGAGAACATAGTTGTAGGAAGAACAAATGTGAGGGAGATGAGAATAAGGATAACGACTCCCACAATCCAGATAAATGAGTATTTGTTTTTTTTCTTTGGCTTATTAACTTTTGTGCTTTCTTTAGCAGTCACAGCCGACTTGTCTTCACTCATGATACGAAAACCTCTCTATAAATTGCAAAATCTGCATATGGACAAATTTACCATTATATAAGGTCATAAGTCAATCAAAGATTGGGATGTGAAAATGGATGGAATGGTAAGTCTCCGGTGAAGAAATTTCTGATATCAGCCTTTTTTCTTATGACTGTTACCCGCCGCTGCAATACACAATAAGGTAGGGGTGCAAAATCGGCGTCATACGATATGCGCGAAGAGATGAAACTCGAGTGGATGAGAGTAGAAGGGTAGTCATTACTTTTTCGCTAGGAGTTTCACAAGCTATGACAAAAGAAGGTTTATCGTCCCAGAAGGCACATACAGGATTCCAGCCTATACACAATTTGAGAGGTCAAAACACCGAGATAATGATGATCTGGAGGGTATAACCCACTGAACAATAGAATTAGCTGATGTGTCAGAGCCGTGGTGGTGGATGCGATAGTACTCTCTGCTGACTGTGAGAAAAGGATGACTGTTAAAAAAGTTCTTTATCAGAAAGCAGCCTTTTTCTTTGTTGTGACTATAATTACAACCTTGACAGAGCTGGAATTATGTTTTACTTTTAAGAAAAGTGTAATTTTAAGGCGCTATAAAATACAGAAAAGTGTATTTTTACCATGTTATAAAGTAGAGAAAAGTGTATGGGAATGTTTCGTAAGATAAAAAGTTTTATTGTGGATTATCTCAAATCCCCGTCTGATAGAATCCTCATTATCGACGGAGCGCGCCAGGTAGGAAAAACATATATAATCAGAGAAGCCGGCAAAGAGATTTTTGAGAATTACATTGAGATAAACCTTTTCGAAGATTCCCTGAATGATAGACTCTTTGCAGAAGCAAAGACTGTTGATGATTTTTATCTATATCTTGGAATGTTTGCGGGAGAGAAGCTTAAAGAAAAGTCCGATACTCTTGTATTCCTTGATGAAATCCAAGTCTATCCTCATCTTCTGACATTATTGAAGTTTTTGAAAAGGGATGACAAATACACTTATATTGCCTCCGGCTCTCTCCTTGGCGTTACGCTGTCGCTGTGTCAGTCTATTCCAATGGGAAGCATAGAAGTGAAGCATATGTATCCTATGGATGTAGAAGAATTCCTTATTGCCTCAAATGTCGGTAAGGCTGCAATCGAAGCTCTTTCTTTGAAGTGTAGGAAGAGGGAATCTCTTGATGAGACCATGCACAATAAGATGATGGATTTCTTTCGCAAGTATCTTCTCTCAGGCGGGCTTCCCAGTGCTGTAAAGGAATACATCGAAACGAAGAATATAGTCAGAGTACGCTCCATTCAGAAGGAAATTCATGACTTTTACTCGACCGATGCAGCTAAATATGACACAGAGCGGAAACTTCAGATAAAGAGAATATATGAGATGATTCCTTCATCTCTTGAAAACAGGAAAAAGAGAATCAGATTCAAGGATATAGACGATAAAAAAGGCAGACGTTTTTCAGACTACAGAGAGGAGTTTGACTACCTTACATCCTCTGGGATAGCTCTCTCTGTTCAGGCTGTTTCTACGCCGGTATTTCCCCTGCTGGAGCATTCAGGCAAAAACCTGCTCAAGCTGTATCTCAACGATGTAGGTATTTTGACTGCTCTTCTCTACCAGAATAATGTGAAAGCGGTTTTAACTGATGAGTCCGGCATTAATCTCGCCGCTATCTATGAAGCTGTCACTGCCCAGGAACTTAAAGCCCACGGCCACGAACTTTTCTACTATGACAACAAGACAAAGGGAGAAGTAGATTTTCTTCTCAATGATTACGACACTCTTTCCGTTCTGCCGATTGAAATCAAATCGGGAAAGGATTATTCAATACACCGCGCTCTCGACACTTTTCTTTCTAATTCCGACTACAACATAAAGAGGGGAATTGTTCTTTCAAATGAGAGAAAAGTTTTTACCGATGATAAGGGCATAACATATCTTCCGATATATTATGTGATGTTTCTATAAGCATATAGGAGACATATTAAGGGTTTCTCTTCAATCTACCGGCTATCTTCTTTCTCCATATTCAGAGTTCCCGTATAATCTTTAAAGGCATTTCCATAACAGGCAAAAAACAAGTTTTGGAAAATATGTTGTCATTTAACGTCACTCTTGGAATAAGCATTCAATTAGGTGTTCCAAATCAATGTGAACGGGGGTAAAATGGTATTGATTGTTCTGCCTTTGCTTGACGAAAATAACAGTAATAGGGCAAATTTTACATTAATACTACAAGACAGGAGTAAATATGAAAGGCGCGTTTTTATATGTTGATGCAGGAAAAGGTCATTATATACCGGCTGTTGCTTTGAAGGACGCTTTTGTAGATATGGGGCATGAAGCAGTCGTCGAGGACCTCTTCATAGTCTTCCGTCTCCCCTTCTTCAAGTGGGTTAGTAAGTACTATTGGCGTTTTCTCCTCCGTCATCCAAAGCTTGAGAAAAAGGTTAATAAGGTATCCAATAACCGCACTGCACATGATTCGTTAAAGGCGCTCAGCGTCGATAGAAAGGCCATAAAGCACTTTAAAAGGTGGTTCGAAAAGGAGAAACCGGATTTCCTGATGTCGACAAACTTCATGGGGGCTACACTTCTTCCTGCCGTTTTAAAGCGCATCGGGGTCGAGTGTCCGGTCTATGACTATGCAGCAGATCTCTTCGACCAGGTTAAAGCCGGAGTCGACAGTGATTTAACAATGTGTTATATCTCCACCCAAATCGGTGTCGAACATACAGTCAGGATGGGGCAGGACAGGAGCAAGGTTAAACTCTGCCCGTTTCCTCTTTCAAAGAAATTCGAAGTATGTGAAAAGATGAGTAAAGAGGAAGCAAGGAAGAAACTTAATCTCAAGAATAAGTTTACGCTGCTGTGTAACCTCGGTGGGGAGGGAATCGGAAACCCGAAGTTCCTCTACGGCCTTGTTGAAAGAAAACTCGATATCCAAGTAGTTGTAATCGGAGGCAGGAGTAAGACAACGGAGACGGAGTTCAACCTCTTTAAAAAGCGTAATCCGAACTTCGATCTCGAGATGAGGGGCTTTGTCAACAACGCACAGGAGTACATCATGGCATGTGACCTTCAGATGGGAAAGGCCGGCGCTAACTCCCTTATGGAATCCTTGTACCTCAAGAGACCTTTTCTGGTATCTGAAGTATTGTATATGGGGCGCTCTACCCAGCTATTTTTCGATGTCTATCCTGTGGGATGGTGCGAAGATGATTTAGAGCGTAAACTCGACATAATCGAACACGTATATAAGGATCCGACAGTACTCGAGAGGATAGATAAGGAGATGAACTCCCTCCCGATAGTCTTCTCAGCTCCTGAGTTTGCCCGATTGCTCATCACAGATACAAATGAATGGAAGAAAGAACATGGTCTGGCTTGAAAGAGAAGTAGGAAAAGTAAAACTCAAGTATGCTCTTCACCAGAGACTTGTTGACGATACACCATATCTACGTCCTGCTGTTCTTATCCTTGCAGGCGGAGCATATGAACACCGCTCGAGGCGTGAAGAGGAGCCCGTTGCCCTCTATTTTCTCTCTCACGGCTACCAGGCATTCATTCTTGACTATACTGTGAAAAGAGAAAATATAGCAGAGTGCGAACCCGAAATGGAGGTTATGGCTGCTGTCTCTTACATAAGAAATCATGCATGTGAATTTGATGTGAGCATAAAGAGAATTGTGCTTCTCGGGTTCTCTGCCGGAGCTCACCTTGCTCTCTCAAGTCAATGTCACAGTAGAAAAGAAGATGAAAGGGCAGATGCACTTGTTCTATCTTATCCGGTTGTAACAACAGGTGAGTACGGACATGACGGGAGCACATTCAATATTACAGGCGGGGATGAGGATAAGATGAGGTATTACTCATTGGAGAAGGAAATTCATTCATCCCTTCCTCCCGTATTCATCTGGCAGACGACAGAGGATGAGGCAGTGAGCGTGATGAACTCCATTCTTCTTTCCTCAGCGCTGGTAAAGCACCATGTTCCATTTGAGTGTCACCTCTTTGAAAAGGGGAAGCACGGCCTTTCAATATGTACTCATGATGTCAACTCATACGAAGAAGGGCCGTCCGAGTGGCTGGATTTAATGTTCAGGTGGCTTGAAAAGACGCTGCTCTATGAACAGTAGACGGAACAAAAGCAAAGAAAAAGGAATAATCGGCTTGTATATTTTCCCCATTAGGGGAAGAATAACGCTATGAAATACATGGATGTTAAGAGTGCAAGTGAAAAGTGGGGTATAACTCCACGTCGTGTCAGAATTCTCTGCAATGACGGCCGAATTGACGGCGCTGTCCGTAACGGCTGGTCATGGGTTATTCCGTCCTCGACTCCCAAGCCCGGAGACGGAAGGGTACTCCGCCGTTTCAAGGCCCTCGATATCCGCCCAGGGACAGTTGATGTCGATGCTTTGAAGGAAAGAAAGAGACTTTATTCCCTTTCAGATTATTTCTCATCTCCACTTTTTAATAAGCGCGTTTCGCTTACCCTCTCGTCGCTTTTTGCTCTTTCGGGGGAGAGTGTGACGGAGAGTGAAATCGAAAGGATACTATCGGGAAACCTTGTATATAATCTCAGTCTCAAAATCCATATTCTCACCGTTAACTTCTCCGCACTTTTGAAGGAGGAGGCAAAGCGTGAAGTAAAGTTGGGAGATGGAGAAATCAAAAGGCTCTACTCGTCTCTTTTACGTGGTGTGATAGAGAGTGACGGCACCTATGAAAAGGGTACTGTAATGAGAGGAGATGAGAAGGTTGATAGAAGCGATGCTGTTGAAATAACCCTCAATCAATATGAGACAACCTGGTCGGCGATGCACAGCCTCTCGTCATCACTTCTTCTTGCTGGAGAACTCATGAGAATTGCGCCCTATAAAGACTACGCTCCTCTCTTTTATTACCTTGTATTTGCCTCTTCGCTAATGAATGGTGGCTTTATTCCTCCTTCAATCGCACCATCCACTCTTGATGAGGCGAAGGCTGCCTATGCTTTAGTTGCCACAAGGGGAGTCTATACAGATATGACTGCATTCATGGAGAGAATGCTGATGCAGACGTATGTGGAGAAGGAAAAAAATGTATGACATAATTTTAAAAGGTGGAGTTGTTATTGACGGTATGGGCAATGCGCCCTTTAAGGCCGACATAGCAGTCTTTGATGACACCATTGCCTTGGTTACTCCACTTGATATATCGCGCTCGAGATTGGTTATCGACTGCAGCGGAAAATATATATCCCCAGGTTTTATCGACGCACATACACACTCGGATTTTCTTGTCCTGAGAGATGAAAAGGCAGAAGCGAGAATAGCTCAGGGAATCACAACAGATATAAGCGGAAACTGCGGCATCGGGGCATTCCCGTATAGAAATCCTATCCTGAAGGATATGGTGAAGGATGTACTTGGAGAATGGAATGACTGGTCCTGGACTGACTTTACATCTTTCAAGAGCTACTATGAGAAGAAAAAGATAGCAATCAATGAGCTCTTTCTTGTCTCTCATACCGCTATCCGTACAGCCGTTATGGGCGAGGACTCGAGAAGGGTGGCAAGAGAGGACGAGAAGAGGGCGATGTGCAAACTGCTCGAGGAAGAACTCGAGAGTGGCGCTGGCGGCTTTTCGACGGGACTGTATTATTCGCCATGCGTCTACTCTGACAGCGATGAGCTCGAGAGGCTCCTCTCTGTTGTTGAAAAGAAAGATAAGATTTTCACCTTCCACCACCGAAGCGAAGGTAACGGGTGCTATGATTCATTAAAAGAAACGCTTGAAGTGGCAGCAAAGACAGGTGTCAGAACAGAGGTCTCCCACCTCAAGGCCATAGGGAGAGAAAACCAGAAAGAGGTGGACAGAATGCTGGGTCTCATCGAGAACGCTAGAAAAGAAGGACTTGATGTCAAATTCGACCAATACCCGTATACTTTCGGTTCTACTTCTCTCTATTCCCTTCTTCCACCCCGTATTCTTGCCCTCTCGAAGTTGGAGCAACGGATGGCACTTTCCCTCGAGAGCGAAAGGGAGAGAATAAAGAGAGAGATAAACCAGGACAAAAACTGGGACAGTATATATCCATTGGTTGGGCCGGATGAGATAAAGGCGATTTTTCTCTCCTCATTTGCGCAATATAATAACATGAGTCTCTCCATGATTGCCAAGAGGATGGGGCTTTCCGACCCCCTTGATGCGCTTTTCGACCTTTTGAGAGACGAGACAGGACTGGCAGTTATGACAGACACCACAGAGACGGAGGTGAGTTTGGAGAAAATAATGGTCCATCCATTAATGTGTTTCGGCTCCGACAGTCTCTACTCATCGCCTTATCCACATCCGCGCTCATACCATGCTGCAGTTGAGTTTTTATCTCACTACACGCGTGATAAGGGACTTTTGACTCTCGAGGAAGCTGTAAGACGGATGACAAGCGAGACGGCAGGGCGTTTCGGCCTCAAGGACAGAGGAGCTATCAAAGAAGGGTATAAAGCCGATATTACAGTCTTTGACTATAATGAACTTAAAAGCAATGACGACAGGACAAATGAGGGAATTGATGCCGTCATCGTCAACGGACGCCTCTCTTTGTTCAAAGGGGAAGTCATCCCAGCACTCTCTGGCAGGATACTTTAAACAATGAAAAAAGAACTCACAGTCAAAGAGCAGAGGATAATCGGGATATCGAGTATTGTGATATTCATTGTCTTCTCCCTCTGTATGCTTATTTTCATCGGCATTCCGATTGTCAAAACAGCTCGGAACCCGGAAGAGTTCAGAGCATGGATTGACTCTATGGGAGTATGGGGAAAGCTCGGGTACGTGGGAATATGCTTTCTCCAGGTTCTTGTTGCAATAATACCCGGTGGCCCGATTGAAGTTGCCGGTGGCTATGCGTTCGGCCACGCAGAGGCAACAGTTCTCAGTACCATCGGTCTGGGACTGGGTTCTCTGACAGTCTTTCTTCTTGTCAGAGCTTTCGGTATGAAACTTCTCGAAGTATTCTTCAATAAGGAGAAGATAGAGGAATTGACTTTCTTGAAGACCAGCGGAAAGAGGGATTTATTGATTCTCCTGCTGTTTCTAATTCCGGGAACCCCGAAGGACCTTTTGTGCTTCTTCTGCGGTCTTACGGACATGCCACTATGGGTTTTCACGCTCATAGCAGTATTGGGGAGAATTCCTGCTGCCTGGATAAGCTCAATCGGTGGATCCGCCGTCGGTGAGAAGAGCTACACAATTGCGATAATAATTGTCGTAATGATTGTTCTATGTACCCTCTGCGGTATTCTGGCCTACAAAAAAATAGTAAAGAAGGGAAAGGAGAATAAGAATGAAAACTAAGCTTTTCATTTTCGATATGGGTGAGGTGCTGATTCTCGACGGTATGAACCTTCGCGCATTAGCTGAGCACTTGAATCTCAGTTTGGATGTATTGGAAAAGGACTACAATAAATATGACTACCCGATGATTGAGGGGTTTATGGACACATCCCTCTATATGAGACATCTCGAGAGAGAGTTTGATATAAAGATAGAGGGCAACATATTTTCCTCTGTCTACTCCCCGCGGACAAACCTTCCCATCATTCCTATACTGAATCTAGTCAAAGAAAAGGGCGGGCGCATTGTTATAGGTTCCAATACTTTCCAGCCTCATGTTGATGTAATATCATCTCTACCAGAGAGGCCTCTTTCCTATTTCGATGAGCTCTATTTCTCCCACGAGATGGGAGTCTCGAAGCCGACGCCGTACTTCTTCCGCTATATCCTCGAAAGGGAGAATGTTGATGGAAATGAGGCTTTCTTTGTCGACGACAGAGAGGAGAATTTGAGAGGTGCAGAGCAGTTCGGCATCAGAACATTCCTCTACAGGGTAGAAAGAAACTCCGCTTTGATGAAAGAAGTTGAGAATATTCTATCCTGAAGTTGTAGTTTTTGTATATTTATCCCTTTTAAACTTGCTAATTAACACTTCAGGACTAAAAATAACTTTATGAAGCTTATTTATGTAGTAGAAGACCATGAAGTTATTAGAAACGGTGTTGTACAGTATCTTTCCCTCTCGGGTTATGAGGCAGAAGGGTTCAAGTCGATATCAGAGGCACGGGAAGCTTTTATAAAGAAATCACCGGACCTTCTCATCCAGGATGTCATGCTCCCAGATGGTGACGGTTTTGCCTTTGTCAAAGAGATGAAGGAGAAGAACGAACACCTTCCGGTAATCTTTTTAACAGCGCGTGTGGATGAGAGCGACAGAATCCTCGGCTTCGAACTCGGCGCTGACGACTATATAACAAAGCCTTTCAGCCCCAAGGAACTTGTTTTAAGAATACAGGCTCTCTTCAGAAGACTTGACGAGGGAGCAGGCTCTGCAAAGAACAAGTATACCTACCTCGACGGAGAGAATAGCCTTTATATCGACGAAGACATCCATGAGATAAGAGTCAACGACAGTACTATCAACCTCACTGCTGCAGAGTGGAGGATTGTTCTCTATCTTGTCTCCAACGAGCCGAACCTCATTACGCGCGCCCAGATTCTCGAGGAGTGCTTCGATTACTCATTCGAAAGTTATGAGCGTGTTGTAGATACACACATAAAGAATATAAGAACAAAGCTCAGACCGGGTAACTGGATTGATACGGTCCGTGGCTACGGCTACAGATTTTCGGGAAAGAAGGCTTAATGCATAGACAGCTTGTCCGGTTATTTTTCGCCATAGTCCTCATTCTCATTGCAATAACACTGCTGCAGGTTGCCTGTATAACGGTCTTTTCCAAGACTCTCATGTACTCTTGGCCGAGCCGTGTTTTTGAAGAATTTGCAGAAAATGTGGAGAAATCACTTGAAAACGCAGATGTAAGAAATGCCGACAGCATCTATGACTACGTATTTTCAAATGTTAGCGAAAGAATAAGCGGTTTTGTTCTCAGAAGTGTGACTGGGGGCCAGATGCTGACTTTCGGCCAGTCAGGGGATGGGTCGATTATCCCGCAGCTCACGAATTTTGTTGACAGCGGCTTTTCATATATCGAAGACCAATCCAGTCAAAGCGCGGCCTCCCGTACAGTTATGTATGAACTGCCGTCACCTGAGTATGAACTCGATGTGACGATGGCAGACCTCTTCGGAACGGAGATAAAGAGTGTAGATTTCTATAAGACAAACTTGCATGAGAAGATAACTGTCTTATATCCCTCGTCAATAAAGAAGGCCGACATAGCAGGAACGATATCTATATACATAAACGGCTCCCTTGCGGCATACTTGGATGTTCTTGTCTACTCTGTTGATTACTACACCCCGACGTCGTTTATTCTTCAGGAGATATATAAGGTCCTTGCTTTCTCGATTCCATTGATTCTTGTCGTCGGTTTTATCCTTGCCTATTTTGTCTCGAGAAGTACCGAAAAGCACGTTAAAAACATAGAAGAAGCATTGAAGCTCTTATCCAGCGGTCACTTTGATGTAACAATTCCTGATACTAAGGTAACGGAGTACAACCAGATTGGCTCTTCCATTGAGGCTCTGGGACGGGATTTAAGACGTCACTCGGCTTCCCGTAAGGAGTGGATACGTAATATCTCACACGATCTCAACACCCCCGTTACAAGTATGAACATGATTCTCGAGGGTGTGACTGACGGGCTCTTTCCTCTTTCAATGGAAATTGTGGAAACTCTCAAGAAGGAGAATGATACTCTCAAAGACAGAATTCAAAGTGTATCGTATTACTCATATCTGTTATCTCCGGATGCGAAGTGCAGAAAGAGTGAGCTTGTTCTTAAAGACGAAGTCGATACCGCCCTCTATAAAGTCAACGGGGAAGTTGTTTTATCATTCCCGCTCTCAACAATCGTCTATGCCGACGATACACTTCTTGTCAGGGCACTTGAGGAAGTAGTAAAGAATGCAATCGAATACCGCACAGGGGATAACCCTCCTCTTCTCGAGACAAGAGAAGAGGGCGATAGAATGGTTATTGAAGTTATCAACGACGGTAAGCTTCCCGACCCATTACCGCTCTTCTTCGAGCCATGGAGCCGCGGCGACCAGTCACGCACAAGCGGTGGCTCTGGCCTGGGACTGAGTATTGTCTATCAGATAATGGAGCTTCATAACGGTTCTGTCGATATAACAGAAGAGAATGGAAAGGTTAAGGTAGAGCTAGCATTCCCTTGTCTTGATTACGTTTCCGTTGTCTAGAGATATAATCGATAGTTTTCCGTTATCCCATACCCCATAGCTGGGTTCACTGTCGTTCTTTGGAATGGTTGTAGACCCTGGGTTGAAGAAAATAACCCCATCCTTTTCCTCAAAGAGAGGAATATGTGTGTGGCCGCTCATTACGATATCGGCCCCAGTGAAATCAAGGTTGTGGTGGCCGTGCATCAGAAAGACCTTTCTGCCGTCAATCTCGAGCCGTTTGTAGTCATCCATGATAGGAAACGGCAGTACCATCTGATCGACCTCTGCGTCACAGTTTCCTCTGACAGCCACAATCGAGTCCTTCATATCTGAAAGGAGTGGAATTACTCCTTTAGGCTTATAATATTCAGGAAGGTCGTTTCTCGGGCCATGATAGAGTAAATCTCCCAGTAGTATTACCTTGTCAAAGCCTCCATTCTGCCATATGTCATGTATCTCTTTCGCTCTGTATTCCGATCCGTGTATGTCTGATGCGATAAGTATTTTCATAGTTTCATTATTCTCATTTTCTTTCTCTCTGAGAAGTGAGATAAAGAATTTTCCGTCCAGACACGGCATTGAACTACCTTGCACTGGAAGAACGCTGAATCTTGTTTTCTCTCTTCCACGTTACCGTTTAGAGTACATTACCCCGGAGTCAGATCCTCCTCTGGCTCATTGACGAGCCCAGAGCAACGGACGATAGCGATACCAGCCTTCAGCATCCAGGTAATGCCACAAATAGATAAAGCCATCGTCAAAGTTGTGAGTAAGGAGGATAGAAATACTAGGAGATTATCGGGGTGCAGTCAAATGAGGCGGCAGATAAAACTGAAATTTCTGATTCATCTATAGAAGTTAAATCCAATTCAAATGAATCGTTTTACGGCTTCTATATCTATCTCAAGAGCGGTGACTTCAGAGAAGATAATAAGTGTGTTCTGGATAATTCAACAGTAGGAAGTGTTTCCCCTGTTTTTGCCGAGAGCTGTGATGTGATGTGAAGCAAAGTCGATATTTGATATCAAAAACTGCACAATAAAGGACGGGAGGACTAAATACGTAGTTCTCAGAAGTGAATAAGAGCAAAAGGCCCCAGTCCGATTAACTAAAGGAAAGTGTTGCGTGAAGTATACAGACATAAACGGCGAAAAGGTGTTCCTTGCGAAAGAGGCCGACGGTAGTAATAGGTGCGTTATAAACGAAGTGTAATTCTCAGGCTATCTCTATCTGGCCTCATGGACAATTTGTCTATGGTGTACTATTTTTGCTCATCCATGCAATAAAAAAGGACTCGATTAGAGTCCAATATGGGCGGTATAAGGATTGAACTTATGACTTCCACCACGTCAAGGTGGCACTCTCCCGCTGAGTTAACCGCCCAAATCCAATAAAAAGGATAAACCAAAGAGGGAATAGTGTCTAGTACACTTTGAGAAAATTCTGGATTTCTTATTGAGCTGCCGGTAACAGTTCAGCCCTGGGGGGTATGAGGCATGACGTCCAGGCCATTCTCAGCTA
>CAVFNE010000016.1:24738-25212 GCA_963623755.1 Muribaculaceae bacterium | reverse complement strand
AATATACATACTCAGTCTTATCGACATAGATATAATCACCTTGAGTTCTTAAATCCTCAAATGTCCCTGTATTTACCGATATTTCCTTCATACTTTGATTGTACATCAATATATCTATTTTCTCCACTTCAATTTGGAGTCAAATATCGTTAGAGATGAAAATTCCATACACAAATTCCAAGAGCAACTGGAGTCGGCAGCTACATTTAAGATGACACCTCATTTCTATCACAGATATCAGCCGGCTTTGACACTTGGAATTGCATCTTCCTTCTGCTCTATTATCTGCCACCGCCTGAATATGAAGTTGTTTTACTGATATACAATGAATATTTATTCCTAAACCCTACTTCATTTCGTCCCAATCACGACGTTTGCCTTTGTTTTCCGGGTTCAGCATCGGGCTGGGTTGTATTTTTATTCCATCATTGTTGTAAAGCTATTTTGTTTTTTTATAGTAAGTTAGATTATTAA
>CAVFNE010000016.1:0-24634 GCA_963623755.1 Muribaculaceae bacterium | reverse complement strand
CACATATGAGAAAAGTCTATCGTATCTTCAGTTTAAATAAATATACATTAAAGGATGCATAAAAAATGAAAAAACTTATTACTCTTACACTTATTGCATTGTTTGCTTTTACATCACTTTTCTCATCCGGTGCCAAGGAAGCACAGAGTGTGGAAAAAGTCTATACTGTTGCAGTCAGCTGTGACTATCCCCCACTTGAATACATCGACGATAACGGCAATCCATGCGGCTATGAAGTCGAACTCATCCAGGCTGTTGCTGATGCTGTCGACATTAAGGTTTCAATTGCAAACGTTTCATTCGATGGAATCATTGCAGGTATCCAGGGTGGCCAGTATGATATCGGGGCAAGTGGACTTACAGTAACAGAGGAAAGAAAGAACAGCGTAGATTTCACTTCTCCTATTCTTCAGTTCGCACTTTCTATTGTAACAAAGAATGATAATTCTGATATCACAAGCGACAGCGACTTGGAAGGAAAGAAGGTTGGTGTACAGCTTGGAACAACATGCCAGTTTGCATGCGAGGACATCGGTCTTACTCCATATACGTATGATGAAGCACCAAGCGCTGTTCTAGACCTTGCCAACGGCAATCTTGACGCAGTTGTTCTTGACTCTGTTGTTGCTGAGGACTTTGTTCTCAAGAACGAAAGCTACTCGAAAGTCTTGAAGATTGCAGGCTCATTCGAGAACTCCGATGACATGGCAATGGCTGTCAAAAAGGGCAACTCAGAGCTTCTCTCTCTTCTCAATGAAGGACTCAAGAAGGTTGAGGAAAGCGGGAAGATGAGCGAACTCAAAAGTAAGTACGGCCTTAATTAAAAGATAAATAGACTCAATCGGTCAGAGGGTGTTCTCTCCCCTCTGGCCTTTTATGTGTAAGGGATAACAATGGAAGACAATACAAACTACACAGATAAAAGTGCGATAAAAAAGAAGACCGTCTCAGTCGACCCGACAGAGACAAAGAAAGAACCGACAGTCATTACAATGACAGACGGTGTTCTTATTCCAAAGAAGGGTAACAAACACCTCATTAACTCATGGCGTCTGACTTTCTACGGATCTGTTATTCTCCTCGTCCTCTTATTGACTCTGAAGAGGGATGTCTACTGGAAGATATTCTCCTATACTATTTCTGGTATCCCGACAACATTTGAATGCACAATCTTTGCTATTCTCGGGGCTGTCATAATCGGAGTCTTGGCAGGACTGGGATCTTCAAGCAGAAACCGCTTCATCAATCAGCTCTGTGGAGTATATGTCGAACTCATCAGAGGAATACCGCTTCTGGTACAGCTCATGTTCCTCTACTATGCACTGGGGTCTTTAATCCACATAGACGGCATTGTTGCTGCAATTGTTGCGCTCTCGATTTGTTTCGGTGCCTATATGGGCGAAATAATCCGTGCAGGCATACAGTCAATTCCCAGAGGCCAGACTGAGGCCGCAACCGCACTCGGGCTCACAAAAGCACAGACATTTATCTATGTAATACTTCCCCAGACGGTAAAGGTTGTTCTTCCTGCTATCGGTAATGAGTTCATATCTATGCTTAAGGATTCGTCGCTTGTTTCGATTCTTGCCCTTTCGGATATCCTGAAGCGCGGAAGAGAGTACATATCGCGAACATTCCTTTCTTTGCAGACTATGCTCATAGTTGCACTTATTTATCTTATACTCACCCTTATTCTTTCCCGCCTCGTAGGCTTAATGGAGGAGAAACTACACAAAAATGGCTAAAATTGAAATTAAGAATGTCTATAAAGACTACCAGAACAACGACGGAACAATCCTCCATGCAGTAAAGAATGTCAGCCTTACGGTAAATGACGGGGAGGTTGTTGTCATAATCGGCCCTTCGGGGTCAGGAAAATCCTCCCTTCTCAGAACTGTTAACGGAATTGAGAAAGCTCAGAAAGGCTCCATTCTTATCGACGGGGTCGATATCATGGACGACAAAGCGGACAAGAGAAAAATCAGGGAGGAAGTGGGCATGGTATTCCAGTCCTTCAATCTCTTTCCCCACTTAAGTGTCCTCGACAACATAGTTCTTGCGCCCATGAAGGTTAAACACCTCAGGTGTGAGGAAGCTGAGAAAAAAGCAATGCTTCTTTTAAAGCGTGTAGGACTTGAGGACAAGGCAGGACAGAAGCCACAACAGCTTTCGGGCGGGCAACAGCAGAGAGTCGCAATTGCACGAGCCCTCGCAATGGAGCCGAAAGCCATGCTCTTCGACGAGCCGACATCAGCCCTCGACCCGGAGATGATTAAAGAGGTGTTGGATGTAATGCTGGCCCTGGCCAAGGATGGCATGACGATGCTTCTTGTCACCCACGAAATGGGGTTTGCAAGAGCAGCGGCCGATAAGATTGTCTTTATGGCTGACGGAGAAATAATCGAAGAAGGAAAACCTGAAGATATGTTCTCTCACCCCAAAACAGCAAGGGCGAAGGAATTCTTGAACCATATTCTGTAATCTCTTCAAAGACACCTATCAGAGCGATAGGTTTTTTATAACTATGATATTGAGCCCGTAGAGACGAAGACATTCTTTCTTGACAGGATAGGGATGGGACTGAAGATGAAGAAGACCTCTCCTCAATCGGAACTTCATAAATGCCCATCTATCATTTATTGCATAATCTAAAAAAAAGACAATAGTACTTTCGAAACGGAAAGAAATTAAAATGAATGAGCCTAACTTATTCTCAGAATGCCCATTCACCGTCGCGGAAGACAGCAACTGTTTTTCCATCCCTCGTCACAGCATCTATATTGAGCGTCGAAGAACCAATCATAAAATCAATGTGTATAATCGAATCGTTCACGCCCTTCTCTCTACACTCTTCTTTCGTAAGGTTCTCATAGCCTGAAAGTGCACTATCGAATCCCGCACCAAATGCAATGTGACACTGAGCATTCTCGTCAAAGAGGGTGCTGTAGAACAAGATTCCGGACTCTCTGATTGGAGAAGAGTAAGGAACAAGTGCGCACTCTCCTATGTATGAGGCACCTTCATCCATTGTAAGGAGGCTTGTCAAAAGCTCTTCATTCTTTTCAGCCTTCCACTCGACAGCCTTACCATCTTTGAATGTTATATAGAAATTCTCTATAAGGTTGCCGTTATAGCACAGTGGCATTGTTGCAACTACTTTTCCTTCTGCTTTCCCTTTCTTTGGTGTTGTAAAACATTCCTCAGACGGAATATTGGGTTGAAAGTAGACTTTTCTTTCCCCGATTGTCTCTTCGCCACCACCCAGGAAAAGCGATTTATCCATCAGGCCGACAGTGAAGTCTGTACCTTCTCGGGATGTATAGTGGAGGCTCTCTATATCGAGCGAATTGAGGTACTCACAACGCTTCTTCAAGTCCTCGTCATGTTCTTTCCATTGCTCAACGGGACAGGAAAGAGCACGCGAAGAAAGAAGTATCTTCTGCCAGAGTTTCTCGACAGCATCCTTTTTACTCAATTCAGGAAAGAGCTTTTTCGCCCACCTTACGCCGGGAACTGCGGCAATGCACCATTGCGCCTTACCGTCCATCTTATCGCGGTAAATCTTCACCTTTTTGCGCCTTGCCGCTACACTCTCTCCCATCTTCTTAAGGTCAACACCTATAAGTCCGTCCGGATCCTCACTCTCAAGATAAAGCCTCACTACAAGTTTATCTGCATTGTGCTTCGCCCTTTCAACTTCCCACTTATCAAGTGTTTTGAGCACCTTGAGTGAGCGGTACTTGTAATCGATTTTATCCAGGGCCTGATTAATCCACTCCACTCTGACTTTCTCAGCCCCGCATTTATAGCACTCTTCTACGCACATAAGGGTAAAGTCAACTATCTCTGTAGATGCTGTTACTACAACTTCCTGTCCACTTTGGACATTAAGGCCTGTTCTTACAATCAGAAATGCATAATCTTTTAAAACACTCTTTTTCATGGATTCTCCTGAGTCTATTGATGCCTCTTTATATTCTTTTCTTCTCTTCCGGGAGTTTCGTCCACTCTTCTTTAATAAGAGCTTCAACCATCGGGGCAAGATTCTTCTTCTCCTCTTCATTGAGCCCGGATGTTTCAATTGGTGTGAGGAACTTAATATAAACATCTATTCTCTTGAGGTTATGCGCACTCTCCAAGAGGTACCTGTCGTTCTTGATTACTACAGGAACAACTGCACAATCTGTCCTTTCAGCTATCTTGAAGGCCCCATTCTTGAATGTTCCTATCTCACCGGTTTTGCTCCTTGTTCCCTCCGGAAAGATTACAATCGAATGTCCACCCTCAATCATCTTCGCCCCGCTCCTCACTGCCTCAACTATACTGTGTGCGCCCTTACGGTCAATTTTAATACACGAGAGAGCAACTAAGAGGCCGTGGAGAATAGGAACTTTAAACAGTTCCTTCTTCGCCATCATCGACGGAAAGTGACCCAATGCCATATAGAAGAGAGGAACGTCTATCAGCGAATTGTGGTTCGGAGCATAGACAACACTTCTGCTCTTTTGAGGTAAATTCTCTCTTCCCTCTATATGTACCTTTCCACCTATCGAAAACATAATCCAGAGGCATACAAGGTAGCAGAAGAAATGTGCTGCTTTTTCTGCTGTTTTCTTCATCCCGAAAAGACGGAAGAACCAATAGAAGATTATAGCCAGAAAAGCAAGGATGTACGACGGGATATTAAATACCGCCATGAGGATTATTCTCGTTATCTTCAAAAACTTTCTCATAATTATTTCAACGAATAGAGTCTGTAGTAGAGGCCCTTTTTCTCAATAAGATGTTCATGCTTCCCCTCTTCCTCTATTCTTCCCTTATTTATTACAAAGATTTCATCGCTGTCTACTATTGTAGATAGCCTGTGCGCTATGACAATACTTGTCCGTCCCTGGGCAAGCTTATTGAATGCATCACTGATTAAGCTCTCGCTTTCGGTATCCAATGAACTTGTCGCCTCATCAAAAACAAGGATGGGAGGATTTTTCAAAAATACCCGCGCTATGCTGAGCCTCTGCTTCTGGCCCCCCGATAGTCTTGTTCCCCTTTCACCGACCTGGGTGTCGAGTCCGTCCGGGAGTGAAGAGACAAACGAAAATAGATTAGCCTTCTCGAGGGCATCCCATATTTCCTCATCCGTTGCACCGTTCTTACCGTATGAGATGTTATCACGAATGGAAGCATCAAAGAGAAAAACATCCTGCTGGACAAAACCTATGTTGTCCCTCAAGGAACGCTGTGTAACACTATCCACTTCCTGTCCGTCGATTGTAATCGAGCCGCTATCCTTTTCGTAAAAGCGTGCAAGAAGCGACACCACCGTGCTCTTACCAGCCCCGCTCTCCCCGACGAGCGCAACTCTCTTTCCGCCCTTTATATCCATTGAGAAGTGGTCGAGAACTTCCTCATCCTCACCTTCATAGTGGAAGCATACATCCTTGAAAGATATGTCACCGTTAGTGACAATCAACGGCTTCGCCCCATCAGTGTCATTTATTGCCGGAACTACATCCATTATCTCGGTAAAGCGTTCAAATGATGATACTCCCTGGGTAAACTGTTCCGTGAAGTTGATAAGCCTGTCAATTGGAGGAAGAACAACAGATACATAGAGAACAAATGTGACTAAATCTGCTACCTCCACCCTGCCATCCATTATGAGTGCAATGCCACCGGCAATCGTCACGAAGTAGTAAAGCTGTCTCATGAACCCGATTCCACTGTGGTACGATGCCATCTCCTTATATAAATCTTCACGGCTTTTCTTTAAAGAAACGTTGCTTCTCTTAAACTTCTCCTCCTGTAACTCCTCCCTCGAGTATGACTTTACTTCCCTTATACCCTGGATGGAATTCTCGGCTGTGACATTTATCTCGGCAATACGCTTACGTATAACCTTGTTCGTCCTTTTAAGCCTCTTATTGAAGACTATCCCGTAGAGAGCCATAACAGGTAATGGGATAACGGAAACGAGAGCCAGTGGCGGACACATTACAAACATCAGAGCATATGCGCCGACGATGGTTATGATGGAAATAACAAGGTCTTCAGGACAGTGATGAGCAACCTCTGCGATATTAAACAGGTCGTTCGAAATACGGCTCATGATGTCGCCGGTTTTGTTGCGGTCGAAGTAGGAAAAAGAGAGTTTCTGCAGATGATGGAACAAATCCCATCTCATATCATTCTCAATCCATACTCCGAGATAGTGGCCCCACTTTATTCTTATAAAGGTGCACAATGCATCGAGAATATAGATTGCAAGAACAAGTGAAAGGTAGAAAACAACAAGGCTGTTCACACCCTCTGTTCCACTCTGGATAAAAGAAAGGACCTTACGCACTAGAGACGGCGCAATAATTGAGAGCACCGATGATAGAGCTGCAACAAACAAGTCAAGGAAAAACCAACCTTTATACGGCTTGTAGTAAGCCATAAAACGCCTGAATAAGCCTTTATCCTTACTCATTTTTATTTCCCTTGAAGAAAGAAACAATCCTATTGAAAAATAACTTTGCCACCTCTTTTTCCCCACTCAAGGGCTTTCCCTCCGTCATGAGCGATGTAGTTTGAGCATTGTTATCCGAGGCGCTCTTCATCTCCTTTTCGTCCTTATCTTTTTTCAGGTTATCACTATTGGAGAATGCTCTCTGGTAGTACTTCATCCTCTCTTCCAGACTCATTGACTTAAGGGCATTGAAATCGGTACGGCTCTTATAGGACAGCGTCGATTCGTGCTCTTTGGTTATCTCCTTATCACGGAAGGTCGGCTTACGGTTTCTCACATCCTTACGACTGTTGGATGGCTGATGGCTCTTAGCTGCAGTCGATCTTCTCGGGGCTTTGTAGCCTGCGCTCTTATCTTCTACCTCTTCAAGATCTTCCTCATCCGCCCACTTGACGGGAATCTTCATTCCAATGAAGTCTTCAATAGCCTCGAGTGAATATATGTACTCCTCACATGCAAGCGTTACCGCAATACCTTTCCTGCCGGCCCTAGCAGTACGGCCTATGCGGTGAACATAGTTCTCATAGTCTTCGGGAATATCGTAATTGACGACAAGCTCCAGATCATCTATCTGAAGTCCCCTCGCAGCAACATCGGTTGCGACAAGGTATTCAATTTTCCCTTCCTTGATATCAATAAGGGTTTTGAGCCTTTTCGACTGGGGCATATCACCCATGAGATATTCAGCCTTATAGCCGTTCATATTAAGCCTTTTCGACACCTCGACAGCTCTCTCTTTGGTATTTGTAAACACTAGGCATGAGCGGGGATTTATCTTCTTCAATATCGAAAGCAGAAGGCCGAATTTCTCTTTCTTCGACACATGAAATAAAACCTGGGTTATCTCCTTGACCGTTATCTCCTCCGGCTCTATAAGAACTTCCTCGGGCTCATTCATATAACCCCAGGCAAGGTTCCTCACGCGGGAGGAAAGTGTTGCGCTGAAAAGGAGGGTAAGCCGCTCACTGCTCTTTCTCATCATACCGAACATCTTCTGTATGTCGGGAAAGAAGCCCATATCGAACATACGGTCGGCTTCGTCGAGTACTACGACATCAAATTGTCTGAAGTCTATTTTACGGCTTCGGGCATAGTCTAATAGACGCCCGGGAGTGCCGACAAATAAAGAAGCCCCGCTCTTTATTTCTTTATCCTGCTCGCTGTATCCGACGCCCCCGTAGAAAACGCCTACCTTATAGTCCGGAATCGATGCACTGAGTGCAATTGCATCCTCTTCTATCTGAACTGCTAATTCCCTTGTAGGAGCAACTATAAGAGCCCTGCTCTTCCCTCCCCTCTCGATGTAGTGTTCAAGTATTGTAATAAGGAAGACTGCTGTCTTTCCACTACCTGTCTTTGACTGGACCATCGTATCACGGCCTGAGAGTGTGATGGGTAGTACCTTTTCCTGTACCTTGGTACATTCTTCAAACCCTACACTTTCTATTCCCTTCAAAACTTCTTCTTTCAGGTTGAGTTCTTCAAATTTCATTATTCTTTTTTACACCAAAACAAAAATATACAAAAAGTATAGGATTTAATTTGTCATCTTTCAATTGCCCCCCAGGCCTTGTAGATAGGATAATAAGAAGCGTATCTACTTCATATTTATGGCGGAAAAAGACAAAAGTAGGCCCCTGAACCTTTCTATAGCGGCTGTAGTTTCTGCCCTATCAAACTGAGCATGAAGTGCATCTACTGTAGATTTTCCGCCACTGGGAAGGGGAGCAGCGACCATCTGAATATTAAAACCCGATATAGAGCACAAATCCAGCTTTGCTTTCGAGAGACTCGGTAAAAATACGTCAGCTTCACAACAATGCTGTTATTTTTACTCGTACTTAAGTATCTCCCTAGGCTTAGAGCCGTTAGCAGGTCCTACTATGCCGTCTTCCTCCATCTGCTCGACGATACGTGCCGCCCTGTTGTAACCTATCTTAAGCCTGCGCTGTAGATAGGAAGCCGATGCACTCTTACGTTCATAGACTATCTTTTTTGCGGCTTCATATAAATCCTCGCCCCCGTCATCGTCGAAGAACTCTTCATCATCGTCGCCGATGTCCTCACTTTCCTCGAAGACACTCTCCTCCAGGAATTCAGCTCTGGTGTTATGTGTGCTTACAAAAGAAGAGATCTTTTCAACTTCATCATCCGAGAGGAATGCGCCCTGTATACGCTGTGTTCCCATGCTTGATGGATCAAGTAGGAGCATATCTCCCTTACCCAGGAGGTTTTCAGCACCCATTTCATCAAGGATGACACGGGAGTTGAGGCCGCTGGAAACGGCGAACGCAATACGCCCGGGGAGGTTTGACTTCAGGGTACCGAGGATGACATCGCTACTCGGACGCTGGGTTGCAAGAATCATGTGGATACCGGCAGCTCTTGCCTTTGCCGCAATACGGCTTATGGCAGCATCCATTTCCTTACCTACAACAGCCATTATATCTGCAAACTCATCCATTATGAGCACGATAAACGGCACTTTCTCAACCCCCTTAACATCGCCGGAGGCAATCTTCTCGTTAAGGCCCTTTACATTTCTCACCCCATAGTGTGCAAGCATTGCATAGCGCCGCTCCATCTCACTTACCAGCCAATCCAGGGCCTTGAGGGCACGTTTACTATCGGTAATTACAGGAGTCAGAAGGTGAGGTATTCCGTTGTAGATTGTAAGCTCTACGACCTTCGGGTCCACAAGAATAAGCCTTACATCCTTCGGAGACTTGTCAAAAAGAATTGTATTGATGAATGTATTAATACACACACTCTTTCCGCTTCCCGTAGTTCCTGCGATTATCATATGTGGCATCTTTGCAACATCTATCACAATCGGGTCTCCGGTGACTGTACGGCCGAGAATCATCGGAACACCGAAGTTCTTGAATTCTGTGTGTTCGTGCTTGGCGTAAATCATATCCTTAAAGCCTACAATCGATATCTTCGCATTCGGCACCTCGATTCCTACTGCCTGTTTACCGGGAACAGGGGCAAGAATTCTGACCTTCTTTCCGCCCAGAGCGTAGTTAATTTCGTCCTCCCTTGCCTTGATGCGACTTATAATCATGCCCTGTGCAAGCTTCAGCTCATACATCGTGACGGAAGGTCCTTTCACTATATTGGAAAGTTCTACAACCACCTTCTGCTCGGCAAGTGTTCTGACAATTGTCTCACCCTGCTGCTGAGTATAGTAGTCTATCTCCTGGCTTACCTTCGGGTAGTCCTTCAAAAGCGACACATCAGGCGGCGTATATACCGTCCTCTGTCTCATCTCTATTGCTGTGAGCCCACCGCGGTTGGATGCAAGGTCCCCCACTCCTACAATAAGGTTGAAATCATCCGCCACTTCTTCCTCACTCTTTGTCTCAAATACCCTCGTTCCATCCTCTTTTGTTTCGACATTCCTTACTTTAGGCATTTGGGGTGGAACAAATGTCGCCTCTTCTCTTTCATCAGCCACACTCTCTTCTATGCTGACATCTCTGGTAGGATATGGATTATACGGCGTTTTATCTTCCCCCTCCTGTTCTTTGTCCACCTTATACTCTTTCTTCTCCTCCACATCAAGCTTTGACTGCGATTCATAAAAAGACGGGACAACGCTCTCATCCTCAGGCACAAAAGAACGTCCTGGAGTATATGAAACGGTGGAAGCGGAAGGAGTTCCACTCTCTTTGAGTGACTCAAAAATCTTATATTTTTCTTTCCTCTCTTCCATCTTTTCTCCGCTGTTATTGAGGCTTTCGAACATCTTGTACCTGGGATGATCCTCGCCTATATATGACGGGGCTATATTCCCTCTCCTTTCCTCTTTTTCCTTTAGAGGAGAAGAAGTAGATGTGTTTTCACTGCCATTATTCTGAAGGTTTTCAAACATCTTGTATCTAGGATGATTCTCGCTTATGTATGACGGTGCGATGTGCCCGTCTTCTTCTGTTCTCCCTCTCTCGGGATGTGTAGAAGTAGTGTTTACCCCTCCGTTATTCTGAAGATTCTCGAACATCTTATAGCGTGGATGGTTTTCGTTTATGTATGACGGAGCAATAGATGCACTATCCTTCTTTACTTCTCTTTTCTCATTTCCCTCATCCAGTCCGATTATAGGCCCAGGGTTGTATGTGCTTTCAATATTTGAATTTGAAGAATAGCTTTCAAGGACTGCTTCGAGCATCCCCCCGCCTTTGAAGTTCTTCTCCCCCACGCTTCTTTCTTCCTCTTCTTTCTCGATTTCGTCTTTCAGGTTGTCGATAAAGGATGAGCTCTCGATGAGTTTTTCCTTCTTATCTTCAATTATTGGTGAATTATCACATTCATCATTGTGGTGACCGATAGTCGTAAAGTGCGGCATCTCTTCAAAAGAAGGGAATGAAAGTGGGGTGTCGGGAGAGCCGGATGGAGAGTCATACTCAGGCATGGGCCCGATATCGAGAGTGGCATTCTTCTTTCTCTCCTTTTCTTCTTCCCTCTCTCTCTTTTTCTCGTCCTTCTTCTGTCTCTGATTTTCCTTCTCTTCTCTTTTACCGGCCTTTTCCCTCTCTATCTCCTCTTTCTCCATAAGCTTGTCACGCTCAATGAGTTTTTTCCTTTCTTCCTTTCCAATGCTCTTTTCTCTTCGTCTCTCTTCCTTCTCCCTCTTCTTCTCGTATTCACGCCTCTCTTTTTCTTTTTCCTTTTCTTCTCTTTTTTTCTCGGCCTTTTGTTTTTTATCAAATTCGAGTGCGAACCGCTTCTCCTCCTTTGCTCTCTGCTTCTCTTTCTTCTCGTTAAGCTTACGCTCTCTCTTTAAAATCTTTTCCCCCTCTATTGTCTCCCTGCTCTTTATAACCCCCTCTTTCTCGAGCATTCTCAGCTGAAGATTTCTCTTCTTTCTCCACTTTTCGTCTTTCGCCCTTAATGCAAAGAGCAGAAGAGCTGCAAGTAGAAGCTCAAGAACAAGAAGTATATATAACAGTGACGGCTTAGCGTTTTTTACACTATCGGGGATAAATTGAGGGATAAAAAGAGTGTGCTTCACCCTGTATGCAACAAACGCTGTAAGATAGACGGGAAAGAGATAAACCGTAAGGAACATCGAATAGGGCTTACGAAGTCTGAAAAGTAGAATTATTATCCCCTCGATAAGGAAAAAGACTCCTACTTCAACAGAGCCCATAGCACGCCCTGTTATACTGATTTTCTCATCAATTAAAGCTAAAAGAGATGTAACGGGGGAAGGCTCAAGCAGCGCAAAGGCGTTTAGAAGACCCAGCGCAAGAAAAAGCGCGCCGCAAAAAAGAAACAGAACAGCCATAAAAAGCGAAAATTTACCTTTCTTCATTTTTCTTAAGATCCTCGATAACTACAATGTTCCTCTCTTCATTGAGAGTAGGAACTCTGACGGGAATAATGTGCCTCGTAAAGCTGTAGGGCAAAGCGGCGAGAGCTGTGAGCTCCCCATGGATGCTTTTTTCTGTGCCTTTATAGAATATTCCCTTATCTGATAGTGGAACAATATCTTTTATAACATCTTCAAGCGGATGGAAGGCACGGCATGTGAGAAGAGAAAACCTTTCTTTTATCTGTGAGATATCTTTATCAACCACAGTAACGTTCTTAAGTCTGAGAGCCGCAATGAGAGTCAGCAGAAAACCCACTCTGCGGCTCATTCTCTCGATAAGAATAAAATCCCTGTCAGGAAAAAGAATGGAAAGCACAATGCCCGGTAGTCCCGCTCCCGAGCCGAGATCTGCTATCCTGTCACCTTTCTCCGTCAGGGAGAAAAATACTTCCCAGCCCGAAATACAGTCGAATATGTGGCGAAAAACTATCTCATCCCTTTCTTTTGCCCCGACAAGCTTCAAACTCGGATTGAAGAGCATAATCTCATCTACATATTTCTCCAATAGCAGTGCTTTCTCTTCTCTGTTATCGACACCAAGCTCTGTGAGGTATTTCTCTATTGTGTAAGGTACCATCAGGAGTTTCTCCTTCCCCTTAAATGGAGAGCAAGGATGGCGGTATCTGAAACTCTCACGCCGCTGATTCTCCCCGCCTGTCCGACACTCGAAGGTCTCACGCGTTTGAACTTTTCCCTGCTTTCGCTGCTCAAGCCATCAACTTCATCGTAATTGAAATCCTCCGGAATGAGAATTTTCTCCTCCCTCTTCGCCCTCTCGGCATCAATTTCCTGACGCTTGAGGTACCCAGAGTACTTTGCCTCCAGCATTACTTCATTAAGAACGGAGAATGAATAATCCTTAAGAGAAGGTATATCATCAAATGAGAAGATATCGGCCCCGGCGACAATGCGCTCTATGCCGTTTTTTCCATCCTTACGGCTGTTTCTCAAGAGGTCTTTCACCTCATCCATCTTCTCGATTTTCTCCTTGAGCCGGAGAAACTTCTCCTCTCTGCAGAGTCCCGCATCCCGACCGATAGGAGTGAGGCGTAAGTCTGCCGAATCATGCCTCAGGGAAAGGCGGTATTCAGCGCGGGATGTAAACATCCTATACGGCTCGTTTGTGCCCTTTGTTACAAGGTCGTCGATAAGAACGCCGATATATGCATCTGTACGCCCGAGAACTACAGCCCTCTCCCTTTTGAGGCGCTGCGCCGCATTTATTCCCGCCATCAAACCCTGACAGGCTGCCTCTTCGTAGCCGCTTGTGCCGTTGGTCTGCCCCGCAATGAAGAGATTCGCCATAATCTTTGATTCAAGGGACGGAAGAAGATCCATCGGGTCAAGGTAGTCGTACTCTACAGCATATGCCGGCCTCATGATTTCAACGTGTCTCAGACCAGGGAGGGTTCTTATAAAGCGGTGCTGGACCTCTTCGGGAAGAGAAGACGAGAGCCCGTTGAGATACATCTCTTCGGTTCCTATTCCCTCAGGCTCTACAAAAATCTGATGCCTCTCCCTCTCGGGAAATCTTACAACCTTGTCCTCTATACTCGGGCAATACCGGGGGCCCTTACCCACTATCTTACCACCGTAGAGCGGCGAACGGTGTATATTTTCACGTATTATCGAATGGGTTTCTTCGTTTGTGTATGTAATATAACAGTCAAGTGCAGGGCGTTCTATCTTCTCGTAATCAAATGAAAACGGAAGCATCATCTCATCGCCTTTCTGAACTTCAAGTTCATCAAAGGCAAGACTGGACTTTCTTACACGCGCAGGAGTTCCCGTCTTCATCCTGCCGACATTGAAGCCATACTCTCTGAGCTTTCTCCCCAGTCCCAGAGCAGCGCCTTCTCCAAGCCTGCCCGAGGGTGCATCATACTCGCCAATGAAGATCCTTCCTTCCATGAAGGTGCCAGTCGTAAGAACAACTACGTCGGCCGATATTTTCCATCCACGCTCTGTAATGACGCCGGTTATTCTCTTTACTCCATCCTTCTCCTCAAAGAGAAAATCGGAGACGGTATCCATAAAGAGATTAAGGTGCTTCTCCTTCTCCAATGTTTCTTTGGCAAGTCGGGAATAAGAGAACTTATCAGCCTGTGCACGCGGAGCCTGGACTGCCGGACCGCGGGAACGGTTGAGAATGCGGTACTGTATCATAGTCGCGTCGATAAGGTGAGCCATTTCGCCCCCGAGTGCATCTATCTCTCTGACAAGGTTTCCCTTCGCAAGCCCTCCGATGGCAGGGTTACAGCTCATGCGTCCGATTGCATCCAGACTCTGTGTTATCAAAAGGGTATCGAAACCCTCTCTCGAAAGGGCGAGAGAAGCCTCTATTCCTGCGTGGCCTCCGCCTATTACTATTGCTTCATAATCTCTCATCTTCATTTCCCCAGACAGAATGAGGAGAAAAGCTCCTCCAATACGTCGTCTGATGTAGTCTCTCCGACAATTTCACCCAGAGAGTAAAGTGCACTCTGGAAATATAGTGCTATAATATCGACACTCATACCTTTATTTTTAACTGCATCTTCAAGAGCAATGGCAGCTTGAGTAAGCTTATCACGCTGTCTTTTACTTTCTATCACCGGAACACCGCTGAAAGAAGTGCTCTCTCTTGTCAGATATTCCGTTATTGCAGATATTACATCTGCTATTCCTTCTCCCGTCAAAGAAGAAAACGAAAGAGAAGAAGTGGAGTGTGTAAGGTCTCTCTTCGAGTGGACATATATTGTCTTATCGTCCTTTTTTCCTTCTTCCTCGTCCCCGTCAAGAACGTAGACGACAAGATCTGCATCCTCAATCATCTTCCCTGTAATCCTGATTCCTTCCTTTTCTATCTCGTCCGAGCTTTCCCTCAAACCTGCGGTGTCGAAAAGCCGCACTGGAATTCCATCCAGCTCACACTCGGCTTCAAGATAATCACGCGTCGTTCCGGCAATGGGGGAGACAATTGCCCTGTTTTCCTTCAAAAGGTGATTAAAGAGGCTCGACTTTCCCGCGTTCGTACGCCCGGCAAGGACAACCTTCGCACCTTGGGAATATATTCTCTCACTGCGGTAGGTGGACGCTATCAACTTCAACCGCCCTATAATCTTCTGAGCCCTCTCGAGTGGGAATACCCAATCCTCGATTATCTCATCCTCGCCGTAGTCAAGGTAGACTTCAAGAGACGCCAGGATGTTGATTAACTCTCCCCTGATTTTATCCGTCTCACGCCTCAATGATCCCGTAAGACGCTCCAGGGCCCCTTTTCTGCCCCTTTCTCCTCTTGCCGAAACCAGTTCTTCCACAGCTTCAGCTTCAGATAAATCAATGCGCCCGTGCATGAATGCGCGGTATGTGAATTCCCCCTTCTCTGCCATTCTGAAGCCTATCCTTTCCAGCAATGAAGAAAGAGCCCTTATGACAGCAAGGGAACCGTGACTCAATATTTCAAAGGCCTCTTCCGAGGTATATCCATGGCCTTTTTCATACTTGATTAAAATGACTTCATCTATTTTTCCGCCATTCTCGTCCTTTATAAACCCGTGTACGGCACTGTTGGTTTCTGCCTTACCCAAATTTGATGAGAAGTACGGTGCGATGAGAATGAGAGAGTTTTCTCCCGAGGCCCTTATTACGGCAAGGGCAGAAGGCGCATAGGCTGTAGCAAGAGCATATACAGGCTCATCGGTTGTGTATTGAAGCATGAGTCAAGTGTATACGGAAAGAGGTCTTAGCTCAATATACGTTTTGGAGGTGGAAAGAAAAAAAACTTTAGTATAAACTCAGCTTATGTTTAATTTTACCTACCAGAAAAAGAGAAGTATTCTATTTGAAAATATACGTTCGTTCTTCAATAAGAAGGACTACCTCGAGGTCTTCACCCCATCTCTCTCCCCCTTCCTTATTCCGGAACCTACAATCAAATGCTTTAAAACAGAATTCAAAAATGAATTCATGGGAACTAAAGATTTATTCCTTATACCCTCCCCCGAGCTCTATATGAAGCAAATGCTTTCCTCCTCCCCTTACTCCATATACCAGATTTCACAATGCTTCAGAAACGCAGAGCAACTTGGAGATGTACATAACCCGGAGTTTACAATGCTTGAGTACTACACTCTCGGCTACAGCGACAGCGACAGCATAGACCTTACCATCGATATGATAAAATCAACTGCGGTGGAAGAAAGAAATTGGCTGAAGAACAAAAGCATAATCATGACAGTTGAAGAAGCCATGTGGGACTACGCAAAGGTTGACCTCGTAAAGGCCCAGGACATATCAATACTGAAAGAAGAGGCTGAGAGAAGGAATCTCTCAGTGCCAGAAAATGAGAGCTGGGAGGATACATTCAACAGAATCTTCCTTACCTATGTAGAACCCAATCTTCCTCTGGAGAGAGAAGTCTACCTCAGGGATTACCCCACTCAGATAGAGTGTCTTGCCAAGGACTATGAAACAAAGCCCTACAAAAAGCGCTGGGAGATGTATATAAACAGATGCGAGATTGCAAACTGCTATGACGAAGAGACTGACACAGAGAAAATAAAAGCCTACTACAAAAAAGAGCAGAAGAGGCTCGAAGAAGAGCGTGCGCTCACAAAAGACGAGATATCCTATCCATCCCCGACTTTCCCCGATATAAAAATTCCCCAGTCCTCCGGCGTTGCCATAGGTCTTGACAGACTCCTGATGGTCAATCTCGGCGAGAAGGAGATAGCACCCCTCATGGCATTTCCGATGTGCAATCTCTTCTAGAGAGCAGGAGAACTGAAGTTACACATATGGAAGTTTCACATATCTCCTTTCTTTTGTATGTGCATAGCTTGTTTCTCAGGAGGGAACAGTTTGTGATATAACAAATTAGAGCTCACTTCTTTACACAGGCGATAAATTTCTGTTATTCTATGGCGCGGAAAATACTGTAATAAATAATATTGAGGTAATAAAAATGATTAAAGCAGGTCAGATTGAAAAAGGTACAGCTCTCCTCATCAAGGGACAGCCGTTTCTCTGCATCGAAAGAGAATTCGTAAACCCCGGTAAGGGTTCTGCATTCGTAAGACTCAAGCTCAAGAGCCCGGCAACAGGCCAGACTCTCAGTGAGACTATGAAGAGCCAGGACAATGCTGAAGATATCACAATCGAAGACAGAACTTTCCAGTATCTTTACAACGATGGAGAAAATTTCTCTTTCATGAACGTTGAGAACTACGAGCAGATTGAAGTTCCTATGAAGAGCTTTCCCGACTACGAGTACATCATGAAGGACGGTGAGACATACCGTCTTACACTCTGGGAAGATCAGGTTCTCGATATCCAGGTACCAAGCAAGGTTGTCTACGTTGTAAAAGAGACTGAAGATGCAGCACGCGGCGATACAGTCCAGGGCGTTACAAAGGACGCAGTTCTCGAGACAGGTCTAAAGATTAGAGTCCCAGGCTTCATCAAGCAGGGCGAGAAGGTCAGAGTCAACACAGAGACTAAAGAATATCTTGAAAGAGTCAATGACTGAGTAGAGTTCTTTCTTATGAGAGGGGCAATCTTATTCCAGCCCCTTTTTTTTTGTCCCGACATCTTGAAAATCAGCTTACCACTGCAGCATAAGAGTGGGCAGACTGTCTTATTTCCGGCTTTTTGTGCGAACGAACATGTATCGCGAACTTTTCTTTTCAATGCCTTTTAATCTGGGCAGGCTTCCTCAGAGATTACAGCCGGAAGAGAACATTTAAATCCTTTATGCTTTAGTCCTCGTTGCTAGTAACAGCATTTGTAACAAGGCTTTTGAAGTTGCATCTTCCTGATCAGCGATAAACATGTAACAGGCTGAGGAAGATTTTTATATTTTTCCTCAATTTTGAGGCTACGGTTAAAGCACTGAATTTCCCGTTTGGTAGAGGATAAGACAAATAAAGTTTTCTGAATTATTTTTCAGTGAACTTTTATTCAGAGACTTGATAGCTACCCACTGTCACTGTAGAATATTTAGAGACATAAGGGGAAAAAGCATGTTCATCGGGAGAGAAAAAGAACTTAATAAACTTAGAAAAGAATTAAGCCAATGGGAGAAGAAGAGTGCGATACTTGTCTACGGAAAGCGCAGGGTCGGAAAATCAACTCTGATAAAGAAAGCTTCAGAATCATTCGAAGGCGTTGTCGTAAATCACCTTTGTGTATCCAGCACATTTGAAGGAAATATGGAACTCCTCTATAAAAGCGTCTCCGAGGCCCTAGGCCTTCCTTCTCTCCGTTTTGACTCTATTTTCTCCTTGTTCGACTACCTTAAAACACTCAAGAGGAAAATTCTGCTCATTATAGATGAGTATCCATATCTCAAAGAAGGAGGAAAGAAAAACGAAGTTGACTCATACATGCAGAGGGTAATCGACTTTCTTCCCGAAAATATCAAGCTCATATTATGTGGCTCATATATCACCATGATGAAGGAGCTCCTGGCACAGGATAATCCACTTTTCGGAAGATTCTCCCTTTTAATTCACCTTCATGATTTCGATTATTATGATTCAGCTCTTTTCTATCCGGAGCTAGAGATAAGAGATAGAATTGCTTTCTACGCTGTATTCGGCGGATCGCCATATGTTCTGGAAAATATCGACAGGAGTGCATCTCTTAAGGAAAATGTCATCTTACTCCTTCTTGGAGAAAACAGCATCATCAGATCCCATATCGAGAATGTTGTATTGAAAGAAATCAGAAAGTCTTATGATGTAAGGATTCTGGAAGCGATTAAAAACGGAAAGCGGAAATATACTGAAATCAGAGACAAAGTAAAATGTATCGAAACAGGCCTTCTTGATAAACAACTGAAAATTCTCCTCGATATGGAAACCATTCAAAAAACCGAGCCCATAAACAGAAAAAATGACAGAAAAAAACAGTTCTATGAAATAAATGATAACCTCATACGCTTCTACTTCTCATTTATCTTCGGCTCTACCGGCACCATAAGGAGAATCAACGAAGAACAATATTATGATAAATTTATCGACAAGGCTCTCACTGACTTCATATCCAGACGATTCGAAGGCATTGCAATCGAATATTTTCATAGATTTTCAGGAAAAGGGCCTTTCAAAGATATCGAGGATATGGGAACTTACTGGTATGATGACAAAGAAAAGAGGACAAACGGAGAATTCGATTGTGTAATCAGGAGAACAGGAGCACTCTACGACTTCTATGAGTGCAAATATTACGAAAAACCAATGACTCATGAAGAATGCCTTATGGAAAAAAAACAGCTTGAGAATATCAAAGAAATAGCAGTTACTAAAACAGGCTTTGTCTGTTCTGCAGGATTTGATTTTCAACCAGAAGGTGAGTTTATCCTTATCAGCGGGGATGATTTGTACCTTTAATTACCCCCCATTATTCTGCAGGAAAATTAAATTCTCTTCCTTATTTTTCAGTTCAGTGAAGTTTTGTTCATAAAGCGGCCACCAACCTTTTCAATGTGAAAACTCCGCGCCTTGATTAGAGCGAAGCCGTACTTGATGAACTACTCCCATAGAAGTACAATTGATATATGCAGAGGATTATTTTTCATGGGTCGGACAGAGTAATAGCCACCCCGGTATACAAAGCTGGGAATCCTCATAATGACTACGGCTATGGTTTCTATTGCACTGAAAGCTCAAACATGGCAAAAGAATGGGGAGTTTCAAGATTTACCAACGGCTTTGCAAATAAATACTCTATCGACATGGAAGGTCTGTCCGTTCTTGACCTTTCGTCTGATAAATATACTATGCTTGAATGGTTGACTATCCTCCTAGAAAACAGGATCTTCGACACAACAAGTATTCTAAGCAGAGACGCCAAGGACTATCTTTTGTCTTACTTCCGTATCCCGTATGAAAACTATGACATTATCATCGGCTACAGAGCAGATGACAGCTATTTCTCGTTCGCATCCGATTTTCTCAACGGGGTAATCTCCTACAGAATTCTTTCTAATGCAATGAAACTGGGAAAAGAGGGTGAACAGTTTGTTCTTAAAAGCAGAGCAAGCTTTTCTCACCTGACATTTCTATCCTATGAAGAAGCAAAAGCATACGAATGGTTTCCAAAGAAGGATTCAAGAATAAGAAGTGCACGTGAGGATTACTTTGACAGGGAGAAAGGAAAGAGAATCAAGGGAGATTTATACATCACAACAATTCTTGACGAGGAGATAAAAAGAAATGATCCACGCTTACGATGAAAACTACCTCTACTCTTCGCGTCACAACCTCGGCTCTTTTCTTGACTACAGCGTAAACACGCTCCTGTATTCGGCCGGAGAAATATGGTCACTCTTTCTCGGATCGTGTTTGTCATCATCCTACGAAAGAGGAGATAGTGCGATTGTACTCGGCCTCTCGGGAGAGGAACTTGCATTGAAGGTCATATCAGATACCTGCTACAAGCTGAAAAGTGAGAAAAACAGCCCCATGCTATCCCGTTCTCCCGAATACTGGGCAGGATGGAGTCTTGCTTACTACCAATGGTACACATCACTGAGATTTGACGAGATTGACGACTTCATAAGCATTGAAGAAATCATCTCTATGTATTCTCCATATCATGAGACTGATATAACCAAATTCGTAGAAACACTGGAGGATATAAGACACGAGAAGATAAAGGATACAAAACTTAAAAGAATGCGGGAGAATATAGGAATGACGCAGAAAAAACTATCCTCCCTTTCCCTCGTACCATTGAGGACAATACAGCAATACGAACAGAGGCAGAAAGATATCAACAAGGCATGCGGCGAAACTCTCCTGAGGCTTTCGCGTGCACTCTCGACAAGTATGGAGGAACTGCTTGAAAAGTAATCTGGAATGTCTTCCACTACAGAAAACCTCTTCATTCTGAATTAATTATCTCATGGAAGGCAGGCTTACACAGAGGAATAACTAGAAACCCATGTATAGAACATGGGCCTTGTATCTAGGTCTGGAGATAAGTAGACAACTTCTCTCAATCATCCCCGCCGAGAGCCTCAAGCCCTTTTGAGTTCTGAACTTTGGCTACCTTGATGTTCTTGACAAAGAATATAAAAACAATAGAGGAGACACAGAGAAGAATTGAAGAGTAAACAGGAAGAACGCCCCAGAGGGAGAATCGGGTTAAAAGAAGGCCCAGGAGCACAGGTGTCACAGTCTGGGCAGCCATGCTTGATGCATAGTAGTAGCCGGTGAACTCGCCGATTCTCTTTGACGAACAGAGTTCGAGAATCATCGGGAAAGAGCAGTTATGGACAAGCGACATTCCAAAGCCCTTCATAACCCAGACAAAATAGAGCATAAGAGGAAATGAATATTCGCCGTTAGCGCCGACAACCCGGCCGCTGGGTCCTACTCCCACCATGATAAAATACCCGATAAGTGTAATTAATAATCCACTCGATATTGTCCACTTGCGCCCGATTTTATCTGCAATTGCTCCCGCAATTGCAAAGCCGACAACAGATGCCAGTCCTCCGACA
Source organism: Muribaculaceae bacterium (assembly GCA_963623755.1). GTDB lineage: Bacteria > Spirochaetota > Spirochaetia > Sphaerochaetales > Sphaerochaetaceae > Ornithospirochaeta. The sequence goes on along the minus strand of CAVFNE010000016.1, from coordinate 3,259 downwards.
ATCGTAAGAATCATCGTTGCGCTTGAAACGCTGTTGAGATAGTAGATAACGTAGTTTCCGATATATGTCCCGACAGCATTATCTGCCATAAACCAGAAGAACTCGGCAACAAGAATTGCAAAAAGCATTTTTTTGTTTGCCCCGCTCATAGGTTTTGAGTCGTCAATCGGATTCTCGACAAGGGCAAGTTTTTCACCCTCTTCCAGTTCAGTTTTAATCTCTTCTTCAATCTTCTTTTCCTTGATGGTGAAGAAAAGAACCAAGGCTGAAATAACCATCAAAATAGAAGCAACACAGAAAGGAACTTCTATGATGAACAGCTTTCTTGCCGTATCCTCTACGTTTATGTAGGAGGAGAGCGGGAGGAATATACCCAATACTGTTGCGGCTGCTCCTCCTAGGTACCCCATTATATTAATAATACCGTTAGCCTTTGCTCTCAAGGGTTTGGGGGTAATATCCGGCATGAGGGCGACAGCGGGGTTGCGGTACATCATCATGAAAATGAGAACCATTGCCATGGAAATTACCATTCCTAGAATATTATTAAGGTGGAAGAAAAGAGGAATCAACGGAAAGATAAATGCAGATGTGAATGTACCTACTAGGATGTATGGCATTCTCTTTCCGATAGATGTATCGGTTTTATCTGAAAGACGACCAAAAAGCGGGAGAAGTATGAGGGCGGCAAGGTTGTCACATGCCATGATTATCCCCACAAGCCACTGGACATTGAGAATATGAGCGTTGTTTCCTTCAGCCTTCAGAAGAGAAGAGGAAACGCCGTACATATGGCGGGCGAAGATATCTGTAAGGAAGGTCGGACACCATGAGTCATATACCTGCCATAATAAAAGAATTCCGAAGAATGCGAATCCAATGAGGAAAGTACGCTTGTAATTTAATTTAAGGGGCTTTGAACTAGTCTGCATATTATCTCCAATTAATCTATATTATTACTCATTGAAAGAGATTTCGACAAAATTCTTGTTAAAATTATATTAAAAGAGTAAAACTTCTCTGTGCCTATTACGAAACTGGAAGAACTGAAAAAAATACTTACTTTAAGCGACGACGAAAAGATGTGGGATGAGAAGGGGAAAAATACGCTGCCACTCCTCATATCTGACAATATAGCTTCATTGCTGGATAGAGAAGAAATAAGGCGCCAATTCGTCCCGTCGAAAATGGAGAACAGCGACACTGTGGGCACACTAGACCCGCAGGAAGAAGAAAAGTACTCCATAACGCCACGCCTTGTAAGGCGCTACCATAACAGAGCCGCATTTCTTGTCACCGACAGATGCTTTGCTTACTGCCGTCATTGTTTCAGACGGCGTTTCTCCGGCTCGATGGTGGGAGAGTGCACAATAGAAGAGATAGAGGAAGTAACATCATTTCTAAAGGAACATAATGAGATAAAGGAAGTTCTTCTCACAGGCGGCGACCTCTTCACTCTATCAGATTCCTCTCTCGACACACTCTTGGGTAAACTGAAAGAAGCGCGGAAGGATATTATCTACCGCCTATGCACAAGAAGTCTATTGAGTAACCCCGAGCGTTTCACACCATCTTTATTTTCCGTCCTCCGACGCCACAGTTATGGTGCACCCTTCTATCTTATGACACAATTCAATACAGAAGCTGAAATAAATGAAAAGGCAGTAGAAGCATTAAAAGGCTTTGTAGAGCTCGGCATTCCGATGATGAATCAGGCAGTTCTACTCAAGGGCGTCAACGACAGCGTGGAGGCTCAGACTGCACTCAGCGAAAAACTACTTATGAACCGCATCAAACCCTACTACCTTTTCCAGGGAGACCTCGTTGAAGGGACAAAACACCTGCGTGTTCCACTCTCGAGAGGCCTTGAGATAGAAAAAGGTATGAGGGAGGCTCTAAGCGGACTGGAAATGCCAGTATATACAATAGACCTGCCGGAGGGAGGTGGCAAAGTGCCACTTTCAGGCTCATACCTTGAGTCTTTAAATGACGGTGTATGGACAATAAAGACACCCGACGGAAAGATAAGACATTATCCCGATTAAGAAAGAAGGGCCCTCAAAATCGCAGCCATCCCTCTCTTTGCAGCAAAAAAATCCTCCTGAGATATGTACTCATCAACTATATGAGCTGACTTCTCTTCCCCCGGGCCGTACCCGATTGTAGGTATTCCTGCTTCCCCCATGTAGTGACTACCGTTAGTGCAGAATGCATAGTGTCCCAATCCTTTGAAGAGACCCTCCGTTTTCAAAGCCTGAGTTGATTTTCTCACTATCTCGTCATTCTCATCAATTTTCCAGGATGGGAAGAAGCGGTAGGATGAGAGTTTCTTACCAGAGTATGTTGTTGTCTCACCGAAAGCAACAGAGGATCTAGCCTCTATTTTCTTCTCATTCAAGCGCTCGTTAATCGGCAGAATAACGCTTTCCATTGTCTCTCCCGGGAGAGTGCGCCTATCATATGTTATACGGCATTTTTCAGGAACAATGCTCATTCCGGGATAGGGAGACGAGATAATGTCAGTCAAAACCATTATACCCTCCCCAAGAAGCGGATCGTGCCTTGTCTTGATTGATGAGATTTCCTCTATTGCCTTCATAGCTTCCAGCACTGCATTGTGCCCCATCTCAGGATTAGAGGAGTGACAGCTAACACCGTCTGCACTGAGAAGAATTTCACACCGCCCTCTTTGGCCGATGTTAATCCTCAAATGCGTCGACTCGGCAATAATTACCTTGTCAGGCTTGAAGTAAGAGCTCATTTCCCTTGCAGTCAAGCCCTCGAACCTCTCCTCCTCGACTGTACACGAGAGAACAACCCTGCCTTTCTTAAGATTCTTGAGCTCACTCAATGCGCCGATGGCTGCAGCAACTCCGCCCTTCATATCTGAAGTGCCGCGCCCGAACAAAAGGCCGGATGAGAGTGTCAATTTAAATGGGTCGTATGTCCATTTGTTGATATCTGGGACAGGGACAGTGTCTATGTGCCCGTCTATAAGGATTGTCTCTCCCTCCTCACCTCCGCTAATAACGCCGGCAATGGATCCCGATGGCATTCTCACGCTCTCGAAGCCCAAGGAAGAAAATATCCTTTCCAGCTTATCTACAATATCTTTTTCATTACCCGTAATCGATTGGGTTTCAACAAGAAGCTTCAACAGCTCCAACAGCTCTTCGTCTTTCATGACTTCAGTGTAACACAACAAATCGAGTAGGAGGATTTTAACATCCTCCTCTCACACCACATAGCATGCCGGTCG
>CAVFNE010000015.1:0-25345 GCA_963623755.1 Muribaculaceae bacterium | reverse complement strand
TATTTGTAATTAATAAATTATCGACTTTAATCAAGATAAATGCCCCCGGTAATCCGAGGGCAAATAACAGATTTTTTCAGTCTTACTTTGTAGCAAGAGTCTCAATCTCAGCATACCATCCCCAATATGGAGTCATATCTTTCGGCATTGTGTCGTTGTCTATACGGCTAGTAGAAGCAACTGTGCACTCCTTTCTCTGATATGTCGGAAGCTCAACGCCCCAGTCCATGATGATTTCCATAGCTGTCTTGTAAGTAGCCTTTCTGAAGTCTGTATCAGAAGATGTTCTACCTGCAATGATGAGAGCATCAAGCTCGTCATCTGTGACCTGGTAGTGGTTGGAGTTTGTGTTCTGGCCGTTAGCATTTCTTGAGTGATAGACCTGATACATATCGGGGTCTACTGTGCTCTGCCATGCTGCTGCCCAGATTTCTGCTGTGTTAGCCTCAAGAGCGTTGTTCCATGTTGTTGTGTTACAGTCGTTGACTGTGAGTGTAATACCTATCTTAGCAAGAGCTTCACTAGCGCCTACAGCAATACCGTAAGCAGGGTGATCCTGTCCGCCCTGGCCCGGGATAAGTGCTTCGTAGACCATCTTTGCACCTACTGGAGCTGCTGTGAACTTCTGAGCGCTTTCATCCCATGTGTAACCTGCAGCCTTGAAGAAGCCGATTGCAGCCTGGAGAGCAGCATCATACTTCTGCTGGTCGTTCATTGAAGATGTGTAGATAGCGTTGCCGTTGACATCCTTTGAGTAAGCAATCTGGTAACCTGCATCTGTCGGCTGAGGAGCAGCCCATGATGTGTTGGAGATTGGGTACTGGATGACGGAAGCCTTGTCGCCGTAGTAAGAGTTGATGACTGTGTCTCTGTAGACAGAGAGGAGTGTCATGATACCTTTTCTGAGGTTCTTACTCTCTTCACTGTCCGACTTGCCGCCGACTGATACAGCATTTGCGTTGATACCGATATAACCATATCCACGATAGTCAACAAGGTATGTTGTGAGTGTGTTACCGACAAGCTCTCCGTTGGAGTTAGCATCCTGGATAGCCATGAGTGTAGAGTCGGAGATACTTGGAGATGCGATATCGAATGTTCCTGTTACAATACCAGGTACGTAGTCTGAATCCTGTGATTCCTGGAAAAGGAGTGTGTCGATTTCAGGCTCGCCGAGGAAGTAGTACGGGTTAGCCTTGAGTGTAACAACACCGTTGTTGTAACTCTCGAATACATACGGACCTGCGCCGATAGGCTGAGTTGTCTTAGCTCTGACGACGGAGAGATCACCCTTTGTAAAACCAAATGAATCAACTCCGTTGTAGAGAGATGTATCGCCATAGTAGTGTAGCGGTGTGATTGTGAAACTCATGTTATAGATACTTGTTGCATCGAATTCAGACATGTGGACAGTCATTGTGTACTTTCCTGTCTTCTCGATACCGGAAATTGACTTAACATCATTTCCTGTAGAAATACCATATGAGTAAGCGTTGCCGGAAACTGCAGCGAGGCACTGGAAGATTGTCGATCCGGCAGATTCTACTTCTGTAGCCTGCATGATGTCGCCACCGAAGTTGTCGAGGATTGCTGCCCAGTAATCAGAAGCTGTTGCACCATCAAACCAATAGCTGTCATATCCCCAGAGGAACATACCAAGCTTGACCTGAAGTGCCTCAGAAGCCTTAACATCTGCAGCCGATACTCCGAGATAAGACTCAGAATAAGAATCAGCATAGTTAGCAACAACATAGTCAACGATTTCCTGAGCAAAAGCCTCCCCTGCCTTGTCCATGTCTGCCCAGAACTTATCCTGCTCTACCTTTGTCCAGAGGGAGTAGTCTGTGTTGTCCTTGCCTGCTGCGAAGATGAGAGAGTCTGCACTGCTCATTGAGTTGTAGTACTCATCCATACCGATGATAGGCTGAGCATAGATTGTGCTTGAGCCGTCATATGTAGGATCTGCGAGTACGTAGATGCCGAAGATAACGTCGTCGATTGTAGCATTTACGCCGTCTGAGAAGTAAATGTCGTCACGCATTGTGAGCTTGTAGTCGACTGTTCCGTCAGCGTTCTGGACAACTTCAACGTCACCTGCACCATAATATGTGTAGTCTGTTCCGTTGTATGTGTGTGTCTCACCCTCGATACCATTATAAATAATAGCACCACCGCGGTCAGCAGCAAGAAGACCAGCCTGTGTCAGGCTTACGATATCCTGGTCGTATGCTGTTGTAGCGAAGAATGGTGAGAACTTCATTCCAAAGGAAGCTGTAGCATAAACTGCTGTAGACGGCTTCTCAACAACTGGAGCTGTAGTAGTTGTAGTTGTGGTAGTAGTTGTAGTTGTAGTCTTACTTTCCTGAGTACCGGAAGCAAAAACGCTGAGTACACAGAGAACCATAAGAACTAAAGCTAATGTTCTTTTCATTTCCTAAATCCTCCCTAGAGGTATATAAAGCTTACAACGTAAGCTGTTTTACTTATCATCTGCATCCCCGATTTTTTTCATCTCCAAATCTTTTCTCTTCTTAAAGATGGAGAGGGCCATGAAGAGAAGTGCAACTGTCAGCGATAAAAGAAGAGCATCCTCGACGCTTTCTCCTTCCCTTATCCATGCCACGATATGGGCCGAAGCTGAACAGAGCAGAAAGAAAAGCGAGATAAAGACATAAGAGACAAGACGGGATGTAATCAAATCCTTCTCCTCGCGCTTGTATCCCCTCTCCACCTTTTTGAAGAAGATGGCAACTACCCTACTCTGACCAAGAAGTGGAAAAGCAAATGCCAGAAGTGGCAGTGAAACATACATCACCCTGATCTTAGTGCAGTTGATAACCAGAGCCAGGATGAAGACAAGCCACTCGAGAACCGTAGTACGGAGTATCATCCTCTTCAGGCTGACAACATCTTCTTCACTTTTCTCCCAGTCAAACAAATCGCCTTTATATACCGCTCTGGTTACTATCTTTCCTTTTTTGTTCTCAACATTTTCAAGACGGTAATCCTGAACGTACTTCCGGCTGACCATTTGACTCCCACTCCCCTGTTTAGACAAAAATCCATGAATAAAACAGGAAATGCTTCATCAGAATACTATGAACATATTGTTTTTTGCAACTGCAAACAAGAGATTTTGCAAATAAATCAGAGATTTTATTTTTACATAAATCTTTATACTCAAGAAAATACCTTTCACAAAAAACCAATAAACCATACTGAGGATGTATTCTTATTGAATTTGTGCATAATAAGCTATGATAATTTCTGTGTTAATCAATTTTTCTTCTTTGCATTTTGCTTTTCGGGTAGTGTAGAATAGTCAAAAAGAGGTGAAAAATGAGAATTCTGGTATTGGGTAGCGGCGCAAAGGACGCTGCGGCAGCCTGGTGGTTGAGTAGAAGTGCATTCATATCCGAACTCTTTATAGCTCCCGGAAATCCTGGAACTGAAGATATCGCGGTAAATCTGACATCCACCGACCCGGCAAATGCAGAAGAAGTATACAGAGCGGTAATCGCAAATAGAATAGATATTGTCTTCATCGGGACTGAAGCTCCGCTTTTGAGCGGTGTTATGGAGTACCTTAAAGAAAGAGGTATCACATGCTTCGGGGCAACAAGAGAGGCATTGAAAATCGAGGACGACAGGGCCTTTTCACGTGCTTTCACAGAGCGCCATAATATTCCTGTCCCCGCGAATGCAGTCTTTCACGATATTGAGAATCTTGCATCCTTCTTATCACAGCATGAAGGCATACGGTACACGATAAAATCAAATTCAATTACACCTTCTCGCGTCATGCTCTCCTCGGCAGACAAAAATGCGCTCCTAGGGTATGCAGACATTCTTCTGGATAAAGGGCCGATATTGGTTGAAAATCATATCGAAGGCTTGCATGCAACAGCAACGATATTCCTCGACAAGAACGGCTATCTTTTACTGCCTCTTGCAAACGAGTACACAAATGTTTCCCACTTCCAGGGAACACCGACGGGAGGCATGGGAGCAGTAGCTCCGATTCCTCTGAGAGACGAAATAAAGGAAGATATAAGAAAAAGGATTATCGAGCCCACACTCAGCGGTCTCAAGGAAGAAGGTCTCTCCTACTCTGGCATTCTGACATTCTCGATTATCATATCGTCACAGGGCCCGGTTCTTGTTGACTACCACGTGCGTCTCAACGACCCGGCAACCCAGGCCATGGTACCGATTATCGAAACAGATGTAGGGGAGATAATGGCTGCAATGAAAGAAAACAGAGTAAGCAGCGTCAAGCTGACACTCAACTCTCTTTCGACAGTTGCTGTTGTACTTGCATCTAAAGGCTATCCCCTTGCGCCTGAAAAAGGAGTCGAAGTTGAAGGCATCACAAATGCTTTTTTAATGAACAGCGCTGATAAACCTCTTGTCTTCATCGGAGCCATAAAGAGAGAGAAGGATGGAAAGTGCTACACATCGGGTGGCAGATGCATCACTGTTGTCGGACGCGGGGAAAGTATCGAAGACGCAAACCGGGAAGTATATACACTACTAGGCGAAAAACACTTTCCAATGCTCTGGTACAGAGAGGACATAGGAAATAAGTTCTTCAATCAATAAATATAACAGGCCACCGAGAAAAAGAAGGTGGCCTATCTTATTTAAAAAAGTTTTCTATCGCTCTTTTCTTCTGTATTCATACATCAGAATTCCAGCTGCAACAGACACATTAAGGCTGTCTATATGTCCTCTCATAGGAATGGAGACAATGTAGTCACAGTTCTTTTTTACAAGCTGCGACATGCCGTCACCCTCACTTCCCATAATAATTGCCGTGCGCTTTGCCCACTTTTCAGAGTAGGACGAAGAGCCGTTCATATCTGCGCCGTAAATCCAGAAGCCGTTATCTTTGAGTGTCTTTATCTCACGGTTGAGATTCGTCACAACTGAGAGAGGGACATATTGAGCAGCCCCAGATGAGACTTTAACAACTGTCTCATTGGCCTGAACGGAGCGACGGGAGGGAATAAGGACAAGGTCGGCACCGAATTGGTCTGCAGAACGCAGTATTGCGCCCAGGTTATGAGGGTCCGTTATACCATCAAGTATAAGGACAAGAGCATCGTCATCTTCGCCGAGAGCAGCGCAGAACTCATCAACTGTCGTCTCCATAAGGCGGGATGCACCACGTCTGGGGCCACCCAAGTCGAGAAGCGCTCCGCGGAGGTCTACGCCGTCCATCATTCTCGAGAGCTCGTCCTTGCTCACTTTCCTGACGGCAACCTTACCTGTACAGATTGCCTCCCTCTCAAGACTCTGCACTCTCTCGCCACCGTTACGCACAATGTAGAGCGTCGAGCCCATACCCGCTTTCTTTAAAGCCTCTTCAATGGCATGGTAGCCATAGACCTTTTCACCCATTATCACCTCACCTATCTGTTGAAGGCAGTCGGCTTCGGACTCTTGGAGGGAGCCATGACATCATAAAGCTCCTTCATTATTTTCTTCTCTTTAAGACCCAGCCTCTTCGGTACTTCTACAATTACCTTCAGATACATATCGCCTCTCTGGCCTCCGTGTAGGGCTGGTACACCCTTTCCTCTCAGCCTCAAGAGCTTGCCCGACTGTGTTCCTTCCGGGATATCAACCATAACATCTGTCCCGTCAATTGTCGGAACCTTGATGGTGTCACCGAGGGCAGCCTGTACAAACGAAATCGGAATCTGCAAATATACATCACTGCCGTCACGAACAAAGTACTTGTCAGGTTTGACATTTACAAAGAGGATAAGGTCTCCGTTAGGACCGCCGTTTGCTCCTGCGTCTCCCTTTCCACGAAGAGTCAATCTTGTTCCGTCATCACTTCCTGCAGGAATGTTTACGCTGAGTTTCTCGCTCTTACGCACTGTTCCCGTTCCATGACACTCCGAGCACGGGTTGTCGACAACATATCCCGTTCCGCGGCATGCACGACAGGGCTGTGACATCTGGAAAAATCCACCGCCCGAGATAACCTGGCCCGATCCATTACATGTGGCACATGTTCTCCTTCCCGAACCGCCACTTCCATTACAGGATGGACATGTTTCGTCATGAGAGAATGAGATTTCCTTTTTACAGCCGAAGACAGCTTCCTTGAAATCAATTGTGATGTCATATCTGAGAGACTGTCCTTGACAAGGACCGTTGGGTGAACGACCTCTGGACGAGCCACCACCTCCGAAGAAGGATGAGAATATATCGGAAAAACCTCCCGCACCTCCGAAGAGATCGCTGAAGTCTCTGTACACATTCTGGTAGCCACCGCTTGCAGCCCCGCCCATGCCGTCGACACCTGCAAATCCGAATTGGTCGTATGCGCTCTTCTTCTTGGGGTCTGACAGAACCTCGTAAGCCTCACTGGCTTCCTTGAATCTCTCCTCGGCATCTTTATCCCCCGGATGAGTATCCGGATGATTGGCCATTGCAATCTTACGATAGGCCTTCTTTATTTCTTCCTCGGTTGCCCCTTTCTGGACACCGAGAACTTCATAATAATCACGTTTCGCCATATTACCTATATACACCATAAAGGCAGCATGAGTTAACACGCTGCCTCAAAATATCCCGGTTTTGTTTTATTTAACTTCTTCGAAGCTAGCGTCCATGGTATCACCATCGGAAGAGGAGGAAGTGCTTGCACTGCTCTCCTGTCCACTCTGATACTGTCCGGAGGCACCTGCATTCTGTCCTGCAGCCTGACTAGCCTCATAGACCTTCTGTCCCAGTTGCATTGATGCACTCTGAACCTTCTCGGTCTTGCTCTTGATTTCCTCTGCGCTTGCATTTGCATTTAGAAGAGTATCCTTGAGATCCTTGACTGCGCTTTCGATATTGCTTCTTTCCTCAGCAGTAATCTTGTCACCGTATTCCTTGAGAGCCTTCTCTGTAGCATAGACAGTTGTTTCAGCGTTGTTCTTTGCTTCTATTGCCTCTCTAGCCTTCTTGTCATCCTCTGCATGAGCTTCAGCTTCCTTGACCATCTTGTCGATATCTGCCTCGCTAAGACCCGAAGAGGACTCGATTCTAATCTTCTGCTCCTTGCCTGTTCCGAGATCCTTTGCAGATACGTGGACAATGCCGTTTGCGTCGATATCGAATGTAACTTCAATCTGAGGTACTCCTCTTGGAGCCGGTGCAATACCTTCGAGGTTGAACATACCAAGTGTTCTGTTCTGAGAAGCAAGTTCTCTCTCTCCCTGCAATACATGAATAGATACTGCAGTCTGACCGTCTGCTGCTGTCGAGAAGATCTGGCTCTTTCTTGTAGGAATTGTTGTGTTCCTTTCGATGAGCTTTGTCGATACGCCTCCGAGAGTTTCGATTCCAAGAGAAAGCGGAGTAACATCGAGAAGAAGAACATCCTTTACATCACCCTTGAGAATACCACCCTGAATTGAAGCACCTACTGCGACAACTTCATCAGGGTTGACACCCTTATGAGGTTCCTTACCGAAGAGCTTCTTTACTTCTTCCTGAACCATAGGAATTCTTGTTGAACCACCGACAAGGATAACTTCGTCGATATCGGAAGCTGTCAAACCTGCGTCCTTGAGTGCGTTCATACATGGAACCTTTGTCTTTTCGACAAGAGGCTCAATCATCTGTTCGAACTTAGCTCTTGTCAGCTCCTTCTGCAGGTGCTTAGGACCTGTTGCATCTGCTGTGATGAACGGAAGGTTGATTGTTGTCTGAGTTGAAGAAGAGAGTGTAATCTTTGCCTGCTCTGCAGCTTCCTTCAATCTCTGGAGTGCCATCTTGTCCCCAGAAAGGTCAATGCCGTACTCCTTCTTGAAATCGCTGACAAGCCAATCGATGATTACCTGGTCGATGTTATCACCCCCGAGGTGTGTATCACCATTTGTACTCTTTACTTCGAAGACACCGTCACCAAGCTCGAGGATTGAAATATCGAATGTACCACCACCAAAGTCATATACGGCAATCTTCTCTTCCTTACTGGAATCCTTACCAAAGCCATATGCAAGAGCTGCAGCTGTAGGTTCGTTGACGATTCTCTTTACATCCAGACCTGCAATTCTTCCTGCATCCTTTGTTGCCTGACGCTGTGCATCGTTGAAGTAAGCAGGAACTGTGATGACAGCTTCCTTAATCTCTTCTCCGAGGAAATCCTCAGCTGTTTTCTTCATCTTCTGAAGTACGATAGCTGAAATCTCCTGAGGAGAATAGAGCTTACCGTTGATGTCAATCTTTATCTCATCGTTGGCACCGCATGTAACTTTATACGGAACCATCTTGATTTCTTCTGCTACCTCATGGAACTTTCTTCCCATGAATCTCTTGATAGAATAGATTGTGTTCTCAGGGTTTGTAACCATCTGGTTCTTAGCCGGCTTACCGACAAGTCTTTCATCCCCCTTGAAAGCTACAACACTAGGTGTCGTTCTGTCGCCCTCGCTGTTAGCGATGACGTTAGGCTCGTTACCATCCATAACTGCAACGCAGCTATTAGTTGTTCCAAGGTCAATACCAATAATCTTTCCCATATTTTTAATCTCCATTAATTATCTTTAATTTATTTAATTTTGATGATTTTACTCATCATTGGTTAAGTTAATCACAGCTTACCCAATCGTCAAATTTTTTCTTTTATTTCTTTGGCTTGGCTACAAAAACCTTTGCAGTTCTCAAAACCTTGCCATGAAGAAGCCATCCCTTCGAGCACTCTGTGGCAACCTCTTCCGTCTCTATACCCTCTTTTTCCTGGACACCGTAAGCTTCCATAGTATTAGGGTCGTATGCTGTTCCGACACTGCTCTCAATCATCTCAAGTCCCCAATTCTGCTTGAGAACCTGCAATAGATGATCCTTTACCATGACAACACCCTTCTTGAGTGATTCTATATCATCACTTTTCTCGGCAGCCTCGATTGCACGCGAGAAATTATCCAATGGCTCAAGCAGGTCAGAGATAAGAGCCTCGTTAGCATACTTTACTGCACTCTCCTTCTCTGCCCTCAGTCTTTTCTTATAGTTCTCGGTATCAGCAATGCGCCTCAATTCATCGTCCTTAACCTGTTTCAGAGTCTCCTCAAGGTCCTTGATTTTGTTATTGAGTGTTTCTATTTCAGAGAGGGTATCATCCTCCTTCTCTTCGACTTCGGCATTCTGTTCTTCTTTTTCAACAACCTCTTCTTCCTGAGGCTTTTTCTCTTCCTCTGCCATCTTTCTTTCCTTTTCTATTTTTTTCTTTTTATTTTTTCTGCTCATAACAAATGGCCCTCGCCGGCCATCTGTTAGTTAAGGTAATAAATTATAATCCACTCGTCAAATTAAACGTCATCGTCCGAGACATCGACTTCCTCTTCTTCTCCCGTCACGATATCCATCTCTTCAAAGAGGGGTTTCTTTTTCTCGTTTTTCCCGTTTTCCTTCTCTTCCTGGATTTTCTTCTGCTGGCCTTTAAGACGCACAAGTGTTGCTTCTTCCGTTATGCGTTCGCTTCTCGCCTGTGCCTTCTCATTTTGGAGATTGGTTTTGTCTTCCTTAAGGGAAGTAACCTCACTTTCAAGGCTTCTCTCCTCCTGCTGCAGGTTCCATATTTCTTCCTTCAATTTTGTTACATCTTCAACATGGGACGACAGAACCCCCTCCGTCTCCTTGATTCTGATTCTTAAATCCTCAAGGTTTTTCTCGGCTTCCTTAATCCTTCCGTCAGTCGCCTCTGTCAGCATATGATATGCTCTCTCGCTCTCTGCCGTTGTCTTTACAACTGTCTTCAAAAAGTCATCACCTTGGCTCTTAATCTTTGTCAGCATCCGGCTGGCATTCTCCTGGGCAGATGCAACAGTCTCCTCTAAAAGTGCATTACACTTGTCCTTGTATTGGCTCCTCTTATTCTCAAGGTTATCGAGTTCGGAAGCGAATATATTCTCTTTTTCATTTACCACACGTCCCATCTCGCTCTCAATCTTCTCTTTCTCGCTTCTGAAAGATAGAATCGCATCATCGAGACTGTTCTTCTCTTTTTCAAGTGCTGTTTTTCCATCGCTTAAAAGCCCGTCTTTCTTCGCAATAAGCTCTTCAAAGGCCTTATCGAGCTCTATTCTGGCTGCATTAACGAAATCGTCTCCGTCGCGCTCAATACTCTCCTTCTTCCCGTCCAGAGCCTCAAGAGTATCCCCTGCGCTCTTTTCAAAGCCGGCAAGTTTCATTTTAAAATCATCAAGGACTTTATCCTTCTCTTCATCCAGTCGTGCAATATTTTCTTCTACTTCGTTTTCTTTCCTCTCGATAAGTTCACGGTAATTCTCCAGTGACGCGGCAATTTCCTCTTCCTTATCTCTGAGTTTCTCCTCCAGTGTATTCTCCGTGCTCTTTATGGCGAACTCAAGGTCCTCTGTGACACACTTTACCTTACTGTCCATCTCGTCGAAGAGACTGTTCCGCTTGTTATCGAAAGCAACAAGTGAATCTTTGTTCGACCTTGAAAGCTCTTCACTCTTTTGTGATATCTCACCTAGGATTGTATCACGCCTTACTTCGAGACTCTCCAATTCGGCCTTAATATTATCGAGAGTGGCCGATAGTGATGAAAGGCTCTCTTTAAGGGAGGTATCCATACCCTCCTTCATAGCCATTGCTTCTGCCTCTATTTCGCTGTAGCGGGATGAGAGGGTATCAAGTTGATTCTGTGCCGTCACTTCCTGTTCACGGCATATATCATCATATGCCTTCTTCTCTAAGGCCATATAATCGGAGAATTGTACCTTAGCCCTCTCAAGACTCTGAGAAAAAAGCGTAAGCATCTGGTCATTCTCTTCCTTCTGTCTCTGTGCAGTGTTCTTCAAATCCTGCTCCGTTGAGGCTACAAGACGCACATAATCGGCCCTCAGTGACGACATCTGCTGGGTAATACGTTCCGCCTCCTTCTGAAACTGCTGGGCAAAGTCATTGACTGCCTCAATCTTTCTCACTTCACTCTGAACAGCATAAAGCCTGTTTTCAGCCTGTTCAGTCTGGACTTTAAGCTTTTTCAGTGCATTGCCGTAGTTCTCACATACTCCCGATAAATCATCAAGTTCCCTTTGATGGACTAGAACTAGATCGATGGACTCTGCAAGATGGGCCTGAACTGTATTTGCGTGCTCTATCCTGCTTGCGATATTCTCCTCGCAGTCACGGGATGTTGATGTCATACGGTTCATTGTGGAACTGACTTCACTGCGGAAGTTTTTTACCTGCTGGGTGACAGATTTCAGTGTTCTGTCCTTTCTGTCTGCTGCACGGAAAGCCAAGGTGATTATAAGATTAATCAGAAAACATACCCCGATTGCTACATAAACTGTTGTATTCTGCATTACGCACTCCTAGAATAACTTCTCTTTCAACTCAAACCAGTCAGAAACCACTAAGTCGGCCTCTCCTGTTTCCTTTCCCTTTGTTATAAGCGCACTTCTGAGTCCTGCCCTTTTTGCACCTAGTGAATCCTTATAAGGGCTGTCCCCGACATAGAGGATATTCTCCCTCTCCACCCCAAGTTTCTCGCTAAGCACCTCAAAAGGCGTTAAACATGGTTTACTTCTACCCATATCTTCGCTCGAGAGCTGGACTGGGAAATAAGAAGAAAGCCCCATTGCCGTCAACTTGGACCCGACGGGGAAATCAGAAAGCACGGCCATAGGATAATTCCTATTTTTGAGAAGGGAAAGAAGAATCTCAACACCACTGTAAGGCTTTATATTTTTAAAGAGTTCATAGTACCTATCTGTAAAGACCTTCTTCTCCTTCTCAAGAAAGCGCTCGAGAGTCTCCTCATCAACCTTATTATACATGATGTGGCACATCCTCTCGGCATTCTGAATATGTGTAAGAAGCGGAAGACATTTAAAAGCATCCTCTTTTCTCAACGCCTGCCTTGCCCTGTTATATTTAAGAGCAAACGGAAGATGAAGAAGAGACGCTCTCAAAACACGCCGCTCAGTCTCTGAAAGAGGGTAGAAAGTGCCGTCGATATCGAATGCGACTGCCTTTATGTTACTACGGGAGAGAAAACCCATTATCTGCCTCTCTTTGCCTTCTGTTTGGAATTGCGCACGATAATCTCAGCCTTCTTCCTCTCTTTTCCCGTTCTTGCCTTTCCTCCGGGTTTACGGCTTATGCCCTTCTTGAGAGAGGAGGAAGTTGAATTCTTCTTCATAACGCTCCTTATCTCTTTCTCTTCTTTTGTCGGGCCGCGGTCATTGAGGCTCGGATTACGCTTACGTTCTCTCAGTGATATCTCTACCGGCACATATGTAAATCCCAGATCTTTTCTTATACAGTTCTTGAGATATGACACATATGTCTCAGGAAAGCCGTGAACCTTATTTACGAAGAACAAAAATCTTACAGGGTTGCTCTCAACTTGGGTGCCGTAAAGCACTTTGAAGTATCCTGTGGCGGAGCGTGGCGGTTCCTGCTCGGTTGTCCACTTCTTCAGTGCTTCGTTCACAGTAGATGTATCAACGCGCTTTTCAAGCTGTCTGTATACCTGCCATACGATATCGAGCATCTTACCAACATCTGTTGCTTCCAATGCCGATATAGGAACAAGTGGTGCGAAGTTCAATATAGGGAACAAGAATCTCACTCTGTCCTTGATTGCCTCTAACTCATTTTGAACACCACTGAGTTTATCTATCTTGTTAAGGCAGAGGATTACCCCCTTACCGCGCCTTACGATGAGCTGTGCTATCTTCTTGTCCTGCTCAGCCAGCCCATCAGTAACGTCAATCATCAACAAAACCACATCAGCTTCATCGATAGTCTTGATGGCCCTGTTTACCGAATAATACTCAACATCCTCCTCAACCTTCCCTTTGCGTCTTATTCCGGCAGTATCGAGGACTGTATAATCGGTGCCCTTATAGACAAATGTCCCCTTCATTACATCCCTTGTTGTTCCCGCTATCTCGCTGACAATTGAAATATTGCGTCCCGTAAGAAGGTTGGTCAGGGTGCTTTTCCCTGTATTAGGCTTACCCATAATGGCAAGCTTTATACTCTCGCTCTCCTCCGGGATTTCCTCTGTTCTTTCGAGATTAAGAATTCCGAGTATGGTGTCTTCAAGCTCCTCGATTCCGCTTCCGTGAGCCGAGGAGATTCCGACAACGCGCTGGAAGCCGAATGAAAAATAGTTCCAGACTAAATCAAGGCGCGATGGGTCATCGACTTTATTAACAACAAGAACAACCTTGTCTGTATAAGGCCTTACTTCCTCCACAAGCATCATATCCTCGGCTGTAACCTCCATACAGTCCATAAGAAAAAGTATTACATCACTTTCACTCAAAAGAGAGAGTGACTTCTGACTGACTTTGTGGTCAATGCTGTCCCTCTCGAGTTTGACGCCCCCCGTATCGACAAGGGTTACGGGGTTGTTGCCGAGAAGCCATCTCTCGGGAATCGGGTCACGTGTGACGCCGGGGGTGGGGTCGGTAATGGCCCTTCTCTTCCCCACAAGACGATTAAAGAGTGTCGACTTACCGACATTCGGCCTTCCCACTATCGAGATAAGTGGAAGGGTAGTGTCTATATCTGCTTTGTTTCTAATATCTAATTTTTCTGCCATAAGTAACTACCATTATGAATTAATAATTGAAAATTAATCTACAGATTGAGTGTTAAGTGATATCATCTCCATTTGAGTTCGGCTTATTCCGTTCGCCTTATACGTATGGATGAGTCATATCCGGCTGCAACGTGGCAAATCGAAATGGGCAGGAGATTTGCGTCCCTATCATCCGTTTTCCCCACCGGACACGTAGCAACGCATACCTCTCTGTATACTTTCTCTCAGCTCACTCTAAGTTGTTATACCTGGATAGAATCGTTATTGAGATGATTGCCTGGTCTATTCTTTGAGCTCGAGATAAAAAACTTTCTAACAAAGGTCAGTTCTTTTCGTATACACTAGTGAAATCTAGCCTTATAAGGAAGTGAGAAAAATGAATTTGAACGACGAATTACTTAAAAAAGCAAAAATTGCAAAGAACCCCGAAGAGCTTATGGCATTGGCAAAGGAAAATGGCTTTGATTTAACAGAGGATGAGGCAGATACATATTTTGCCCGCATCAATGCCAAATCAGGAGAACTCGATGACGATGAACTGGATGATGTATCCGGTGGATGCACAACCTATTACAAAGATATGCCTATTGTTACTGCCTATAACACTTGTCGATACTGGGAGTCTGAACATTATCCTTATACAGCTATTCCAGAAGGTGGATATTGCAAAGAATGCTTTTATTTTCGCGAATGGACCTTTGGGTTTTATTGCGGTAACGAAGTGAGAATTAATAACTGATTAGGATATATTGAATCGGCTTAAAGTAATTCGAGCGGGGAGGATGAATACCCAGAATGATGATTACAGCCATGTCTGGAACAGTTAATCCGGCATGGTTTTTTGTTCTCTGTCGTAAGCTCATTACGCATCAAGTCCAGAAATCGCAGCTCAGGCTTTGAATTTTTTCCGTCTAAATGCAATAATCGCTACATGGAAAAAGACAAAGGCGATTTTAAGTATCTGACGGTCATGTATATCATCCTCATCCTCATAACACTTCCTCTCGTCTTTTTCATGCGTCCGGTAATTGTAGAAAACATAGAAAAGTCATCAATAAAAGAGCACTATGAAATGTGGAAGGAATCAAAAAGAGAAAAGAGCGCCGTCTACTGTGTCACCCTCTTTCTCGACAACCGTTCTGTCACCGTAGAGAGGGAGATTGTATCCTCCTCAGATACCCTTCATGATGCCATGGAAGCGCTCCTGGTGCCACTCAATGAGGAAGAAAAAAGCAAAGGATACACAACTTTCATTCCTGAAGGAACAACCCTCATAGGGATAAGTGAAGAGAGCGGGTTTTTCTATGTCGAATTCTCGTCGTCGCTTCTCTCTTCCTCAAACATTGCAAAGGCCACCGAACAGATAAAAAAGACCCTCGGAGAATACTATACCCTCGAGAGTCTCACAATTCTCTGTGGCCGGACAGTTCTCAAGACCTGAACCTTTTTATACTCAGCGCCTTTCCAGTAGAAGTATCAACTTCGACGATTACACCGTCAATTGTACCGACCCCGTCAGCAACTTCACTTCTAATCGGCAGCTGTGTCAATTGCCTCTCTATTGCTTTATCGACCCTGCTTCCGATAACAACTCCATGGACTCCTGTAAGACCGAGGTCTGTTATATAAGCTGTTCCATTCTCGAGAATCTTCTCGTCCCTCGTCTGAACATGTGTATGTGTCCCGACAACAGCTGTAACAGTGCCGTCAAGAAAGAAGGAAAGAGCCTCCTTCTCTTCCACAGACTCGGCATGGAAATCGACAAAGATAATCGGTGTAGTCTTTCTTATGTTTCTGACAATTGCCTCAGCTTTCTTGAATGGATCATCTGTATCCATCATCTCAACTCTTCCCTGAAGGTTTACAACCCCTATCTTGAAGCCTTTGCAGCTGCGGATTGTAAAGCCTTTACCGATGCACGGGTCGGGATAGTTGGCGGGACGAAGTATATCATCCTGAGAATCAAGAAGAGCGAAAATCTCATCCTTCTGCCATATGTGATTGCCACTCGTAATGACATCAACCCCAGCACTCTTCATTCTGTTATAATCGTCAATTGTTATACCGAAACCATCTGCGGCGTTTTCACCGTTACATATTACAAAGTCGATATCATTTTCCTTAACAGCAGAAGAGAGCCCCAGAAAAAGGGCTCCCATTCCTGATGAACCGGATACGTCTCCCAAAAGAAGAACACGTAGCTTTCTTTCTGTCACTTTGCGTACTCCACGACCCTGGTCTCCCTGATGATGGTAACCTTGATCTTTCCCGGATATCTGAGTTCAGCTTCGATTCTTTCAGCAATATTCTGGGCAATCTTCTTCGCACCTTCGTCAGATACCGTGTCACTGTTCACAAGTATTCTCAACTCTCTGCCGGCCTGGATTGCAAATGCATTTTCAACACCTTCGAATCCCTTTGCTATATTCTCGAGAGACTCAAGCCTCTTGATATAGTTGTCAAGGCTCTCCCTTCTTGCTCCCGGACGAGCTGCAGAGATGGCATCGGCTATCTGGACAATGATTGCTTCGATGCTTGTCGGCTCAACGTCGTTATGGTGAGCAAGCACACAATTGACAATCCTGCTGTCTTCCCCGAGTCTCTTGACAAGTTCTCCACCGATTTCTGCATGGTTGGCTTCGCTTTCAGTTTCCGCACCCTTTCCGATATCGTGCAATAGTCCTGCCCTCAAAGCAACTTCGCTGTCGGCTCCGACTTCGGATGCAATCATTCCAGATAGAATTGCAACTTCCTTACTGTGAAGAAGTACATTCTGACCGTAGCTTGTTCTGAAATGCAGTCTCCCGAGAGCTCTTATAAGTTCGGGACCCATATTATGTATACCGAGGTCGAAGACTACCTTCTCACCTTCGTCCACAATTATTCTTCCGATTTCCTTACTTACCTTGTTTACAACTTCCTCAATCCTTGCCGGATGGATTCTTCCGTCCTGAACAAGACGCTCGAGAGCGACCCTCGCTATTTCCTTCCTCACAGGGTCGAAACACGATATTACAACAGCCTCGGGGGTATCATCAATGATAATATCGACACCAGTAAGGGTTTCAAGAGTCCTTATATTACGGCCTTCCCTTCCGATTATTCTTCCCTTCATCTCATCCGAGGGAAGTGTAACGCTTGTTGTCGTAATTTCACCGGAAACCTCTGTTGCAAGCCTCTGGATGGACGTGATTATTATATCACGGGCTTTCTTATCAGCCGAAAGCTGTGCTTCCTGCTCAATCTTGTTGATGTAGACCTGGCCGTCATGCTCAGCCTTCTGCTTCATCTCCTCAATAAGGATATTCTTCGCATCCTCACGGGAAATTCCCGCAATTTTTTCATACTCAAGAGAAAGATCTGCTTCCTTCTTTTCGACATCCTCCTCCCGATTCTTCAATGCCTCTGCCTTCTCTCCCAGTTGGCGGGTTACTAATTCATTCTCCTGCTGCTTGCGCTCAAGATTTTCTTCTTTCTGCTGCAGTCTTCTTTCACTTTTCTGCAGTTCAGCTCTTCTATCGCGGGCTTCATTCTCCTGCTGCTGCTGTTCCTTAAGGAGTTTATCCCTCGTTTCGATGATAATCTCCTTAGCCTTCGCCTCAGCATTCTTTGAAGCGTTTTCTTCGAGAACCTTCGCTCTCTGTTCAGCGGAAGTTAATTTTAACTTCGCATATATGCAACGGCCACAAAAACCGATAGCAATACCTGCAATTCCAACCAAGAGATACCACAATACTGCCATATTGTTACCTCCTGCTTTAAAAATATCAGCTATCTAGAATATTGAATCAAATAGCAACAGTCTGTCAAGGCAAAGAAAAAACCGCCACGCAATGTGACGGCATAAAGGTTTAAACCTTTCTTTCAGCAATTCTGCTTTACGCGAACTCTAAACGGGGGGATTACTTGTCGGCCTTCTTAGCCTTCTTATCAGCCTTTTCTTCCTTCTTAGTCTTCTCAACCAATTCGAGGATTACCATTTCAGCTGCATCCCCCTGCCTGTACCCGGTCTTGAGGATTCTTGTGTATCCGCCCTTGCGTTCTTTGAACATCGGTGCGATATCCTTGAAGAGTTTATTGACGACATCTTCGTCATAGATGTCCTTAGCAATCTCCCTGCGGTTTGCGACAGAGTCGACCTTCGCACGGGTAATCATCTTTTCAGCCATCTTTCTTACTTCAAGAGCCTTTGCTTTTGTGGTCTCAATTCTCTCATATCTGAAGAGAGATGTGACCATGTTGCGCTTGAGAGCCTTCCTCTCGGATCCCTTACGTGACAGCGCGTTGAAACCAATCCTATGCTTCATTTTCCACTTCCTTATTTTCTGGGACTTTTATTGAATTTTTTAAGACACTGAAATCTGTCATACCAAGTGTGAGACCCCACTCCTTGAGTTTGTCCTTAATCTCGGAGAGTGACTTCTTTCCAAAGTTCCTTGTCTTGGTGATTTCATCCTCGGTCTTCTTTGCAAGGTCGCCGATTGTCTTGATTCCAGCATTCTTCAGACAGTTGGACGAACGTACTGTAAGCTCCAACTCCTCAACCGGTGTATCAAGAAGTTTCTTAACCTTTTCCTCTTCCTCGTCAACTTCTTCTGTTGTACAGATTTTGTCTTCATCGAAGTTGATGAAGATTGTGAAATGCTCCTTGATAATCTTTGCAGCCTCTCCAAGAGCATTCTCAGGTGTGATTGTTCCATCTGTGTAGACATCGAGAATAAGCTTTTCATAGTCGATTCTCTCACCTACTCTACACGGCTCGATTGAATACTTAACCCTCTTGATCGGAGAATAGAATGCATCGATAGCAATCGTTCCCGGCTCCTCAGAGTACTTCTCGTTGAGTTCTGAAGGAACGTATCCACGACCAAGGTCAATCTGGACCTCCATCTCCAGGTCACAGTCCGGCATCATAGTCATTATGTGGAGATCTTTATTGGTGACAGTTACCTGATCACGCTCGAAATCCGCACCTGTGATATTGCCCGGTCCCTTGCACTGAAGAGTCAGAATAGTACCCTCGCATTCCTCTGGCATACCGATATGTAGCTTCTTAATTGCTGCGACGATATCAGAAATATCTTCACTGACACCCGGAAGCTGTTCGAACTCTGATGTTATGACATGTGGTGTCTTGAGTCCGCCCTCTCCCTTGAACGAAGTAAAACGGATAGCAGAAACAGCATAGCCCTGGATTGATGAGAGAAGAACACGTCTGAGTGTATTGCCCACTGTTGTTCCAAACCCTCTTTCAAACGGGTATGCTACGAACTGACCGTAATCGTTTGTACTGACGGTGTTTTCAGAGGTTATTCCTGAAGGTCTCTTAAATCCCTTAAGAAGATTTTTTCTTGCCATGGTTACTCCTATTATTATGCTGTTAAACAGCTATTCTGCGGGGAAGCCCCCGCAGATACTCGTCAGACACGACGTGTCTTACGAGGACGACAACCGTTATGTGGAATTGGGGTAACGTCTCTAATGGAACGAACCTTAAGTCCAAGTACACCGAGTGTTCTGATTGCGCTCTCGCGTCCGACTCCCGGTCCCTTCACAAAAACATTTACTTCCCTGAGGCCGAAGTCCATAGCCTTCTTGCCTGCAGTCTCACATGTTGTCTGTGCAGCGTAAGGAGTTGATTTCTTAGCGCCTCTGAATCCGAGTCCGCCAGCTGAAGCCCAGCTTAGTGCGTTTCCGGCAAGGTCAGTAAAAGTAATGATTGTATTGTTGAAAGTAGCCTGGATATAAACATTACCTTCCAGAACTGTCTTCTTAACTTTTTTCTTTGCAGTAGCCATATTACCTTACTTCCCCTTATTTCTTCTTTCCAGCGACAGTCTTCTTCTTACCCTTCCTTGTGCGGGCATTAGTCTTGGTTCTCTGACCTCTGACCGGAAGACTCTTTCTGTGGCGAAGGCCCCTGTAGCATCCGATGTCCATCAGTCTCTTTATGTTGAGAGCGACTTCTGTTCTGAGATGTCCTTCGATTTTGTACTCTTCCTCGAGAACGTTTCTTAGTGTTGCAATCTCATCGGGTGAGAGTGTATTGATTCTTACATCTGGATTAATCTTTGTCTTCTGACAGATATCCATCGCACTCTTGTTTCCAATTCCGTAGATATATGTCAGAGCGATCTTGACTGCCTTATTTGGTAAGTCAACACCTGCTATACGTGCCATTTTGGCCTCCTACTTATTTCTGTCTCTGCTTGTGCTTCGGATTGTCGCATACGATGCGAACAACGCCTGCACGTCTAATAACTTTACACTTGTCACAAATTGGTTTGACACTTGCTCTTACTTTCATAGTAAACAGCTCCTTTAGATTTTCTTCGACTTTCTTCTTCTTGACTCCACGAAGCCGTCGTGGTGGTGCATCTTCATCATACCGTCAAGCTGTCTCATAGTATCGAGATCGACTCCGACGAGGATGATGAGCGATGTTCCGCCGAACAGCATGGCGACAGAACTCGGAAGACCGAAGATCAACTGAACCAGGGTAGGAATCAGAGCGATGAAAGCGAGGAAGATAGCACCTGGCAGGACGATTCTGTTGAGAACCTTGGTGAGATACTCTTCGAGTTTCTCATTTCTGATTCCCGGAATCGAACCGCCGTTGTCTCTGATGTTCTTCGCCATCTCGATCGGATTCAGACTGACCTGGGTATAGAAAAATGCAAAGCCTATAATCAGCAGGGTGTAGATGATTAGATAAGGGGCCTTCTGCGGATCTAAGAAATTTGCTACAGCCTTCATCCAGCCAATATTTGTATTGCCCAGCATGAGGGGGATCTGCAACAGTGTCGACGCGAAGATTACAGGAATAACGCCCGAGGGGTTGATCTTGAACGGGATGTATGTGCTCTGCGAGCCGTACATCTTTCTTCCGACAACACGTTTTGCATATGTTACAGGAATCTTTCTTGTGCCCTGTTCTTCGTAAACAACAAGAGCGACAACAAAGAAGAACATTATGATAACTACTACAAGGGATATCCAGTTGATTGTACCGTCGATGATACCTGTCACCATTGTATAGAAAGCATTAGGAATTCTTGCAACGATACCAGCGAAGATAAGAAGCGATATACCGTTACCGACACCGTAGTCAGTTATCTTCTCACCGATCCATACACAAAGCATGGAGCCTGTCGTACAGCTGATGATTGCAATCGGATAGAAGAGCCCTACCGATACGGAAAGAGCTGCGCTTCCGAGCGACTGTGCATAAGCTGCAGCAGCGAGTGACTGGATAATACATACAACGACTGTTGCGTAGCGGGTATACTGCTGAATCTTCTTTTGTCCCTGCGGGTCTTCAGCCAACTTCTTGAGTGACGGGACGACGAGCATCAGCAGCTGAAAGATGATTTCAGTGCTGATGTACGGCATAACCCCGAGCATGAATATCGAGAAATTGGAGAAGGCACCACCGGAGAAGAAGTTTAAGTATTCAGTGATGTTGGAGGAACTCGCCCTGTAAGCATCATAGATGACGCTGGGGTTGATTCCGGGAATCGGGAGGTAAGCCCCGATTCTCGTAACAATCAGAAGACCGAATGTGATCAGGATCTTCTTCTTGATATCCTTCATTCTGAACATATCTACCAGTGTGTTTGCCATAAATTCCCTCTTTATTTAACGACTACTTTTCCACCAGCGGCCTCGATCTTCTCAGCTGCCTTCTTGGAGAGTGCAACACCTTCGACTGTGAGAGCCTTGGTGATCTCTCCGGAAGCGAGAATCTTGGCGACCGTTTCCTTACCCTTGATGACTCCGCTCTCACGCAGCGTCTCTGCACTTACGACAGCGCCTTCCTCGAAGACAGCGTCGAGTGTGGAGAGAGATACAGCCTGAGCTTCAACCTTGAACGGGTAGTTGGAGAAGCCGCGTCTTGCGACACGTCTGTAGAGAGGCATCTGACCGCCTTCGAAGCCGAGTCTGACACCACCGCCGGAACGGCTGTTCTGTCCGTCGTGTCCGCGTCCGCAGGCTCTGCCCTTGCTGGATGCACCGCGGCCGACGATAGTCTTTGCCTTTGTTGCGCCATATGGCTTAATGATCTCTGCCATGGTTAAATCTCCTCAACCTTTACAAGGTGTGCGACTGTGCGGACCATGCCACGGTTTACAGGATTATCTTCGCGTACGACAGAAGAGTTGATCTTACCCAGTCCGAGAGCCTTGACGGTCCTTCTCTGGACAGGAAGCGTCCCTGCCACGCCCTTTACAAGTGTAATCTTAATCTGTGCCATGATTAACCCCACATTTCCTTAAGAGTCTTACCTCTGTTCTTTGCAACATCTGCAGCATTGTAGATGTGCTCGAAAGCGTCGAAGGTAGCCTTTACAGTGTTGATACCATTTCTCGAGCCGAGAGACTTGGAAATGATGTCCTTGATACCGGCTGCGTCACATACGAGACGGACTGCACCACCTGCGATGACACCTGTTCCGGGAACAGCCGGCTTCAGGAGAACCGATGCGCTCTTGAAGTTGCCCACGATGTCGTGAGGGATGGTTGTACCCTTTACAGGAACCTTGATGATGGAAGCCTTAGCCTTCTCGGTAGCCTTTCTGATTGCGTCCGTGACGTCGTTGGCCTTTCCGAAGCCGTAGCCTACTCTGCCGTCGCCGTAACCGACTACAACGAGTGCCGCGAATGAGAATCTCTTACCACCCTTGACGACCTTCGTTACACGGTTAAGCTTGACAAGCTTCTCTACGTAGCCTTCCGGCTGCTTGTTTTCTTTTTCTCTTTCTCTTGATCTTTCCATACAGTAACCCCTTAGAACTCCAGTCCGGCCTTTCTTGCGCCGTCTGCGATGCTCTTCACGATGCCGTGGTAGAGATAGCCGTTTCTATCGAAGACAACTGTCTTGATACCCTTCTCGAGACATCTCTTACCGACAGCCTCACCCAGCTTCTCAGCATCGGCGACTGTATTTCTGAGAGCCTTGAACTCTGCCTCAAGAGTAGAAGCGGAAGCCAGTGTATGACCGACTGTGTCGTCGATGACCTGCACATACATGTGCTGGTTGCTTCTCGATACAGTCATTCTCGGTCTGAGAGCAGTACCGGAGATAGACTTTCTGATGTGTGTCTTTCTTCTGGCATGTTTTCTTGCTTTATCGATCATTCTGTTCATACTAAGCCACCTTATTTCTTACCACCGGACTTACCGACCTTGCGGCGGATATTCTCGGTTTCGTACTTGATGCCCTTGCCCTTGTAAGGCTCGGGACCTCTGAGGGATCTGAGTTCAGAAGCAACCTGACCCACTCTCTCCTTGCTGATGCCGGAGACGATGAGCTTGTTTGCACCCTCGACTGTAATCGTGACATCCTGGGGAATCATGAACTCGATCTGTGTCGAATAGCCGAGAGAGAGAGTGATGAAACCCTTTCCTGCTTCAGCCTTGAAACCGACACCGTTGATGAGGAGCGTCTTGCTGTAGCCCTGGCTGACACCGACGATCATGTTGTTGACGAGCTGGCGGTAAAGGCCGTGATAGCCCCTTACTTCCTTTTCGTCGTTAGCTCTTGTCACAACGACTTCATTATCCCTGACATCTACTGTTATCTCGGGTCTGACTGCCTGTGAGAGGGTTCCCTTGGGTCCCTTGACTGTCACGACGCCGTCAGCAACTGTAACTGTAACACCCTGCGGAACTGCAATTGGTAATTTACCGATTCTAGACATATTCTATTCTCCTCATTACCAGATTGTGCAGAGCACTTCGCCGCCGACACGTGCTTCTCTGGCCTTCTTGCCTGTGATGACACCTGTCGATGATGATACGACTACGACGCCGATGCCGTTGTAGACACTCGGGATATCCTTATAACCGCAGTAAACACGGCGACCGGGAGTTGATACACGATCGATACCGTGGATAACGGGAGTCTCGTCATCTTCATACTTGAGGAATACTCTGATGAATGTGACATCGTCCTTGGTTACCTTCTTGAAATTCTTGATGAAGCCTTCGTTCTTAAGAATCTTGATAATCTGGAGCTTAAGATTGGAAGCTGATACATCAACCTTTTCATGCTTTGCCTGACTAGCATTTCTGATCTTAGTCAGCATATCTGCAATTGGATCACTAACTGCCATTTTCTTATCTCCTACCAGCTTGACTTTGTTACGCCAGGAATCTGGCCTTCGCTTGCGAGCTTTCTAAAGCAACATCTGCACATATCGAACTGGCGCATATAGCCCCTGGGACGACCGCAGATTCTACAACGGTTATAGCTTCTTGTTGAGAACTTGGGTTCTCTGTTGCACTTTACGATTAAAGACTTTTTAGCCATAGGGGCACTCCTTACTTAGCAAACGGCATACCGAGATACTTGAGGAGGGCATAACCCTGCTCGTCGTTCTGGGCTGTTGTGACGATAGCCACGTTCAGGCCGCTGACTCTCTCGATCTTGTCGAAGTCGATTTCAGGGAAAATAATCTGCTCGGTAATACCGAGGGAATAGTTTCCGTGACCGTCAAATGCGTTGGGATTGACACCCTTGAAGTCCTTGACACGGGGAAGTGCGATACAGATGAGGCGTTCGAGGAAATACCACATGTTGTCACCGCGGAGTGTGACCATTGCGCCGATCTCCTGGCCTTCTCTGACCTTGAAGTTGGCGATGGACTTTCTTGCCTTTGTCTTGACGACATGCTGGCCTGTGATCTGCTCGAGCTCCTTGACTGCAGCATCGAGAAGCTTCTTGTTAGTTGTAGCCTCGCCGACGCCGACGGAGACTGTGATCTTCTCGAGCTTCGGAATCTGCATCGGAGTCTTGAAAGAAAATTCCTTCTGCAGAGCAGGAACAACCTCGTTAATGTACTTTGTCTTGAAATTAGGTACAAACTTCTCAGCCATCAGAGTGCCTCTCCTGTCTTCTTGGCATAACGAACTTTCTTTCCGTTTTCCATCTTGTATCCGACCTTGCTTACGCCGCCCTTCGAAACAAGTGCAACGTTTGAAGCTGCGATCGGAGCTTCAACTTCCATGATGCCGCCCTTATCCTGAGCATTTTTCTTCTTCATGGTCTTCTTGACCATGTTGGCACCCTGGACAATGACCCTTTCGTTAACCGGGTCAACCTTGACAATCTTTCCGGTACGTCCCTTGTCCTTACCGTTCAAGATCTTGACTGTGTCATCTTTCTTCAGTCTCATTTTCTTCTCCTACAACACTTCCGGAGCGAGCGAGACAATCTTCATGTAGCCGTCTCTGAGTTCTCTTGCGACAGGCCCGAAGATTCTCTTTCCGCGGGGGTTATTGTTGGCATCAATGACAACACATGCATTGTCATCGAACCTGATGTATGTACCGTCAGGTCTGCGGTATTCCTTCTTTGTGCGAACGACCACTGCCTTGAGAACGTCACCCTTCTTGATGGCGCCGTTGGGGAGGGCATCCTTGACTGCAACAACGATGATGTCACCGACACCAGCGACATATCTGTGGCTGCCGCCGAGAACCTTGATGCACTGCACGCGCTTTGCACCACTGTTGTCCGCTACGTTCAAATAAGTCTGCATCTGTACCATGACTCTTCTCCTTTAGCGAGCTCTCTCGACGACTTCAACGAGTCTCCAGCACTTATCCTTGGACAGGTGGCGACATTCCATGATGCGGACCGTATCACCGGTGTGGGCATCATTCTTCTCGTCGTGAGCCTTGAACTTCTTGGTCGAGATCACGTACTTCTTGTACAGTGGGTGGAGGGTTCTGTCAGAAACCTCAACAA
>CAVFNE010000014.1:0-25592 GCA_963623755.1 Muribaculaceae bacterium | reverse complement strand
TGCCTCAAAAACACCTTTTCCCTGCCTATCGTTTACCCTAGGGCTGAACTGTTACCAATAGTCGACAAAAATCTACATTTTCATGAGCCAATAATTGACAAAATTAACACTTTCATGAGGGAATAAAGACAACAACCACATTCATGGTTTTAACAATTGTAAGAGGAACAATGTATATACCTGTTCCAGGATTTTTCATAACTGCTTCCTGATGCTGACGATAATACAGCTGAAGGCCGGCTTATTCTCTACATTATTCTTGAACTTTTCCAGACTCTTTATGGCATCGTTTATGCTACCGTCACTAAGTTTAATTTCAAATACAGCATAGCGCCCACCTTTGAATTCAATGACAGCATTCACATCGCCATCTCCAAGCTTCAACAATATTTTTCAGGGCATTATGACGGAGGTAGTCCTTACCAGTTAAATTCAATGGAGAGCATCAAATCAGTGATTTTAACAACAAAATCAATTTCACTCTGCTTTCTGCTGATGGTGAGAGTGTGGGTAAACATTGAGTTTGTGCTACTTTTTGTTATATTATCGGGAAGACAAAGTATCGGGGATTACTCGTGAAGCTGGATAATCTAAGATTACTGCAACCGAATTAATGCTGACTCTGTCAACTTTTAGAATAAAACATACCAATTCGAAAATCAGGGGTAAAAAAGGTAGGAGATAAGGTTTCATCTCAAAAAAAGAGAATGAGAAAAGCCTTCATTTTTACTAATCATCCTTCAGTTTCATGTTTGGTAAGGAGTGAACATTAATGATGGAAAGCAGAAAATACATTCTATCTCCTTCTGCCGTCGACGAGATTTCAAGCGAGTTTTCATTGTCTCTTGAGAAAAGCGGGTGTGGAAGAAAAGATATCCTGAGGCTCCGTCTTGCCCTTGAAGACATTCTTGTCTCCTGGCTTGATATTCTTCCTTCCGCCGAAGTTGAATATCGTTCCGGCAGGAGACTCAACAGGCCTTATATCAAGATATGTGTCAAAGGTGACGAGGTAAGGGACGATGATGAACTGAGGGATTATACGATATCAAGCCATCTTCTTTCACAGGCTGGAATCAACATCCTGAAAACCTACAAAGGTGGAATGAACATACTCTCCGTTTATCCGGAAAAGAAAAAGAAGATGAGCCAGATTGTAAAGCTCCTCTTTGCTCTCTTTTCCGCTGTTGTGTTAGGAATGACTATGAGACTTCTTCCGGAGTCTGTAAAAACCATGATGGATGATATAACGGGACCTCTCTTCACATTAATTCTCAACCTCTTATGTGCAATATCGTCGCCGATGATATTCCTCGCCATATGCTGGGGAATCTTCAATATAGGGGATATATCGACGCTCGGGAGGATAGGAAAGAAGGTAATAACTTCGATTATCGTCATCACATTCCTTATCTCGGCTATAAGCGGATGTGTGCTTGTCTCCTTTTTCCCGTCAACTCTCACAACTAACGGAACATCACTTGGAGGGGGACTGAAGGATATTTACCAGATGATTCTCGATATCGTCCCGAAAGATATCGTATCACCATTTCTGAACGGAAATACGCTTCAGGTAATCTTCCTCGGAGCTGCCGTCGGCGTTGCTCTCTTGATTCTCGGGGACAGAGTATCTGCAACCCGTGCCGTCATTGAACAGATGAATGAAGTCGTATCGCTCCTGATGGAGGCTCTTACTTCTCTTATTCCAGCATTTGTGTTCTTATCGCTGTTATCGATGATAAGCTCCGACTTCACCGCCGATATGACCGGAATTATACGTGTAATAATCCTGACATGCATCTTTACCACGCTTGTATCTTTTGCCTTTATAAGCGTGCTCTCAATCAAGTATAAGGTGAGATTCTCTGTCCTCTTGAAGAAACTCCTCCCGACATTCCTCATCGGACTATCGACTTCATCATCTGCAGCGGCATTTGCAACCAACATGGAGACATGCGAGAAGAAGCTCGGAATCAACTCAACGCTCTCGCACTTCGCAATCCCGCTTGGCCAGGTAATCTTCAAGCCCGGGGCCCTCATAGGATTTCCGCTTGTATGTCTGGCGATGGCTGAAATCTACTGTGTACCAGTCACTCCCGTCTGGATTGTGACCATGATTATCGTAGTTGCACTTCTCTCAATGGCTGCTCCCCCGATTCCAGGAGGTGCCCTGACATGTTATACGGTGATGTTCACCCAGCTCTCCATTCCTGTGGAGGCCGTTGCAATTGCTGTTGCCGTCAACTCCATTCTCGATTTTCTCATGACTGCGAATAACCTTACCTGCCTACAGGTGGAAACTGTCTTGACGGCAGGAAAACTCGGGATGCTCGACAGGAATATCCTTACTTCGGATGTGTAGACAATCTGTGTTTTCGAAAAACGTTGTCAGTTTTGTCAGTTTTATCTCTTTCAGCTCCCCCCGATTGTCGTAGTGGTAGGACTAAAACGTAAGATGTATGATGTGTTATTATCCCAGATGAAAAATAATATGAAGGACAGTCTCATGCCAAAACAGAACAGGAGATAGATAAAGGCCTTCATAATCAAGGAATACAGGTTATCATCAGGAGTGACGGGACAAGACAAAGCTCCATAGACAGAGACTCAGCCTTACAACTCATTGTTGCATCTCCACTTCTCATCAATTATCCTTATCTTATGGCAGAAAAATATAAACATTACTATGTATCACAGTCGCTCGTAGAAAATTGGTCAAAAGACGGTAAACATGCCGCATGGTACAATCCGGTATCGAAGAAAAGTTCTCCCAACGGTAGTATAACAAAATACTTCCACTCGAATCTCGTCGACATTCCGGAGCAGATGGACGCGGTTATGGGCCGAATCAACCTATTCTTCAGCAATCTCATTGTCTCTTTTCTCAACAGAGATTTTGAATGGCTTAAAAGAGAAGAGACCCTTTCGGCAAGGGAAGTTCTAATCTTCCAGTTTCTACAGACTCCCGCAGGTGTTTACGTACCTGATACGCTATTTAAAAACCTCAATCTCTTTTCGTCTAAAGCCCCGAGCAGGGAAAGAAAAGAGCTGGAGAGGACAGATGAAGTAAAGGATGCATTCTTACATATGATGGAATATGGAATAGAGATTCTCGATATGGAAGCAACTCTATTAAAGGCACCCGAGAAGAGCTCATTCCTGCTCGGAGCATGCCCCACTGTTTTTATCAACCCGTACTTTACACATACTATCCTCAATAAATACCCAGACGTTCAGCCTTTCGAAGTGAGAGGTTCAGTTATGGTTCTCCCCCTCACTCCAGATAAAGCACTTTGTCTCTACGACCCAGAAACATATAATATTTCCAGGGAGGACGAGGAATTGGAGCTCACCACGGACGATATCGACATGCTCAATATGGCAATGCTCTATAACAGCTGCAAAGACGGCGGCGTCATCCACCTATCGGGAGAGGAGTACATTAATAAGCTCTACAATAATTTTGATGATGAGGACAGTTTCAGAGAAATCTTTTTTGGCGACTTCCTCGACGAATATCCTTTCGATACCAAACTATCGGTGCTGAAAGTAAAAGACGAGGCCAAGAAGAATGTCAAGTCCCGGGAAAAGGATTACCTGAGGCCGTATGTCAACGCAATTATCGAATACGATAATAAACATTCCGACAGTTCGGATTCAGATTCCGCTCTTTCAACCCAGCCGAAAAGATTAGAGTATGCAATGAAATTCCTATCGGGAGAAAAGCCAAACGGCAGCAAGAAGAAAAAGAAATAAGAAATAGATACACTCAGCAATAAGGACGGGCTCAACACCCGTCCTATGTGTCGAATTTACTCGGATTTGAAGAAATACTCAGCCAGCTTAGCACACGAAGTCTTATCGAAGAATTTGCCATTCAGTGCAAGATAATTAAACTCAGCAGAGCCTGACATGGATGAATCTTCAGAATAAGAATAATTATATGTCTGCTTTGCCTGAAGTCTTGATTCGCCTACTGTCCAATCATACACATGTACACTCATTCCATTGCCATTGGTTTCTTCAGTTATTACAGTTTCTTTTCCGCTTCCGACTACCTCTCTAGTTTTAGTATCCACCAAGTTCTCTTTGTATACTTCACCCCTCTGGTTTAATTTATAACCAATCTCAGAGTTACGTCTATCATGATATAAACTCACGATAGCATAGAAAGCTCCTTTAGCCTCCAGTTTATCCTCACCCTTGAGTATACTGCCATTTTCAATGGTGTACACATCAGCCGACGACTCAGTCACAACAAGGTCATCTACAGTATATGTTACGTTGTTATCTGTGATTTTCCCATTTGCACTATATTTTGTTTCTTCTGTTTCTTCTTTACCGTCCTTACCTTCCACTTCTTCCGTTATGATGATTGTATCCCCATTACTGTCGGTAAGCTCTAATTCAGTATTTATAGAATAATCCTGCGGCATCGAATAATAACATATCAATGTCTTAATTGTCTCCATCTCTTCTTCCGTCATACTTACCATCTCACTCTCGGATGGCGGTATTACTTCTCCCGGGAGTAGACTATCTCCCTCCGAATTGGAAGAGTCGGGACTGCAGGCGACAAATGCAAAAAGCATTAGAACGATTAAGATTGATAACGATAGTTTTTTCATTTCCATCCTTCCTTTTAAGACAGAAGGTATGGTAACGCCCCCCCCACAAAGTCAACAAAAAAAGAGCTCCGAAGAGCCCAATATTGAAAAACCCAAGATTAATAAGCCTTAGAAGAACGAGCCTTCTTGTTCTTGAGCATCTGTTTACGTGCCATTGCCTTGTCCTTGCGGTGCTGGATAGCGGATGGCTTCTCGAAGTATCTGCGCATCTTATAGTCTCTGATGACGCCTTCCTTCTCGACCATTCTCTTGAAACGCTTGATTGCTTTCTCGAGTGGTTCTGTTTCTTCAATTTTAACGAATGCCATAATATCTCACCTCCTCTGCCCGCAGGCTCAAGAATCGTGACAACTATAACAAATAGAAAAAGTAATGTCCATAACCGGAGGGTGAGGAAAATCAACCATTTTCGAGGCTGAACTTCAATTCCTCCCACTTTCCATCGAGTGAATAAGCAATCGTTATTTCATCCCCTTCTCTTTTCACCGTCTTATCACGGGCTCTTTCAAAGATTGCCCTGAGTCTCAAATACTCATTCTTCTGCTGCTCTGTATAACGGGAGGGCATATCAGAAGTGAGAAAGACGCTGCCGAGTAAGGCGTTGACTGTAGCAAGGGTATTCTTCTCCCTAAGGGTGAGCTTACAATTTTCATCTCTGAGGAAAAAGACATCAGGGTCGCTGGAGTATGCGCGGGCGTTGAGCTCACGGCGAAAAAGGGTATTGTTGACAGCCTGTTTTGTCGAAACACGTTCACGATGGAAAAGGCGCATAAACCACACATCGTCCCAGTCCAGTCCTACATCACAGCTGACGCGGCAGTAGTTCACCAAACCGAATGCCGGCATTACAGGAACCCCGCAGCCGAGAATCTCTTTCTCTCCACACCAAGACCGCAGGAGTTTCATAGCCCTGTACATTCTTCCCGCCCTGCTCTCGTTTTTGTTACCAAATGGTGCAACTCCGTAGAGAAAATCGAGTTTAACTAGGTCGAATCCCCATTGGTTGAGTACCCTGTCAAAGACTTTTTTGAGGTATCCTAATACTTCCGGATTATCAATATCGAGGGAGTAGAAAGTGCTCCAATTGGAGCCGCAGCACCAGGGAGAGCCGTCAACGCTCAAAAACCAATCAGGGTGTTCTTTATAGAGTCCGGATTCCTTTTCTGCGACAAAAGGTGCAAGCCACAGCCCCGCTTTAAAGCCTGAGGAATGTATTTCATCCACCATAGCCTTGAGTCCAGACGGAAATTTCTTTTTGTCTCTTTCAAGCCAATCACCGACCTTCGGCTCCCAGCCGTCGTCAATCTGAAATAAATCCCCAGGAGAAAATAGGCTCTTACATCCCTCAAGGTCCTCTCGGATTGTATCTTCTGTTATCTTTTGATAGCGATTATACCAACTGGAGTAACCTGCCATCTTTTTTTCTGTTCCAGACTTTATTCCCATAGCCTTGAACCAACCGTCAAACACCTCATTTTCACTACCCTCGGCAAAGTAGAGCTCAAAGAGTGGGTATGCCCCGCCATTATGTTCAACACCGACAGTGTCTCTCTCGAGTGTCAACACCTCTTTTCTGCTGTCGTAGAGGAAGATTGTATAGCCCGGAATTTCAGAGAGGGACGCAATTAATCTGAAGTGGTTTTTCTTTCTGAAATAACAGTATGAAAAGCCGTGGCTCTGACCTTTTATGCGGCCGTAGGGCACAAAGTGGTAATCGCCATAGCGGTCGAAGAAGTATTTCTTTTTGAAAAGAGAAGGAATATGATCGGTCCCTCTGAGTTTTCCTTTTCTGCTCAACTCCGGCGAGTACGTCCATGTCTGGTAGCCGTTCATGAAAAGAACTTCGTCGTCGTCCATTTTCCATTCCAGCTCTGCCTTTATGCTTTTAATCGTCCCAGGAAGGAGTTCCTCTCTCATATGAACTTCCCCAGTCCGGGGAACTTTATATTCCCCTTTCCTTACGCCCCCTGTCGTCTCTGCACTCCACACCAGATTACTCATGCCGTGACTCCTCGAGCTCTCTGCTGATTTCCTCTGCACGTTTATCCGTCAAAACAAATTTACGTTTAAAGAGTAAAAGCGCCCCGAAGAGCACTATCATGGGAAGCACTGTCATCATAAGTCTAAGCCCCAGAAGTGTTGATGCGCTCTGCACTGCAACAGGCCCCGTTTCCTCTGTGTTGCCGACGAGTCCTATTAAATCGAGTCCAATACCCGTGAGAAATACAGCAACTCCAGAGGCAGCCTTGACAACAAAGGTCTGCATTGAGAAGATGACGCTCTCTTCCCTGCGCCCTGTCTTAAGCTCTCCGTAGTCAACGCTGTTGGAAAGAAATAGTGTTGTAAGGACAGTCAACATACCGTTACAAGCGAAAACAACAACACCCGGAATAAAGAGCAGTGCCATGTTGTGTGAAAGCCCGACGAGACAGAAGACAAGAAGAGTCCCATAGCCGCAGAGAGCTAGAACCAGGCTCAGATGGAAAACCTGTGTACTGCTGAGTTTCCTTCTTAAGAGTGGATAGAGCACCATCATCCCCAATATCTGGGCAGCCCCGCCGACAGTCGAGAAGAGCGTATAGGTTGCTTTCCAACCCGTTCCGCCGAAATCATATTTGAAGAAGTATATGATGAAGTTTGATGTCAGGTACAAAGCCGAGTTGATGAGGACGATGCTACCGACTACAACCATTGCCTGATCGTTACGGAACAAGGCCGAAAACATCTCTTTAACAGTAGCCGTTTTCATCTCACTCTTTGTATTCTCTTTCATAGTGAGACAGCAGATAATTTCCGTCACAACAAAGATAACAGATACTATGAGTGCAACCCATCTGAAACCTGCCCTTTCGCTATCTCCTCCCAATATTCCTACAAGAAGCATGGTAAACATTGCAATGAGAGCAGAGCCCACTCCGGCACATGTCCGCCCTACCATGGATAGCTTCTCACGGTCCTGAGGGGTATCTGTAACGGCAGGAATCATTGACCAATACGGGATATCCATCATGGTGTAGGTAACCCCCCAGAGAATGTATACGATACTGAAATAGACCATGAGGGATGCCTCACTCATCACGGGAGAGGCAAAGAGTGCGTAAAGCACAAAGGCGTTGAGAACAGTCCCGGTGAAGATCCACGGCCTGAACTTTCCCCAGCGTGTTCTGGTTTTAGCAACCACAACGCCCATAAAGGGGTCATTGAGTGCATCAAAGAAGCGGGCAAGCATGAGTATTAAGCCCACAAAGCTTGCAGAGAGCCCCAGCACATCCTGATAGTAATACATCACATACGAAGCCGAGAGTGCATATACCATATCCTTACCGACGGCTCCAACGCCGTATGCGGCCTTCTGTTTTAATGTCAGTTCCATCCTTTTTTCTCCTTTTCTATATCAAACTCTATAGTTACTGTCTCCACCTGTGGGCCGGAAATCATTACTCTTGCTTTTCCCTCTTTTCCCACAGTCTTTATATAACACCCCGTCATTCCGCCCTCAGCTACTGCCATCTCCGGACCGACAAGAGAGGCATCTCCTTCCACACTAAAATGTAGTGCCAGCTGTGCATAAGGCGCTGTGTTTCCATTCTCGTCGAGAATACGCACCCTCACTGCGGCCATATCATAAGTGTCTATTTCTTTGAGTTTTGTGCTGCTTACCCTGACGTCTAAGTGGAGCTCCGCACTCGGAGAGAGTGTCACACTTTTTACAACCTCGCCATTCTTTACCCCATCAAATCTCCATCGGGTAGCCTTACCGCCCCAGTTACCGACGTACTTTGAGTAAAGTGCCACGCCGTCGGAGAAGGTGAGCTTATAGCGCATCATGCACCAGCCCAGCTTCAGCTTATATGAAAGTGGAAGACCCGCTATGCCGTATTTTCCTGCAGCAAGTAAACAGTCTTTCAGTATTGCCGCTTTAGGCCGAGGGAAATGCTCCTGACTCTCCAACAGCTCTCCGATAGTATCATCAACGACGAATGGCGGATGAGGGAGGCTCTTCCACTCGCTTCTATGTAGTTTTGTTACAAACACATCGTTTTTATAAAGCTTAACTTCTTCTGCATTGCTGAATGCATAGATTTCCCCAACCTGCCCCGCAGGGTAGTCCCCGATATCCATTGATGAGCTTATCTGTAATACCGGGGATGAATCGCCCTGGCTCGAGTAAACAGAAGCTGCTGTTTTCGGGTTACGGAATGCGTCCATGACACCGTGGTAGCAGATACGGTCGCCAGAACCAAAATCCTTGTGCGTCTGGTAGTCGAACATACACCAGCCAAAACACCCTGCATGCTCCCCACTCTCGTAAGAAGCATTCTGCACCCTGACGTGCCGAATCGCATGTTCCTGCCTATGTGGGCCGTCATCAAATGGCTTTGTCGGGTACATATGACCGTTACACTCAGATATGAGAAAAGCTTTATTCATATCTGGAGTCACGTCTTTCTTCTTCTTTGCACCAGGTGTTACGCCGTTATGTGAAAAGTCATTGTAGGCATAGACATCTTCCAAGAGGTGGCTTTTCTCGAGGTATCTGACGCCTGATGTGGAGCGACTGGGGTCAAGTGAGTGTGCAAGCTTATTTGTGCGTGTGTAGAATTCATCATCGTCCACACTTTCGTTGATTCTGACTCCCCAGAGAATAATACTCGGGTGGTTACGGTATTGGAGAATCATCTCTTCAAGCATCTTGAGAGCCCTTTGCTTCCACTTATCATCCCCTATATGCTGCCATCCCGGAAGTTCGGTAAATACCAACAATCCCAGCCTGTCGCACTCGTCAATAAAATACCCGCTCTGGGGATAATGACTTGTCCTCACCGCTGTGCACTCCAGCTCCTTTTTAAGAATACGGGCATCCTCACGCTGCAGGCTTTCGGGAGCAGCGTAGCCTATATAAGGGTAGCTCTGGTGGCGGTTAAGGCCCCTAAGGAATGTCTTTCTGCCATTGAGGTAAAAGCCGTCAGCTTTGAAAACAGCAGTACGGAAGCCGAAAGAAGATGATTTTGCGTCAACAACATCTGTCTCAATATTCAAGAGTTCTGCTACCACCCTATACAAAACCGGATGCTCTAGGTCCCACGGTAAAGCCTCTGAAACAGAGAGCTCCACCTCCCCCTTTTCTGAGGCTCCTGTTGTCATTTCCTTCAAGAGTTTTCCATCTTCTGTTTCAATTCTTATACGAACGGATGATATATTCTCCAGGCGCTCTGCTCTCCACTCTACTTTTGCCGCATTTAGAGTCGGGGTGTATACAAATAAATCTGTAAAGCGGCTTATAGATGAAGTCTCCAGCCATACCTCTCTGTATAGTCCTCCGTATGTCAGGTAGTCGATAACAAAGCCGAAGGGAGGAAGCAACGGGTCTTCGCTGCTGTCGAGTTTGACGGCAACAAGGTTCTCGCCATCCCGCTCGACAAATGAGGTAATCTCGACTTCAAAAGAGGTATAGCCGCCCTTATGTTCTCCGGCCTTTTTTCCGTTGACATATACCTCAGCCTGGTGAGCTGCCCCGTCAAAGCGGAGAAAGAGCCTCGGGGCCTTCTCAATTGAGGGAACCGTGAATTTCTTACGGTAGCCGCATAGCATCTCGTAGTCGTCGGGGGAGGCATAGTGCAGTGGCACTTCCCTCGATGTATGTGGAAGCCGCACTTCCTCCTCCAGGGGGCCTCCAAGCCCTTTTAGAAAATCATCCGACCAGAGTGTGGTAAATTCCCAACCATCACAAAAGCTGTACCTCATCGTGTCAATACTCCTTCCAATATTATACCTATCATCTCTTCCAGTACCGATGTATAGCGTACGCCGCTCTCGACAAAGCTACGGTCGGAGAGGAAGCTTTCAATTGAGGCGACAATCATTTTCTTCAACACCTCGAGAGAAACGGGTCTTATAACACCTTCCTCCATAGCATCGCTCAAGAGTTTTATGGTGGGCTCCCATCCCGTTTCCAATTGCATGCGTACCCTTTCTGCCACAACAGGATATTTCTCTTCAAGTTCCTTCATCTGCTGCAGATCGAGGGCCCCGTACTCCTTTGGTAATGCAATTATGACAGAGCAAAGTTTTTCCTTCACTGAGCCATTTCCTCTCAAGATTTCATCCTTACAGAGATGAATTTCATCAAAAGCATGGTCAACCATACTTAAGAGCAATGCTTCCTTTGATGGATAAACTGTATATATCGTCTTCTTACTTATATGTAAATCGTCTGCAACCTGCTGCATTGTAAAGCGCAGACCATACTCTCTGAAAAGACTCATAGCCTCTATGAGAACCATGTCGCTAAGGTCACCGTGCATAAGAATTCTCCTTTTTGGAAACCGGAACTTCCATTCTCGTTTCCATGTTAAGGCGGAAACTCTTACTTAGCAAACAGTTTCCTTTCCTTTACATTACCTTTTACATTTATTACCTCTGTGCTGTTGAGCATATGACTCAAGTTGCTCTTCGCCTGATTCTGTAAGAATTGGGTAGAATATCTCAATACCTCATCTGGCTTTATATGTACAGAAAGCCTCTTCTAAAACTTCGTTTCTTCAATATGGAGAGGTAACATAAACTTGGTACTCCCCCATAAATGTAGATATCGATTCTGCGTTTTGTGTCCTTTAAAAGAGGCGCGCATTTTCCTCCATACTCTCCATAGCTGTCAGGACACGCTTCTGTATCTTCAAACCAGAGTCCGCAGAGTCCATCTCATCCTCTAAAAGAAGTATTTCCCACAATGGGGAATATAGTGAGAGCTGAAGTCAATCATCTCTTTCTTGTTGTCCCTCTTTCCACTATGTCTGATAAAAGAAGAACCTTCTTTGGGACGCTTTCACCCCGCAAAAGGGAGAGTATGGTCCTCACCGCAGTTATACTCATATCATAAAGCTTGTTATCGAGGCTGGTAATCGGAGGAAAACCGATCAGGGCAAAGCGAGAATTGTTTATCGCGATGAGTGCGATATCGTCCGGAATACTTTTTCTCATTTCATAAAAGACTCTCATTGAAGCAACTGCAAGAAAATCTTCAGAAAAAACTATCCCATCAATCAGCGGATTAGACTCCATAAAGGCTTTTACACTCTTATATATGCCTTCGGCTTCAGGCGGGGTTTCCAGTATTTTATTCCCCGCGTCCAAATAGCCGCAGTCCTTGACGCCTCTTAAGTATCCGTCCATCTTTTTGAGGTTACTGCTGGTTCTTCTGTCATAGATGAATGCCGGTCTGGTGCATCCTGTTTCCTTTAAGAGCTTGACGCAGTTATAAACTCCGTTCTCCTCATCACTTATTATGTTGTAGATATTATCACCATTGAGAATACCGTTACAAAACACAACCGGGATATCCTCCATATACTGCTTAATGGCATCTTCAACTTCTGCATTCTGATAGATTGAGCCCATGAGGATAAGTGCGTCAACGTTTCTCTTACTTAATATTTGGATGTATGAAGTCATGGACTCGCGGGAGATACCGGTGTTGCAGATAATGCATGAGTAGCCTTCTTTGGAGAGGTTCTGTTCAATGTAATATACCCCGTCTGTGTGCTGTGTTGTCCTCATGTCGGAGATAAAAACCCCAATCATCTTCGTCGACTGATTAGCAAGATTGCGTGCAGTCTCGTTGGGCATGAAGTTTCTGTCCTCGATTATCTTCTGTACTTTATTTCTTGTTGTCTTCTTTACATGAGGATAACCGTTAATTACCCTCGACACAGTGGCCGGAGAGCATCCAGCTTCCTCGGCTATCTCATATATCGTGATGTTTGACACTAATCAATCCCTTTACTTCTACCATTAATCATACCCCAAAAGATTAGAAAGTTGAAAGTACACAATTGTCCAGAGACATAATCTCCTTTTTGAGTTTTCTATAGCAGACTATAAAAAGTATTATGCATGTGATATCTGACGGGACTTCCGAAATCGGCCAGCACCACCAGATTATGTTTATATCATCAAAGGTCTTCAAGACATACGCGACGGGAATTCGAACAATCATCGTACGGCAGATGCCGACAAGAAGGCAATACCAACTTCTTCCGGAGGCCTGAAAGAATGCGGTAAGGCTGCTCATAAGACCGCTCGTCAGATACGTCAGACCAATGATTCTGAAGCATGGGCCGGCGATGGCGATCATTTCCGCCGTAGGCGAAAACGGAAGCATCAATAACGTGGGGAGGAAAAAGAAAACTAAAAAACACACGACATTCCATATCCCGGCAAGAATCTCCCCTTCCCGGATTGTCTTATTGATACGATTCATATCCCTCTTTCCGTAGAAGAAAGAATAGAGCGTGACAAGCCCCGCATGAATTCCCTGTGTCGGCATAAGCGCAATGCTCTGGAGCTTGGCGTAAATACCGAATACTGCATTTGCTGAAGTCGAGAAAGATAAAAGAATACGGTTTATGAAATAGTTCCCGAAAGACGCAC
The DNA here is from genome assembly GCA_963623755.1 of Muribaculaceae bacterium. Taxonomy (GTDB): domain Bacteria; phylum Spirochaetota; class Spirochaetia; order Sphaerochaetales; family Sphaerochaetaceae; genus Ornithospirochaeta. The sequence goes on along the minus strand of CAVFNE010000014.1, from coordinate 12,537 downwards.
ATATGCCGGTAACAGCAGTAGGAACGCCAATTGTCACAACTTCCTTCATTGTGGAGGCATCAATGGAAACATTATCTGTTGATAAGCATATAAGCGTGTTGTATTTTCTATTGAAAAACAGCGATGCAGTAGACGCTGAAACCTGACCTATAATTGTGGCGTATGCAGCTCCGGGGACGCCAAGTGAAGGAAACGGTCCCAGACCAAAAATCAAAACAGGGTCGAGAACGATGTTTACAATTGTTCCGATGCCCTGAGAATAGAGCATGTAACGGTTGAGACCTGTCGACTGTAGCATTCTCTCGGAGGTAACCTGAAGTGCCATCGAAAAGATAAGAATCAAAATAGGCTTTAAATACTCAACACCATATTTAATAACATCCGCCTTATCTGTTGTAGTTACAAAGTAAAACTCTGTTCCGAAAATACCGAAGAGCATGAAACCAAGTACAAAAAAAGTCTGGAGGACAAAACCGCATTTGACTGCGCCCCCAGCTTTTTTATAATCCCCCTCTCCGAGGCTACGGGAGATAATGGAATTCATACCTGTGGCGATACCTGTGAAGAATGAGGATGCCAGCCCCTGCACTACGAATGCAAGCGAGACAGCAGATAAAACCTCGGCTCCAAGCCTGGAAAGGAAAAGACTGTCGACAAAACTGTAAAGTCCCTGAATGAGAAGCGAGAGTACGACGGGCCAGGAAAGCTCCAAGAGCATTGCTCTCTCCGACTTCTGCTGTAAATCAAGAATCGTTTTCGTCATACTCTCACCTATAATTTAACCGTTTTCTCTGCCCTTCATGGCTCCGGGCACTTTAAACTCCTTCTTCACTCCTGTAAATTCACTCTCAAGGTTGAAGAGTTCCTGCATCGGGAATACTCCCAATGCGCTGTGGCCCTTAAGCCCGTTGGGGAACATGAGCTCGTTGGATGCAACGTTGTTCTTGTTCTTCATGTTCTCGATACCGTAACGCCACATTGCCTCAAGAGCAACCTTCATCATGTAGTGGTAGCTGATCATCTTGTAGCCATGTTTGAAAATAACATCGTTATCTACATCAGCCTTCCCCTCGACTGAGTTCTGGTCGGGATAAATCTTCCAGCCTTTGACTCTTTCTCCGACAATCGCTGCCAGCTCCTGGGCTCTAGGTGTTCTGCAGAGGCCACATGCCATTGTTGCATCAGCACCTAAGTCTATGGATTTATTCAGCGTTGAAATACATTCTTCTAGCTGTTCCTCTGTTTCAAGAAGTCCGTTCTTTCTTGCAACTACTATACAGTCGGTACCTTTACATGCCTTGAGAGTTGCCTTGAGAATAGGTTCATATTCCTCCCAGCCTTCTCCTTTTTCGTTGCCAAGTAGAATACCCTTTGCACCTGCCTTTATAATGCGCAGTGTAGTGTAGTAGGCATTAAGCGGTGTGTCGTATCCTGCTCCAACATCTACAAGGCAGGGAATGGATGAGAATGAACATATTCTCTCTACTGCATGAACAACCTCATCGGTTGTAAGCATCGGCTCCAATACTCCGTTGCTCTCTCCAAGTTCTCCTCCGCTTAAAAGCGTCGCCTCAGCCCCGCTCAGCTCTGCTGCCAGAGCCGAAGCGCAGTCATAGATGCACGGCATCATGACACATTCATCTGTTTTTTTCGCTAATTCTCTGAAGTTGTATTTTGCTGACATATTTACTCCTTATCTGATTGATTCTTTTAATTTAGGTGTCTTAATGAAGATAAACATAAGCCCGAGAAGAATAAAAAATACGCTTCCTACTACAAACTGTATTCTGTCCCATGACGTATTGAAGATAATCTTTGAGTATTTAACTGCATAGGATGAAAGGAAGGATCCCACTGAACTGATGATTGTCGAGACAGATATTGATGCAGCTCTGTAATCATCATCAAGTCCTATACCCAGGAAGTAACTGACAGACGGCTGCAGAAGACCGTAACCGAAACCGAATGTCAAAGAAAATATTGTGTATGTAACAATATCTTTACTCAACGCCAGAAAGATAAAAGATACTCCGTTCAGACAGAGCCCCAGCGTCATAGTTTTGACTCCAATCTTCTTCTGTATTTTGTGGAACATACCGCCACCCAGTACTCCGACAAGAGTAAAGAGGGACAGAACTATGGCGGCAACTGTCGAATCACCATACCCGTTATTAACGATGATTCCCGATGTCTGAGTTACATAGGCATAGAACCAGAGCATATAAAGGGCATGAACAAGAGACCAGAACATTACATGCTTTGTAATGATTTTCGATAAATCAAAGCCTTTTACGCTCTGCAGTCCTGTTGAGGCAGACTCTTTAGGCTCGGGAAGCCAGACAAACGCTATAACCATAACGGGAAGAACAACAAAGTAAACGGCAAACGGAAGTCTCCAGCTGTAGTTGCAGAGTATTCCTCCAAGCATCTGGAAGATAACAGCACCGATGTTTGTCGCCATACTGTTTCTGCTGAACTGCTTGGAAATGTCATCCCCTTTGAAAAGAGATAATACAAGACATGTAACTACTGGAGTTGAAATTCCTGTTCCTATTCCAAGGACAGCCCTACCGACGAGAATCTCTGCGACATTTGTCGCAAAGAAAGGCATCACTCCACCCAGAAGAGTAAAGAACAGACCGATAAAGGTTGCTGTCCTGAACTTAACTTTTCTCCCGAGAATAAGCCCCGAAATAATGGTAAAGGGTACACTCGTCAGGGTGTTAAGGGTCGCAATACTTGCAACAGCCTCGCTTGACGCCTCAGGAAAATTTTTTCCGATAACAGCCAGTGCAGGGCTCGTTGCACTTGAGACCAATGTAAGAAAAGTGACTGCACAAATTGATGCAATGGCTTTATTTTTATCACTTATTGTTTTCATTCCATCTCCTTTTTTAGTTTGATAATCTCCATTTGTTCTGCATAAAACCTCTGCACAGGGCACAAAGGTAACCTGTGTTACAACGAAAAATCGAGGTTTCTATTTTTAAGTTCTACTTGTCTTTTTTCTTGTAATATTCTTTGCTTGATGTTCTCAAGAGCTCGGCTAAAAGATTACCTGTTAACGCAATGAGTGCATAGGAAAGTGCATATTGCCAGGACGGCTGGAAGTCGAAGACAATCTCTGACGGCATTGCTCCAATCAGAACTGAAGCCGGATAGAGGGGATAAAAGCCATATTTCATGGATAGTATCCCACCACAGCCAAGCAACGCAACAGGCGCCAGTATTAATAGGTACCAGTTCTCCGCGCTTCTTCCACCGCCTATCGGAATGAATTTGATAAACGGCAGTATCCAAAAGACTATAAGGTACGCAGCAATAAGCCGCTTAACGCTTTCTTTCTTCAATGCTTTTACAGGCACAATCTTTATAAAAGGCTCTTTCTTCATAAATTATGACATGCAACAAAGTGATTCGGCCTCATTTCTTTAAGAGGTGGCATACTTGTTTTACACTTATCGGTTGCAAAAGGACACCTCGGATGGAACGGACAGCCGCTGGGCGCATTGATAGGGCTTGGAACCTCTCCCTCAAGCTGAATCCTCTGTCTCTTCTTCTCTGCATAATAGTCTGTAATAGGCACTGCAGAAAGTAAAGCCTTTGTATATGGATGCATTGAGTGTTCATAGATTTCACAAGACCCCATAGTCTCCATAATGTGTCCCAGATACATGACAGCAATATTGTCTGCAATATTCTTTACAACTGCAAGATCATGGGCGATAAAGAGATAGGTAATCCCCAATTCCTTCTGCAGGTCTTTCAGAAGGTTGATTACCTGTGCCTGAATCGATACATCGAGAGCAGATACCGGCTCGTCACAGACAATCAGTGACGGGTCACATGCAAGTGCCCTAGCAATACCGAGTCTCTGCCTCTGGCCTCCGGAAAGTTCATGAGGAAAACGGTCCTTCATAAGCGGATCAAGCCCGACCTGTACCATCAATTCATCAATTCTCTTATCCAAGTCATCCTTAAAATGAGGCTTATGGTCGCACTTGAGAGCTTCAAGAAGAATTGAGTTCAACGACTGGCGTGGATCAAGAGAAGAATAGGGATCCTGAAATATCATCTGGATGTCTCTTCTGATACCATTCATCTCCCTTTCATCGAGGCATTCGATATGCTCGCCGTTGTAGATGATTTCACCAGATGAGGGACGGTAGATTCTGAGAACAGACTTACCGACTGTTGTTTTTCCGCATCCCGATTCTCCGACAAGGCCGAAGGTTTTACCTCTTTCTATAGAAAAGGAAACATCCTCGACTGCTTTGACATAGCCTACAGTCTTATTGAAAAAACCTTTTTTGACAGGAAAGTGCATCCTGAGGTTTTTTACTTCAAGTATATTGTCCTTCTCAGCCATTTTTCTTCTCCTCTTCTACCTTCCAGCATCTGCAATAGTGCTCGTTATCTCCAACCTTAACCAGTTCCGGCATACCTTTCTTACATTCTTCGCATGCACTCGGGCAACGCGGGAAGAAGGAACAGTATCCGGGAAGTTCACTGAGTCTCGGGGGTTGCCCTTTGATGGCAACAAGTCTCTCATCATCCTTTGCATCAAGCTTCGGAACAGAATTCAAGAGTCCCATTGTGTAAGGATGCTTCGGGCGCATCAGTATATCCTCCGTTGTTCCCGATTCGATTACCTTTCCTGCATACATTACATAAACACGTTCTGCATAGCGTGTGACAAGCCCCAGGTTATGTGTGACCATCAATATGGAAGTACCGTACTTAGAAACAAGTGACTGCAGAAGTTCCATGACCTGAGCCTGTGTTGTGACATCAAGTGCAGTAGTCGGTTCATCTGCGATTATCAGCTTGGATCCACATGCAACGGCAATGGCAATTAATGCCCTCTGTCTCATTCCGCCCGACATCTGGAACGGGTAGTTGTCCATTCTTGATTTGGCATCAGGAATACCGACAGCCTCAAGAGCCTTTATACCCATATCCCAGGCAGTCTTCTTATCGACCTTCTTATGGACCATTATGACTTCGGCAAGCTGCTGACCGACTTTATAGACAGGATTTAAAGATGTCATCGGCTCCTGGAATATCATAGCGATTCCGGCTCCCCTGATATCTCTCATCTCCGCAGAGAATCTATCATAACCGAGTATGTTCCTGCCTTCGAAGATGACCTCACCGCCTACAATCTTTCCCGGAGGTGTTTGAACAAGCTGCATAACAGACATCTGTGTGACAGACTTTCCGCATCCCGATTCTCCGACGACGGCGATAACCTCGCCCTTCTTTACATAATATGATACGTCATCAACGGCTTTAACTTCACCTGAATGAGTAAAGAATGATGTTTTCAGGTTCTTTACCTCAAGTAAAATGTCTTTTTTTTCATTCTCACTCATTACAGTTTACCTCTTAATTTCGGATCTAAAGCGTCTCTGAGGGAATCACCCAAAACGTTGAATGAAACAACAATCAACATGATACAGAATCCCGGGAGGAGTGCAACAGACGGATGACTTGTCAAACTTGAGAAACCATCATTCACCATCAACCCCCATGCCGCGACAGGCTCACAGAGTCCCACACCTAAATATGCCAGGCTTGATTCAACCATGATTACAGTTCCGAGGCTCATCGTGAACATAACGATGAGGGAAGCAAAACAGTTGGGGAATAGATGCTTACACATGATAACCCAGTTTTTCTGTCCGACGAGTCTGCTTGCAACAACATAATCGTTTTCCTTGATTGACAGTACGTTTGAGTAAGCCATACGTATATACCCCGGTATAGCGCCGATCCCCAGAACAATCGATATAGCAAACATATTCTGCCCGAGTATGACTGCAAGCGTCATCGAGAGAATCAGAGCCGGAATTGAAAGTTGAATATCTACATAGCGTAGGATAATCTTCTCAAACCAGCCTTCATAGTAACCTGCAATGATACCGAGTGCAGAACCGACAACAGCAGCCCACAGAGAAGATAATAGACTACATGTCAAACTTGTCCTTGCTCCATAAATAAGCCTCGAGAGGATATCTCTGCCGTATCTGTCTGTTCCCAGAAGATGACCTTTAGTTCCGACGGGAAGAAACTTGTTGAAAGGATCTGTCGCCGTGGGGTCACAGGGTGCGATAATGGGGGCAAAAATTGCAACGAATATAAAGAAAACTGCTATGAAGAGACAAATTTTAACGATGATTCCTCTACCGAGAAACACCTTCAAAAATCTCTTTCTGTTTTCCTTGTTCTTTAATTTAGCTTCAGCTGACAATGCCATTTGATTACCCCCTTGATGCCCTGATCCTCGGATCGATATAGCCATAGAGAATATCGACAAGAAGATTTCCGAAAACTGCAATTATGGAAACCAGGAGAACACATCCCTGAAGTACCCAGTAGTCACGGTTGTTGATTGCGTTTGTCATTGTTACACCGATACCGGGCACGGAGAAGATGTTCTCGATGATAACTGAACCGGCAATGATATTTCTCAGGTTCATACCGACGATTGTAACAACAGGTATAAGAGCATTCTTGAGAGCATGCTTATATATAATTGTTGATTCCTTAAGTCCGTTTGCACGTGCTGTTCTGATATAATCCTGCGAGATGACTTCAAGCATATTCGATCTTGTCTGCCTTGAAACAGAACCTATCATCTGAATACTTGAGCACAGGATGGGCAGGAAAGCAGATCTGAGATACTCGCCAAAGTTGACAGACGGCAGAGTTATATTTCTCATCGGGAACCATCTGAGTTTGATTGCAAATACATACATCAACAGCATTCCAATCCAGAACTGTGGAGTTCCGATACCGAGTGTTGTCATGAACGTGATGAGCTGGTCGATAAACTTTCCTCTCTTTACGGCACTTATGATACCGAACAGAATACCGATAAGAACACCGATGACAAATGCAGGTATTCCTATTGCAAGAGTCTTCGGTAATCTGTCTGCAAAAATCTCCGTAACAGGTCTGAATTCAATAAGTGATTCACCAAAATCTCCATGGAACATTTCAAGAATCCATGTCAGATACTGCTCCGGTAATGGATCATTGAGATGTTTCTCCTCTCTTACTCTCTCAATGTCTTCAATCGGCGTTTCAAGCCCGAGTGCCATGACAACAGGATCCCCAGGGAGGACATGAATAATCGAGAAGACAAAGATAGAGACTATGAAGATAACAAGAATTGATGCCAGTATTCTTTTAATTATGTAGCTAGTCATTTTTATTTTTTTCTTTGTTGTTATCTAACTGCATGGAACCGTCTCCGGTCCCATGCATCCTTTCTATTTTTTCAATACTTACTTGTTCAACCAGCAAGTCCAGATAGAATCAAATCTCAAACTGCCGTACTTACATGCACCGGAATCCATGACATAATCTTTCGTAGCAAGGAATCCCTTTGAGAGGAAGAGGACATATGCGGAAACATCTTCCTGGAACCACTTCTCTGCAGCTTTCTGCACAGGAATGTAGGAATCTTCAACACTTGAGTTGTAAGCCTCTTTTACAAGTGCATCGAGCTCATCTGAGTGCTTGAAGGATCTTGCACCGTAGCCTGACGGGTTGTCTGATCTTGCAGCTGTCAGGAGTTGATATTCCTGACCGTTTGCAACACCGACAGTGTGAATCATCATGCCCTGGCCCCAACCTGAGATATAAGTTGAGAAGTTTGCTGTATCGATAGGACTAATCTCGGCATCAATACCCACAGCCTTGAGATAGGACTGTACATAAACCGCTACACCCTGGAACTGTGTCTGAACATAGATGACTGTCTTGAAGCCGTTCGGGTATCCTGCCTCAGCAAGAAGTTCTTTAGCCTTTCCTGGGTTGTATTCGAAACCTGTTACGTCCGGTGAACAGTAAGCATAATCATTAGCCGACCACTGTGTTGACCCCGGAAGATACATGCCATCTGTATAAGCCTGTCCGATAGCTTCGGTATCGATTGCATAGCAAGCAGCCATTCTAACTCTTACATCATAGAACGGGTCTGACTCTGTCTGTGTATGGAAGCCGAGAGTATAAGCACTGCCACCTCTGATAGCTTCATAAACAACAACATCTGGGTCATTCTCAAGTTCAGCCAGTTTTTCATAAGAGAGTCTTGCATCCATCAGGACATCAACTTCTCCGCTCTGGAAAGCCAGTACTGCAACATCGGAAGAAGTGATGATGATATAATCAATACCGTCCAGGAGAGGAGCCCCTTCATGATATTTGTCGAACTTGACTGTTGAAACACTCGAATCTCTCTCCCAGTTCTTAAGCATGAACGGACCGGTTCCACATTCGGCTGTCTTGAGCCCTTCATATCCGTACTTCTCAATGAATGCCTTCGAAACAGGCTTACACATTCTGGAAAGACAGTTTGGAAGAAGCATATCCCATTCGAGAAGATGGATGACAACAGTTTTTTCATCTACTGCTTCAGCATAGTCAATCTTGTTGAAAGACGATGCGAAAACACCTACTTTCTTATATTCGTTGATATTCCATGCAAGAACTTCAGAAGTCATAACCGTCCCGTCATGGAAGTAGATGTCGTCATCTCTCATGTTGAGAGTATATGTCAGGTTCTCTACATCAGACTCATAATTCTTGATGAGCTGTCCCATATAGTTACCCTTTGCATCTTTTACAAGAATTGTCTCATAGAAGAAAAATTCCTGTGTAGCGCGAAATGTAGTGTCGTCGAGACTTGCAGGGTCACTGGTGATTAATATCCTCATTGTCCCGCCAGCCTTCGGCCCTGACGTCGATGAGGCTGATGATGTTGATGTCTCTGTCGAGCCACCTGCGAACACCATGGAAATAGCAAGCATGATAACTGTTAAAAGTGCAATACTCCTTTTCATTTCTTTCTCCTTTTTTATTTAATCGAGTTCCTCTCCCGGAACACGAGCAATGCGGTGTATACCTGTATAAACTTCCTGTTTATCGAGTTTTCCCTGATAATCGAACATTGGCATGGCAGAACAGCCGTACTTACCGTTATAGAGTCTGACTTCTTCAGTTGCCGGCTTATTGTTCCCTGCCTCGAGATTTTTCTTTCCGTACTCAACGATTGCTGCCATTGCGACCTTCATTGTGTAGTGATAGCTGATCATCTTGTAACCGAGCTTGTAGATTTCTCCATCCACAACCTCAGGCTCTCCATTATGGATTGTCTGGTCGGGATAAATCTTTGGCCCTTTGACTCTTTCTCCTATAATCCTTGCCTTCTCTGCGCTATTAAGCCCGCACGCCATTGTCATATAAGCACCAGCGTCCATTGCTGAGTTGAGTACGTCCACAACATAGTCGATTTCTTCACAGTTTCTAAGACTATGGTTTGAGCGGGCGATGACAACACATCTAGTGCCTTTCACTGCAAGAACTGCGGCTTTAACCATCTGCAAGAACACATCCTTTCCGATATTCTCTTCGTCCTCTATAAGAAGACCCGACGTTCCTGTAACAGCCAGCCTTTTCGACCATCTGTATGTAGCTGCGGCATCACCCTTGAAAGCTCCGCAGTCTACAATGAGAGGAAGCGGAGAGAACTCAGTAATCCTTTCTGCATAGAATGCCAGCTCTGAAGCATCCATCTCATTTTCCGAAATCATACCCATCGACTCTCCGACTTCTCCACCGGAAAGAAGTAGTGCCTTATACCCAGCAAGTTCACATGCTCTTGCAGATGAACAATCATATACACATGGGGTATGAACACAATATTTCTCTTTTTCACAGAGTTCAGGGATACTTAAAATTGCCGGCATAATTCCTTTCCTTATAGATTCCTGCAGTCCTTTTCGAACTCAAGCCACTTATCGTAATCGTTAATGAGCGACATCTGATCCTTGATGTCCGGGTGGCCGTTCATATCATGTGTTGCACTGAAGAGCGGATTGCCGTTCTTCCTGTTTTCCGTTCCGTACTTCAGCATGCCGTACATTATGGCCTTCTCGAAAATATGCATAGTGACGAATCTGTAACCGAGCGCATCAATCTCGTCGATATTGCAGTTCGGGACACCATTAACAGAGTAGATATCTGGCCACATCTTCCATCCTTTTACATACTCAGCAACCTTCTTTCCGATAATCATATTGTGGGTGCCACCAATCATTATCATCTTTGCACCTAAATCCTGAGCTCGGAGTGCCCTGTCGATTGCCTCTTTGAAGCCTTCGGGAGTATCAAGAGAGACGTGGATTCTGGCAATAACAACACAATCCGAGCCCTCTGTTGCAGCAAGTGCAGCCTTTATCTTAGCAAGCCATACTTCCTTCGGAACAACAGCTTCCTTCTTTCTGTTTTTTGCGTGTCCTCTCTCAAAGCCTCTGATTCCCGTGGAGTCATCAAGTGTAAGTCCGCCCGCTCCGGTCTTTGCAACCCTGTACATATTTCTGTATACAACAACGGGACTCTCACCATAACCGTCATCTGCATCGACAATCAACGGCCATGGGTTAACGTTACAAATTCTTTCCGTTGCCCAGATAACTTCATCAATTGTTCCGAATGCCATGTCGGGGAGCCCGTCCTGACTGTATGCAATCGCGCCGCCCGAAAGCATCAATGCCTTATAACCGCAGAGCTCTGCAGCCCTCGCTGTCATGGCATCATAAACACAGGGAGCAAAAAGCTGTTCTTTTTCCAACAGTTCAGTGAATGTAGGTTTCTTTCCAGTCTCAATCATTCTGCTTACTCTCCTTTTATCTCGTGTTTGATTGACATGATATCACTGAGGTTGTTGAACTCATCTTCCATCGGAAGCCACAGCTTCCAGAAGGAAAAGAGCACATGGTAATCCTCTCCGGGCTTCAAGAGGCCGTCATAGGTATGTGTATCATGAAAAACGGTATTGCCGTCTTCAAGTGTTTTCTTTCCGTAGTAAAGCATACCGAACATAGCTGCCTTTATTGCGTAATCCTCGGTAAGAATCGAAATACCTTCCGCCAGCAAATCATCGCTTTTGAGAATACACCTGCCGTCCTCTACGGCAATCTCTGACCACATCTTGTATCCGGGAACCTTTGAGCCTACAAGTTTTGCATCCTCTAATGTTCTCGCCTTCTCAACCCAGGAAATCTCAGCGCCGAGACCGTGTGCCTTTATAACTCTCTCAAGAGCCTCATCGAGGGGAGCAACAGACTTTGCAATTACCATGCACTTTGAGTTTTTGCATGCCGTGACTGCAGCCTTTATTCTCTGCGAGAAAACCTCTGACGAGACATATTTACGAGTGTAACCTTCTTCAAACTGCCTTTCGAAGCCATCGCTTTCAAGCATATCTGTAATGACAACTGCATCAGCACCGGCTTTAACAAGGCGGTAAGTATCAAGATAAACCTTTGATGTGTTATCACCAGAAACAGCACCTGCATCTACGATAACAGGTAGCGATGTATAGTTTGTCATTCTTGTTGTCAGCCAGATAACTTCTTCAATGTTCAACAGTCCCAAATCCGGAACACCGTTCATGTTGTATGAAACTGCACGGCCCGAAAGAATTGCTGCATTATATCCTGCAATTTCGATTGTTCTGAGTGATATACAATCGAAAACAGTCGGAGCTGTAATCTGTCCGTTCTTCAATACTTCTTCGAGCGTCTTTTTTTCAAAGTCCTTATACACAAGCTCCCCCTTTTATTTAGCTGCCTTATCCTCTAAGGCATGAATACACTTAACAACCATTTCATGGTATGGCACGTTGATTCCCAAATCCTGAGCTGCTTCAACTACCGAGCCGCTGATTGTGTCGACTTCAGTCCTCCTACCGTCACGGATATCGGCATAGATTGATGTGTAGCCGTCGGGTGCATTGATAAGGACAGTCTCAACATCATTGACTACTTCCTCTTCGTTGAAATCAAGCCCGAGTGCATTTGCAACCGTAACAGCTTCATGACAGAGAGAACGCATTATCCAATTGGCATTCCTGTCAGAATGAATGAAGCCGAGAGGAACCTGAAAGATTGCAGTAAGTGAGGAGGCTGCCGTATTTGTAAACATCTTTTTCCAAATCTGCTTCTGTACGTTGTTTTCTATTTTACATTCTAGTCCACAGGCTGTAAAAGCATCAGCAATAGACGTAAGCACATCACTTTTTCCATCGAGAAGACCGATACTTGTTATCCCTGATCCACCGTGATTGACAAAACCGGGTTCGATTACTGAGGAATTGTGCTGTGTGGAGCCGATTATAACGTGGTTCCTGTCGGCAAACTTCAAGAGCTTGCTCTCGTGTCCTGCACCGTTCTGGAGAGTCATAAGGTATGTATTATCTCCGATAAGGTTTCTGTTCGTCTCCAGCGCAGAGATTGTATACAACGACTTAACGAATACTATAACAAGATCCTGCTTACCAAGTTTTGATGCGTCAGTTGTTGCAGTGGGATTGACAACAGTTACCGAGCCGTCCTTCTCCTTTATTCTAACTCCTTCCCTGTTGACAGCCTCTACAATAGATTTTGATAAATCAACAACGGTAACCTCGTTCCCTCTTGAAAGATAACCTCCGAAGAGAGAGCCCATGGCCCCAGCACCTAAAAC
>CAVFNE010000013.1:19052-25747 GCA_963623755.1 Muribaculaceae bacterium | reverse complement strand
AATGAAACAGTAGCCAAGGGCTTTCACCTCCATTTCTGATAACAGGGTATAAACATCCTATTATCCATTTTCAGTCTACCAAAAACGCTCGTTCAATGCATGTTCTCATCTGTAAACTTTCCGTGTCGCCTGCTACCGTAGCGTAACAGTTCAGCCCTGGGATAAACTGTTACGAGAGTCTCAATTATCTCTGCTTCCTTTGCTAAAAGCCGTAAGTCAAATACTATTGTAGCTGTTCGTTTTCCGGGTTTGATCTTCGCAACTTTTGAAAATACTCAATAAAATCACCCCTAAAGATAAAGATTTCATAATTTTCTTCATGCAACCAGGGTAGCACTCCCCACCAGATGGATTGTCAACAAAATTCCGGAGGCTTATCTTCAGTGCGTAAAAAAAGGAACACCCCGAAAGATGCTCCATCGTGTCAGCTGATATTTCTACTCTATTTCGAAGACTGCTGTAACTGTTGCAGATACACTCAAGTCCCCGGCATAGTATGTTGTTGAAGAGTAGTCAGCTGCTGCCATTGACTCCGCCATCATAAGTTTATTGCTTGAGTAGGATGAGTATGAGTAGCTTACGTTTCCTTCTGAAAGATTAACAAGCTTTCCGACTGTCAGGGAAACACCCTTAACATAATCCTGAGCTTTCCTGAATGCATTCTCTGTTGCTTCTTCTCTTGCCTGTGCTTCCTCATCGGAAGTATCAAGCTTGGAGTAAGTTATACTCGATATCGAAATACCGTCGAGAACTGAAAGTCTGTCGTAAACCTTTCCCACTTTATCCAGTCCGTTCTTGAGTGTGATTGTGAGGCTCTGTGTCGCCTTCTGTCCCATAAGGGTTCTTCCGCCGTCAAGCCACTCATAATATGGATTGATATTCATATAGTTGGTTTTTATCTCGTCATCTGTTATTCCAAACTCATCCTTGAGAATTTCAACAGCTGATGCAATCATTAAAGAAGAAGTATTTCTCGCCTCTTCTGTTGTATCTGCCATAGCCTCTGCTGTGATTGTAAAGGATGCAGTGTCGGGAACGACAGTGACAGTACTTGAAGCTGTTACCGTAATATAGCTTTTTTCACTGTTGTCGGTTGTCATACACCCTGTAAGTGTGAAGACAACAAGAGTAATTGCCAGAACTGTTAATAATGCTTTTTTCATTTCTTTCTCCTTAGACTTTTGTCCGACTCCGCCTTACGCATGAAGGCAAAGAGTGCCGCGAGCATGACGCCGTTTGAGTAGACACCTCTTCCCATCTCCTCTATGACGTTTTCGACATCAACCTCTTCGATTTCTATCTCCTCATTCTCATCGAGAGACTGAGATGAAGTTTTCTCAAGGTTACAACAAAGGAATATCGTCTGTTTGTTCGTCATGAACGCAGGATTGGGATTGAAAGAACATAACTCTTCAAGTTCTCCCTCGTACCCAGTCTCTTGCTTAAGTTCACGCCGTGCTCCTTCAATTGCGCTTTCGCCCTCTTCTACTAAACCCGCAGGAAACTCCAAGGTTACACTTTCCAAGCCGTGGCGGTACTGCCTCTCCATCAAAAAGTACCGTGAGCCGTCTTCTTTTTCAATAAGGGGGATAATTGTAACCCAATCCGGAAGAGCAAGGGTAACAAACTCCCCCGTCTTATCTTCATGGGTCCTGAGAGATAAATCGACAGAAAGTATGGGAGAGGAGAAGACTCTTCTCTTCTCTCCCACATTCCACATTAAGTCATCGTCTTTCATTATTATTTTTTACTCGAACAGTTGGATGAGCAGTGTTCACATGCCTCGGGAGAGCAGCTGGAGGTACCTTTTCTATTCATCTCACGGCCCGTCGTACATGCATCACCCTTCTCAAGCTTTTCTGCTATCTCCATGATTTTAACTGCGCTTGGATGAGTCGTCTCTTTAATCCACTCCTCGCCTTTATCTTCGCTTTCCATAAGTTCAAGCTCCATAGGAATTGACCCGAGAAAAGGAGTGTTCATCTCGAGAGCCATGTTCCTGCCGCCGTTTTTCCCGAAAACGGGAATTTCAGTGCCGCAGTTGGGACACATGAGGCCCGACATATTCTCGATTACCCCGATAATTGGAATGCCACATTTACGTGCAAATGTGACAGAGCGCCTCGAGTCGAGAATAGCCACTTCCTGAGGTGTTGTTACAATTATGGCTCCGGTTAGATCATTGATAGATTGCACAACTGTCAGCTGCTCGTCCCCCGTTCCGGGAGGTGTATCGATAATAAGGTAGTCCAGTGTTCCCCACTCTGTATCGCCTAAAAACTGTCTGATAACGCCCATCTTCATGGCACCTCTCCAGATAATTGCGTCATCGGGGTCCGGAAGGGCAAATGAGAGTGACATAACCTTTATGCCGTTATCAGTCTCCACTGGGTACATCGTCTTACCGTCTGGAGAAAAGAGTTCAGCGCCCTTCACTCCCAGCATCGCAGCCACATTCGGGCCGTGGATATCACAATCGAGGATACCCACCGAGCATCCCAACTTTCTCAATGCCGATGCGATATTGACTGTAACCGTTGTCTTTCCGACACCGCCCTTACCCGACATGACGACTATCTTGCGTCCGATAGCCTTCATCCTCTCGTCTATTCTTTCTGTCTGTTCATCGTATTCGTTGTTTTCCATTTTTTTCTCCTCACCTCAATATAACGAAAAGCAGAAAAAGGGCAAGTATTACTTCCTCTTCGATATATGTTAAATGAGTTTAACAACACTTATATATAGTTGAATTTATATCTAAATCTTTGATAGAATTGATTGAAAATCTAATTTCCAGATTAGGAGACGAAATAAATGTTGGCATTATTGACAAATCTGCCCAGTGCATATCTGAATGCACAGTTGAGGGATGGAATCGTGTTAATGTTCCTTGGCATGATTGTTGTCTTCATTTTCCTAACTATTCTTATATATTCAATCAAACTCATGTCTAAGATTGTCGGGAAAAACGCAGCAGTGGAAGAGCCAAAGAAAAAGGTCGCTACTAAACCTGCAACAGTAGCCGTAAAAAATGACGACGAGAAGATTGCCGTTGCTATAGCAGCTTCCGTCAACGAAGGGAGGTAATTCAGATGGCACAGAAAAAAATCAACTTCATGTGTACTGCTTTCAGAGACGGTTTCCAGTCCGTCTATGGAGCTAGAGTCTTCACAAAGGATTTCATGCCTGCAGTAGCCGCTGCAAAGGAAGCAGGAATCAGGCATTTCGAGGCCGGTGGCGGAGCTAGATTCCAAGCACTCTATTTCTATACAAACGAAGATGCATTCGCAATGATGGACGAGTTCAGAAAGGTCGCAGGAGAGGACGCCAACCTCCAGACCCTTGCCCGCGGTGTCAACATCGTAGGTCTTGACTCCCAGCCGAGAGATATGATTAAGCTTCATGCCCAGCTTTTCAAGAAGCACGGAATGACAACAATCCGTAACTTCGACGCACTCAACGACGTCAATAACCTCATCGACAGCGGAAACGCAATCCACGAGGCAGGCCTCAAGCATGAAATTACAGTCACAATGATGAGCCTCCCGGAAGGCGTCAAGGGCGCGCATGATCCTGATTTCTATGAAAGAATACTCAGACAAATCATCGCAGCAAAGATTCCTTTCGATTCTCTCTGCTTCAAGGATGCTTCAGGCACAAGCACACCCCACAACGTATACGAGACAATCAAGAGAGCTCGTAAGCTTGTCGGCCCCAACATGAACATCGTCTTCCACTCACATGAGACAGCAGGTGTTTCAATCCAGCAGTACATGGCAGCTATCGAAGCAGGTGCAAGCCAGCTCGACCTCTCTATGTCTCCTGTTTCCGGTGGCACATGCCAGCCCGATATCATAACAATGTGGCACGCTCTGAGAGGCACAGACTACACACTCGATATCGACATCGAGAAGGTCAGAAAAGCTGAGACAGTATTCGAAGAATGCATGGCTGACTACTTCCTGCCCCCGGAGGCAACAAAGGTAAACCCTGAAATTCCGTTCTTCCCACTCCCGGGCGGTGCTCTCACAGCAAACACACAGATGCTCAGAGACAACAACCTCATGGACAAGTATCCTCAGATTGTTGCAGCTATGGGTGAAACAGTTGCAAAAGGTGGCTTCGGAACATCCGTTACACCGGTAAGCCAGTTCTACTTCCAGCAGGCATTCAACAACGTTATGTTCGGTCCATGGAAAAAGTTTGCTGAAGGATACGGCAAGATGGTTCTCGGCTACTTTGGAAAAACTCCTGTTGCTCCGGATCCCGAAGTTGTCAAGCTTGCTTCCGAACAGCTGAAGCTCGAGCCTACAACAGAAAAGGTTGTTGATATCAACGACAGAGACCCCAAGAAGGGTGTTGCTGCAGCAAAGGCAATGCTTGAAGAAGCAGGTCTCCCGATTACAGACGAAAACATCTTCATTGCAGGTGCATGTAAGGAAAAGGGTATCCTCTACCTCACAGGTAAGGCACATGTCAACGGTGTCAGACTCAAGAGCGAGATGGCTAAGGAAGAAGAGGCAAAGAAGGCAGCATCTGCTCCGAAAGCTCAGAAGAGTGCGGGTGGCGAATACACAGTCACAGTCGGTGGCACAGCTTACGGCGTAAAGATTAGTGGCAACAAGGCTGTTGTAAACGGAAAGGAATACCCGCTCGATGTTGTAGAGGGAATCAAAGTTGTAGCTCCCGCAACAAAGACAACAGCAGCAAAAGAAGTTAAGAAAGTTGTCAAGGCAGCAGGAAGCACAGAAGTTGTTGCACCAATGCCGGGCCTCGCACTCAGATTCGAAGTCAAGGTCGGAGAGAGCGTAAAGAAAGACCAGGTTCTCTGTGTCATGGAAGCTATGAAGATGGAGAACGAAATCTACGCTCCATGTGACGGTGTTGTCTCATCCATTACAGCTAATCAGGGCGACCAGCTCCAGGCAGGCGATGTTCTTATGACAATCGGAGGCACTGTTGAAGAGGTTGTCGAGGAAGTTGTTGAAGAGGTTGTCGAAGAGGCAGCTCCCGCATCAGTAGAAGAAACAAAAGAAGAAGTTGCAGTAAGTGGAGACGGAACAGAAGTTCTTGCACCTATGCCGGGCCTCGCACTCAGATTTGAAGTCAAGGTCGGAGACAGCGTTAAGAAGGACCAGGTTCTCTGTGTCATGGAAGCTATGAAGATGGAAAATGAGATCTATTCTCCTGTTGCAGGCACAGTCGCATCAATAAGCGTTAACCAGGGCGATCAGCTTCAGGCTGGTGACCTCATCATGGTTATCGCATAAGGGATTCAGGATATGTCAGATATTCTAAATGGATTTGTACAGCTCTGGTACTCAACAGGTATCTACGGCTTTTTAACTGAAGAAAAAGGCTGGGGCATGGCCGTCATGATTCTGGTCGGCTTCCTCCTTTTGTATCTTGCTATAAAGAAGGGTTTCGAGCCACTCCTGCTCGTTCCAATCGGAATGGGTTGTATCCTCTCGAACATTCCTCTTGCATACATTGCAGGGGTTGACCCCAACAGTTCGTTTGCTGCCACAGGATTTATCAAGATTCTCTATGATGCAGGTATCGAGACAGGGCTCTTCCCGGTTCTCATCTTCATGGGTGTCGGCGCAATGACAGACTTCGGCCCGCTTATCGCAAACCCGAAGACACTGCTTTTGGGCGCTGCAGCACAGCTTGGTATCTTTGCAGCCCTCATCGGAGCAGTAGCTCTTGCTTACATCCCAGGAATCAACTTCACCCTTAATGTAGCATCCGCCATCGGTATCATCGGTGGTGCTGACGGTCCTACAGCCATCTATGTAACATCACGTCTTGCGCCAAGCTACCTCGGCTCGATTGCAGTTGCTGCTTACTCATATATGGCTCTCGTACCTGTCATCCAGCCCCCTATCATGAAGGCACTCACAACTGTTGAAGAGAGAAAAATCAGAATGCAGCAGCTCAGGCCTGTGAGCAAGACAGAAAAGATTGTCTTCCCGATTCTTGTTATCACACTCTGCGGTATTCTTCTTCCCTCAGCAGTACCTCTCATGGGAGCGCTGATGTTCGGTAACCTTGCAAAGGAATGCGGAGTTCTCGGTAGGCTTGCCGACACAATGAGCAACGCCCTCATGAACACTGTCACAATCTTCCTCGGCCTCTCGGTCGGCTCGAAGATGGCGGCAGACAAGTTCCTCAACCTCGAGACACTCGGCATCCTCTTACTCGGTGCTATCGCATTCAGTTTCGGAACAGCAGGTGGAGTACTACTTGGTAAGCTCATGAACAAGCTTGACCCGAAGCACCCAATCAACCCGCTCATCGGAGCTGCAGGCGTTTCAGCCGTTCCTATGGCGGCCCGTGTTGCATCGAAGGTCGGACAGGAAGCTGATACCCAGAACTTCCTTCTCATGCATGCTATGGGACCGAACGTATCCGGCGTCATCGGAAGTGCAGTTGCAGCAGGTGTCCTCCTTGCCGTTGTCCCGAGCATGATGGAGACAATCTCTCCGCTGCTTGAAGGCTTCCAGGTAATTATGTAATTACTGAATACATGACTTAAATCCCTCTGAGAATATCGGAGGGATTTTTTAGACTCCCTTTTGTCATTACGCTTCAAGAATAAGAAAATAAAACGGAAAAATATAGCCTTTAGATTTTTGTTTCTCATCGAACGCGCTGTCTACCACCTTCTTCTATCGAAAAGCCACACCCCATAG
>CAVFNE010000013.1:0-19042 GCA_963623755.1 Muribaculaceae bacterium | reverse complement strand
AAAATAGTTTTTAATATTGCATTAAATATTATTAAAAAAAGACAAGAAATAATTGTATTATATATTTTTGTATATATAGAAAAATATGAATATTAGTTATAATGCTCACGAATGACACTAAGGAGGGCATTTAGATTATGCTTTTCAGAAAAAAAATATCGGCTCTACACGTTCCTCACTGCAAGGCAACAGCGGACATGCACTCCACTATTATTTCTCCGCCATCTTCTGTAACCATTCCAATGAAGATGCATTCGGGAGTTCCGGCAGTTCCAGTTGTCAACCCCGGGGACCATGTATATATCGGAAGCCTTATAGCAAAGTGTGGAGAGGGAAGAGTCTCGAGCCCGGTACATGCCTCAATCAGTGGCGAAATAAGTGCAGTAAGCGAGAAGGAAATCTCAATCAAGAGCGACGGAAGAATGGAGAAAGACCCGTCCCTCAAGGCTCCGAAGCTTGACTCTCTCGACGACTTTCTCGCGGGATGCTGCAACTCCGGTATCGTAGGACTGGGTGGCGCTGCCTACCCTCTTCACGGCAAGTGGGAGGCGTTGAGGAAGAACAAAATCGAGACCATTCTCATCAACGGCGCGGAATGTGAGCCGTATTGCACTGCAGACAACCGTACGATGATTGAAGATGCAGACTGGATAAAGAAGGGAATTGCAATTTTAAGAAAATTCGCCTCTCCGAAGGAATTTGTAATCGGAATCGAGAACAACAAAGCTCAAGCGATTAATCACCTGAGGGAAGTTTTCAAGGGTGAAGCGAATGTCAAGGTAATGGAGCTCAAGAGCGTTTATCCACAGGGCGCCAAGCAGGTTCTTCTCTACAATGCAACGGGTAAGGTTGTAAAGGCGGGAGAGAGACTTGCCTCTCTGGGGGTCATCATCACGAACGTCACTACACTGAGTAAGATGGCACAGTATTTCGAGACAGGACTTCCTCTTGTAAGTAAGACAATATCCCTCGACGGAAGTGCTGTGAAAAACAAAGGTAACTATATAGTCCCGATTGGAACAAGCTTCGCCTATGTTCTGGAAGCGACAGGAGGATTCTCAGAAAAGCCTGTCAAAGTTATCGACGGCGGGCCGATGATGGGAAAGGCTGTCAGCACACTCGACACCCCGGTTGTCAAGGCAACATCGGCTATCGTGGTGTTCGGTGAAAAGGAAAGAGAAGAGACAAAGGAAAGCGTCTGCATCCACTGTGGAAAATGCATCAATGCGTGTCCGCTTAACCTCAACCCGTGGGCATTCAGTGATGCACTCGAAGAAGAAGACGAGGAAAAGCGCGCCTTAATTCTTAAGAAGACGGATGTCAACACATGCATGGAATGCGGTTGCTGCGCATTCGTCTGCCCCGCACACAGACCTCTTGTAGAGAACAACAGGAAAGGCAAGGCTTTCCTCAGAGGAAGGAATAAATAAATGGAAGAATATAAACTTACTGTCACGTCTTCGCCTCATTTTCATGACAGAAATTCGACAGAGCGCATCATGCTCGATGTCATCATCGCACTCATTCCCTCATGTATCGCGGCAAACGTCATATTCGGTGTGAAGGCACTCATTTTAATTATTACATGTGTCCTTACAGCTGTAATCGCAGAGTCTCTATACGATAAAGCGGTAAAGAGGAAGAATACCGTAAAAGACCTTTCTGCAGTAGTAACAGGAATACTACTCGCGCTCAATCTCGGAGTCGACGTAAGAATCTACGAAGCGGTAGTCGGCACAGCGTTCGCAATCGTTGTCGTCAAGTGTCTCTTCGGGGGACTTGGATGCAATTTTGCCAACCCCGCCATCACAGGGCGTGTATTCATGCTAGAGACATTCGCTTCCGTTACGACTTTCACTCCTCCCAAGATTGTAGAACTCGCATCGGGTGCAACACCTCTTGTTCTTCTCTCTTCCGGCGATACATCATCTCTCCCGATAATCTCTCAGATGCTTCTGGGACTCCACGGAGGAACAATCGGGGAAACATGTATCCTTGCCATCATTATCGGCTGGATTTATCTATCGGTAAGGGGTGTCATTAAGTGGTATGTACCGTTTACATATATATTCACGGTATTTGTTCTCTACCTCTGCTCTTCGCTCAGCTTCGAGTATGCGCTCTATGAAATTCTCTCGGGCGGACTCTTTCTCGGCGCTGTTTTTATGGCAACAGATTATGTCACAACGCCGATAACAAACAAAGGAAAGGTCGTATTCTGCGTCTGTTGCGGCATCCTGACATTCGTCATCCGCTCATTCATGAGCCTGCCGGAGGGTGTCTCATTCTCGATTCTCATCATGAACATATTCACACCGCTTATTGAGAAGTTCACATCTCCCGTACCACTTGGAGGATCAAACTATGTCAAATAATCAAAAAGACACCCTTATCGTAGTAGGTACGCTCTTAATCAGCATACTCTTTCTCTCGCTGTTGAACCTCATCACAGGACCATTTGTCGAAAGAAACAATAATAAAGCGGAACTCGCGCCGCTCTTTGAAGTTATGGCTGATGCATCGGGCTTCGAAAAACTCGAACTCGATAACCTGCCCGAAACTGTCACCGAAGTATATGAAGAAACATCAGGTAAGGGCTATGTTATAAAGTGCTCGACGAATAAGGGTTTCACAGGTAAAGACATCACGCTCAGAGTTGGTATATCGAGTGACGGAAAGGTAGTGGGAATCGCCCTCGACGATTACCCAGAGACAAAGGATTTCGGATCTGAATACCCCTCGACCTACATTGGGGAGGATTCGACCCTCTCAAGTGTTGAAATTGTTGCCGGCGTAACATACTCATCAACTGCATTCAAGAATGCAGTTTCCGATGCGTTCACGGCTCTTGACAGCAACGGCCTGGTAAAGGCTAAAGAGAAGGAGCCTGAACAGATATATGAAGAGATGCTCACTTCAGTCTTCGGAGAGGCATTGAGTCCCAAGGGTCTCCTTATGGCCGAAGATATTACATCTTCCGTCAGCGGAGTCAAGAACGCAAAGCTTTCTCTTAATAAGGCAGGCGTCTCCTACCTTGTTGAGGAAGACGGCATAAACTACGTCGTCATAGCAAACAGAAGCGCAATCAAAGTCTATAGCATGGACGGAAATATTTTTGACGGCCTCAAAGAAGAGACAAGAGATGCTCTCTCAAGAGAAGCTCTCTCTGTAACAAAGGATGAGGCAGCAAAGGACGAGAAGAAGCTTAAAAAGCTCGCCCCACTTACAGAGAATGCACTATTTACACCTCTCTCTCTCGATGGAATCTACTCCTCAGTTACATGCGCGTACTCTGTTGAAGACGAAGGAAAAATCTACTACGCATTCGTAATGCGTCCCTACGGCTTCGGAAACGAAACAATGGTTATGTATATACTCCTTACCCAGGACGGAAAAATTGCTTCATTCTCAGTCAAAGAACTTATAATCGAAGCCGACTACTTCTCAGGCTATACACTCAGGGACGACTACTACTCTTCCCTCCAGGGTCTCGACTCCTCGTGGAGCGGAGAGGAGGCATTAATCAGTGGCGCCACCCTCTCGACAGACGCCGTCAGAGATGGAATAAACGATGCATTCGATGCCTACAGAATAATTAAAGGAGGTAATTGAGTATGACAAAGAAAGAAAGACTTATAATGCTTCTCGCATATGGCGTCGTTCCCGCAATGGCACTCAGCACCACAAGTAGTGCCTCGGGCCTAGCATTCTATACGTTCCTCACATTTTTGATTACGACAGCAATTGCAACGCCACTCACGGCAAAGGTCTCCAAGGATGCGAGAGTAACGCTTGCAATGATTATCAACATAACTGTTGTTTCTGCTTTCACAATGCTTTTCAAGGCATTCCTGCCGTCCCTCATCGAGGGAAATGAGATATACTTTGCAATCACCGGAATAAGCGTAGTCGCGCTCTTTGCCTTCAACCATGAAGATGTGAGCTACAAAACTGCAATGCGCAACACCATAAACAGGGTCGGTTTCTATGAGTTTGCAATCGAAATCGGAGCAATCATTAGAGAGCTTCTGGGAGACGGTGCATTCTGGGGATTCAAAATAGGCTTTATGCAGAATTGGCGCATAAGCATATTCTCCAAGCCATTCGGAGCATTCCTGGTTTATGCAATACTGCTCGCCTATGCAGACAAAGCCCTCAAGGAGGATGATATACAATGACTTTCAAAACACTGATTTTATTGCTTATCGGATGCGCAGTTTCCTCGAACTACACACTTGTACGATTCTTCAACGCAGAAGCTCTTATCTACAACAGCAGAAGAGCTCTCAGGAGAAACGTGAAGTTCACAGCATACCTCTGTCTAGTACTCATCATCTCTATTTTAATTATGTGGCCGGTGGAGCTCTACTTCATCTCTCAGGGTTCAGGATTTTTGAGAGTACTTATATATGAGACAATCATTCTCATAGTAGTCAATATCCTCGGTGCAGTCTTTAAAAAGGATGCAGATGATATATACAATACCGCTCTCTCAAGTGGTGTTCTCGGAACAGCCCTTGTCTTCGAAGAAGAGAAGATGACCTTTTTAGAGACAATGTTCGGAGCAGTAGGGGTATCGCTGGGCTTCTTACTTGTGACAATAGCACTCGCTTCAGTCAACGAAAAAGTCAAGGACAGGAATGTAGCCCCGCACTTCCAGGGCTTCCCGATTATGCTAGTTTCTATTGCCATCATCAGCTTGACAGTCTACGCATTCTGATTTAAGACGGCAGAGCTTTAATGGGGGTATTTCAAAAGTATGTTTTTTGTAACACCCCTTTTTCTATACACTCAATCCACCTTTGTTGACTATGCTCCATCCCGCTCACAGAGCGGAAAAGTTCAATCGGCTGCAAAGAGGAGTATCTAAGGGCAGGGAGATGTTTTCTGATAAAAAGAGATAAGGCATCTTATAAAATGACATATCGGAGGAGAGAAAGGAAAGTTTATCCACATTCAAAGTGCCATTAAAATACAGTAGCAATAAATTTATGACAGCACTCTCTCTAGGTAGCGGAAAAACCCATGCCGGAATTGACATGGGTTCATGACTCAATTTTCTCTGCAGAAAGTGAATTTTTCAGATTGAAAATTTGTATGTGAGGCTGTCGTCCTCGAAGAACATGACAGTAAGTGTCTTCTTGTTGCAGTTTGCGATTGTCTGCCAGACAGAGAGCCACTGTGTCCCCTCATCCTTACGCTGCTGGATAGTCTTTTCTCTCTCTTTCTTTCCCTTTTCCTCCATTATTTGAAGAAGCAGATCTCTATATTCCTCACTAGCGCACATCTCGATTGTGAGTGCGCCTCCAACAGACTCGTATTCCTCTCCAAAGCCTGTGTTCTCACCGCATGGGTCGAAGAGACAATTGTATGGATCAAGAATCTGAGTGTAGCGTACCTTTCTTATAAGTGTAGCCATGTCATCTTCGCTTTCAACTGTGTCGATTTCACTACAAAGGAGGTTGTATCTTCCGATTCCGTCGCCGATAACAGCCTTTTCTCTGTATTCATCGTTTACATAGAAGTTTGTCTGGCAGTTCTGGTAGTCGCTCCACCGAAGCTTGTTGTCGATAAGCTCAAGTACTCCATAGTGTCCGGTGCTGTCTGCTATAAAGTAGCCACCGCCCCAGCTGTACTCTTCTGTAATCATGCCGTAGACGTTGAGCGAGTATGCCATCTCCACGGCTTCATCAACGGTAGCACATCTCTCTCCAAGATACCTCACAAGTGCAGGAAACGAAAGTGAGACCTCTGCCTCAGGATTTGTTCCCGTCGAAGATACAATTCCCGTCCACTCAGGCTGCTCAGAACGCATGTCGGCTTCGATGTAAAGGCCCTTTTCGTTGAGGATATCCTCTGTAAATAAGAGGAGAGTCAAAAGTTCGTCGTACGTTACACCGTTTTCTTTTACATCCAAGAATGTATGACCATCGAATGTGTTGTAAGCTAATCCCACTGTCTTATAGCATCCCTCGACATCGGTACGGATGACATATGCTGGGTTATTGCTGTAGTAGAGGTCGAATGAGCGGCCGACAACCATGTCGCCGTTATCAAGTACCCTACCGACTCCCGAGCAGCCGAATCTGCCGAAGAGCTCCCTGCTCTTATTAAGAACCGCATCATAGTCTATCTCTGTAATCACCGGAAGTTCGATGACGCCATCGCCGAGTACAGTGCCGTGAATGTTTTCCTTTTCTTCTCCCTTCATGCTCACACAGCCTGCGAGTATTAGAGAAATAAAGATAATTGTAACTGTTATTAGAGTTCTTTTCATGAAATTCCTCCGTCAGGAAACCCGACTCAATAGAGGGAAGAATATCTTCCTCCGCTCTTCGTCGAGAAGGATATTATCCTCTATCATTCAAGTCAAGGAGAGTGGATTTCATCTCAATTATCCAGGCGCAGTATATATTGACTTTTCCCTTACAATTTATAATCCAATATCTTCACATCCTGGATGGAAATGTTAATAAAATTCCGGTCTTTCTCGTATTTTTATAACGCATTGTCTTTTTTTTAGCAAATCCTACATTCAGGCGTATTTATCGGCGAAACTTGACTTTATAAATAGAGGAAAATGAATTTCAGCAAAGAAATGGGGAGAGAAAGCAAAAGAAGCAAAGAGCTTATCACACTCGTAAAGGGTAACGGTTTTGATTTAACAAGAGGAAGAGGCAGATAAGTATTATGCCCGCCTTAATCCAAAATCAGGCGAAATCGGAGACGATAAACTAGGCGATGTAGCCGGTAGAAAAAAAATGCGAGGTAAAATACGAAGACGGACGTTTGATTGTTCATCAATCAGATACTTGTGAATACTATACAAATGCGTATTGTGAAAGAATTCCCGAAGGAGAACAGTGCGACGGCTCTCTGCATTGTACTAAAACCCGTTGGAGATATTGGTGCTACTCTCCCGAGAGATATAACAACTGATTCGGCTGTATTGAACGGGTTTTAAGCAGAGTCGAGAATGGAGGATTAACTCCCGCTTTTTTATTGCCGCTATGACGTGGACTCTCAAGAACCGGCGTATTTTTTGTTTACACCGTGGCAACGTCCACTACTCATTGAGACTACAAATCATGAATTGAACCTTTGAAAAACCCGGAGGTGGTTATCTCCGGGCCTTATGGTTTTTATTGGGTTAGATTACGTTGTACTCTTTGAGTATCTTCTCGATATCTGTTCCCTTAATCTTCTCCATAACCTTCTTGAGTGCGAATCGCTCAATCCAGTTGAATTGCATATCTGTCAGTTTCTTTCCGTCTCTGAGTTTGACCGATGCATCCATCAATGCTCTTACATCATATACACTACCCCAGACTTCCGGTACTCCTCTGTCGATATTGAGAAGTGTATACACACTCTCCATACCTGTTCTCATCGAGTACTCGGTTGTAAAGATTGTGTCTCTCTTTGTCTCGGCAAACTGACCGAGGAATGCAAAGTTGACGGCACCTTCTGGAACAACATCAGGCCTGTCGCCGTATGCGCGTGGCATAAAGAATGCGTCGATATAAGGCATCATTACAGGAACTGTGTTTGCATGATTTGCAGCATAGTCCTCAATCTTATCTACAGGAACGCCGATATGATAGAGCCATTCCTCGCAGATTTCCTTACCTGTGCATTCCCGCATCGGTTTCTTGATATAGTCCCCTTCCTTATCTGTAAAGAGTGAATATACCCAGACAAGACAGTGGTCTTTAGGCTGAGCTCTGAACTGTGGCTGACGGTTGATTGTCCAGCTCATGAGCCATGAAGAATCCTTGACTGTGACAATACCACCTGTTACAACTCTTCCCGAAAGAGGGTCTCTCTTACATATATTCTTTATGTAAGGAAGAATCTTGTCGTCCAATGTCTCGACTGTTGCGCTCATCCAATTTGTCTTCTCAGGGTCAGTGCAGAACTTATCAGGGTGTCCGAATGATGGGTCCTGACGAGCAATTCTGCGCCACATATCCCAGCCGCCACCTTCCTTGATTTCTGTGTTGTACTCAGCCTTCTTGTTCTGGCTACCCATAGTTGAGTTCTCGACACATCCTCCGTTTGTGATGAAGACTAAATCATTCTCAGTCAGGTCAATCTTATCCTTCTTACCCTTTTCGATTATGTCGATACGCTGAGCAATCTTCTTACTCGGAGTACACTTGAACTCGACATTAACAACCTTTACGCCATAGTGGAACTGTACGCCCCTCTCCTCAAGCCATTTAACCATAGGAAGAATCATCGATTCATATTGGTTGTACTTTGTGAATCTCAATGCCTTGAAATCCGGCAGTCCCCCGATATGATGGATAAAGCGCTGGATGTAGAGTTTCATTTCCAGTGCACTGTGCCAGTTCTCGAATGCGAACATTGTTCTCCAATAGAGCCAGAAGTTTGATGAGAGCACTTCGTCGTCAAAGTAGTCTGTGATTTTCTTATCCTGCAACTCTTCGTTAGGAGTGAAGAAGAGCTTCATAATCTCCATTGCACCCTTATCGGAAATATCGAACTTGCCGTCTGTGTGTGCATCTTCGCCCTGATTGACAGTTGCACGGCATAGTGAATAGTTGGGGTCTTCCTTATTGAGCCAATAATACTCATCGAGGACACTCACCCCCTCAGTCTCGATTGACGGAATGCTTCTGAAGAGATCCCACATGACTTCGAAGTGGTTATCCATCTCTCTGCCACCGCGCATTACATAGCCCACGTTCTCGAACTTCCATCCGTCGCATGCCCCGCCTGCTGTCTCTCCCTTCTCAAGGATATGAATCTTCTCACCCTTCATCTGGCCGTCTCTGACGAGGTAGCATGCAGCTGTGAGGGCTGCCAGTCCGCTTCCTACAATATAGGCTGACTTATGGTCGACTCCTTCCGGCTTTTTGGGCCTTGCAAATGCTTCATAGTTACCGCTTGAATAATACATATCTTTTTCCTCCTGTATTAATCTATGAAAAGAAGATAGCAGGAAGAAAAATAAGCGTGAATTTACACTTTCAGTTGTCTGTTCAGTTTTTTATCAAAGTGGCAATATTGTAAAGATAATCTTTATTAACGCTCCAGAAAATCACATGGCAGTAATAACAGTAAATGTCTGATTTCGAACAAAAAATCAATTGCAAAAGCAAGTCCCCCCCCCCTTACAATTATTGAGGTAGTTTGTCTAATTACTTTAATAAGGTAGGGTTATGAGAGAAAAAATCTTTTCTGTTTGTTTTATTTTCACTGTGCTTTTAAGTATTCTATGTGTATCCTGCAGCCCCTTGGATTTGGGGAATAATGAAGTTGAGAACAAAGTATTTACTCTGACATTTAATATGAACGGTGCCGATTTTTTTCGCAACATTATTAAGGAGGTCAGCGGAAACACTTTTACTATACCTTCCGACCTTGATTTATACAGAGAAGGCTATGACTTTAATGGATGGAACACAAAATCTGATGGAAGTGGCATAAATTATAATGTTTCAGATACCATTAAAATAACCTCAGACCTTGAGCTCTATGCACAGTGGAGTATCATCACATATAAAATAAGGTATAACTTGGCAGGAGGCTCTCTGCCACAAGGAACTTCCAACCCGACAGAATATACTATTGAGACTGAAACTTTTACACTAATCAATCCGGAACAAAGAGAATATACTTTTGCAGGATGGACAGAAGATAATTTTTGGCCATTAGATGAAGTAACAATTAAGAAAGGATCAAGCGGAGACAGAACTTTTACTGCTGTGTGGGAACATGCCTCATTAAGGTTCACTTATATTGAAGAATCAGACTCATACTCAATTTACTGCACTGATGATACCATTACTTCAATAACTATTCCTTCTATATTCAACTCAAAACCTGTGACTAAAATAGGATTATGGGCCTTCCAAGATTGTACAGAATTAGAAAGTATAACAATTCCAAACAGCATTACAAGTATAGACCAGTTTGCCTTCGAAAGCTGCACAAGCCTGACAAGCATTACACTACCTTCAGGTTTAGTAAGTATAGGCTATAACGCCTTCGAAAGCTGCACAAGCCTGACAAGCATTACACTACCTTCAGGTCTAGTAAGTATAGGCTCTTCTGCCTTCGAAAGCTGCACAAGCCTGACAAGCATTACAATACCTTCGAGTGTAAAAATCATTGGTAGTTGGGCTTTTGACAAGTGTACAGGACTGACAGAGATGACGATTCCGTCAAGTGTAACCAGTGCAGGGAATTATATATTTACAGGATGCACAGGATTAAAAAAACTGACCATACCATGCAACTTCTCTTCTTTTAATATAAAAGAAAAAGATAACTTTGCAGAAATGAAAATCACAATTACAAAAGGAGAGGAAACAACAAGCATACCTTCCTATGCATTTAAATCACGTTCAGATTTAGGGAGTATCACCATACTGGAAGGTGTAACAACTATAGGAGAAGAAGCATTCTACGAATGTACAGGGTTAACAAATTTAACAATTCCGAAAAGCGTTACAACAATTGGTGAATATGCATTCTACGGCTGTTCCAAGCTGGAACAAATAAAATTATCCACACTCTTAACTCAGATAGGTTACTATGCATTCGCATCTTGTTCCTCTTTAACAAGTGTTGAAATACCTGAAAACGTATCAGAGCTGTACATTGGTTCATACGCATTCAAAGAATGCACCAGCCTGACAGGCATCAAGATTCCAAAAAGTGTATTAGAGATTGGAGATCATGCATTTGAATCTTGTTCTGTGTTAGCCAATCTTGAAATATCTGAAGGTGTTACCTCTTTAAGTATCGGTTCATATGCATTCTCTAAGACAGCTCTGACTAATGTCTCAATTCATGAAAGGGTTAAGGAAATAGAAGAAGGAGCTTTTGCTGCCTGTACGAAATTACATTCTGTTTCAATACCTTCCAGCGTATCTTCCATCGGAAGTAAAGCATTCGCTGAATGCTCTGAATTGTATGAGGTGACAATTAAAGAAGGTGTAACGCAAATTGGGCCATATGCCTTTTACGGTTGTGAGAAATTAAAAGGCGTAACAATACCAAAGAGCATCAGAAGTATCGGAAACAATGCTTTCATGGGCACGGGATTAACAAACGTCTCAATTTCCAATGATATATCCAATTTAAACATTGAAAAAGAAGCTTTCTACTATTGCAAAGAGCTGCAGAGTATAACAATCCCTTCAGGTGTTACAAGCATAGGCAATCAGGCTTTTTATAATTGTGAGAAGCTATCAACTGTAGAAATTCATATAGGATCTGGCAAAATAGACATAGAAGATGATAGTTTCGATTGTGATTGCGAAATCTCAGTTATATTCAGTGACAAAATAACTGAGATAACAAAAGAAACAATTCCTAATGCGATAAAAGGAAAAATTAAAACCATTACTATTTCATCCGGGATATCAAAGATTGGAAGCTATGCATTCGCTAATTGTACAAAGCTGACAGATATTGTAATCCCCGATAGGGTAACAACTATAGAAGACGGTGCTTTTAGTGGCTGTTCAATTCTTAACAATATAACACTTCCTAACAATATTACTACTGTAAGCAACTATATATTCTATGGCTGCACAGGATTAACAAGTATTGATATTCCCGCAAATGTTGAAAACATAGGCTATTCCGCATTCTACGGTTGTACAGGATTGACAAGCATTGATATTCCCGCAAATGTTGAAACAATAGACTCTTACGCATTCTACGGTTGTACAGGATTGGTAAGTGTTAATTTCAAAGAATCCGCAAAAATCACCAGCATTGGGGGCAGCGCATTCCATGGTTGTTCAAGCCTAAAAGAATTTGAGATACCTCTGAACGTAACACAAATAAACTCAAAAACTTTCTATGGCTGTACTAATCTCCAAACCGTTAAAATAAACGGAAATGTGACCATCATCGAAAGAGAGGCCTTCAGAGGCTGTTCATCTCTAACAGAGTTTACTATTCCTGGAAGCGTGAAAAAAATAGAAAGGTATGCTTTTTACGGTTGTACCGGCTTAACAAGCATTATAATACCTAAAAGTGTAACAAGCATGGAAGATATTTTCACTGGATGTTCCAACCTTTCTGTTGTTTTTGAAGCAGGAAGAGAATACATTCCGAATTATGCTCTTGCGGGTGGATTTGGAATTACATCAATTACCATACCTGATACTGTAGAAGAAATCGGAGTTTACGCATTCCAATATACAGGGATAACAAGTATTAATATTCCTAAAAAAGTAAAAATAATAGGAAAAGGAGCTTTCTCATACTGCAACAAGCTCGAAGAGATAACCGTAGATGAAAAAAACAGCTATTACTATAGTGAGGGAAACTGCCTAATTCGTAAATCTAGTCAGTCCATTGACGGGAGCAAAGGTCTTATTGTGGGATGTAAAACCAGTGAAATCCCAAATGATTTGGATTATATACTTGGAGATTCTTTCAGGGGATGCTTAGGACTGAAAGAAATTGTAATACCTTCAGGCGTGGAATATATACAATACTCGACATTTTATGACTGCACCGGATTAACGAAAGTAACATTACCGAATGATACGAAAAAAATAGAATGTTATGCTTTTAGAAATTGCGAATCCCTTACTGAAATTTGCTATTCAGGAACAAAAGAAGAATGGGATAAGATTGAAAAGGAAAATGGTTGGGATGATGGATGTGGTAGTTACACGCTAACTTACAAAAACACCCAATAGAGCATTACCTAATGGGTGTTGCAAAAAGCACGATTTTGTGACACCCCTTACCTTTTAATTTCTTATACTTTGGCAAAATAAAATGTGACATTACTGTTTTTTTGACCTTTGTAACGTCGCCCTTTCCATGTGCAGTTTGAGTTGAATCAGCTAAAGCGGAACCTTTCGAGGGCGTTTTTAAAGCCACCGGAGACAACCTTGTCGAGTTTATCGATTACATTTTTCGGGTCCTCGAGCATGTCGTGTTTAATCCAGTCGAGCATGATGCCGACAAAAGCGTATTTGTATGTGTCGGCGATAAAGACCTTATCCTCCTCTCTCACAGTCATACCCTTAGACTCCTCGTCGACGACACCCTTAAGAAGGTCGAAGGTAAGGCGGAAGAGATAGTTTTCTATCTGTTCCCTGCTCACAGAATGGTAGACGTTAAGGATAAAGGGTTTATTTTCCTTCACAGCTTCAAATATCTGAAGAAAGCCCTCCTGCCAGTTGTCGTAGTGCTTTTTTCCTTCGAGCGCACGTGAGGCATCCTCATAGCACGCCCACTCGACAAGGTCATATACATCCTTGAAGTGGTAGTAGAATGTCATCCTGCTTATGCCGCACTCGTCGGTGATGTCCTTGATTGTGATATCTGAAAGACTCTTTTTTAAAAGAAGGTTCTTCAATGACTGTTCAAGTGCTAGTTTTGTAAGCTGGCTCATATAAAGAAAATAACAGATTTTTAAGTAAAACGCAAAGAAAAGGGTCATCTTTTCATCTTTTCTACTCCACTTTCTTCTGTAATAATTATGTAAGGAGCGTTAAATGAGCGATAAGAGAAAAGATTATATTAGCTGGGACGAATACTTCATGGGCATAGCAATGCTCTCGTCAATGCGCAGCAAGGACCCCAACACACAGGTGGGTGCATGTATAGTATCGGGCGACAGAAAGATTATCGGGGTGGGATACAACGGCTTTCCGACAGGCTGCAGTGACGACGATCTGCCGTGGGCGAGAACGGGAGACTGGAGGGCGACAAAGTATCCATATGTATGCCATGCCGAGCTCAATGCAATTCTCAATGCCAACAACCCTTCACTTTTGAGAGGCTCTACACTCTATGTTGCACTCTTTCCATGTAATGAATGTGCCAAGGCTGTAATTCAGAGTGGCATAAAGGAGGTTATCTATTCCTGTGATAAATACCACGACAGCGACGCAACAAAGGCCTCACGGCGGATGTTTGATGCTGCCGGTGTTAAATACCACCGTCTTGAAACAGAGAGAAAAGAGCTCAGGATAAGTCTAACATAGCCCTTTTCTTGATATTTCACCTTATCAAAGCAAGAATCAAAGAAGGTTACAGCAGGAAAAAAGAGAGGGATAAAAACTTGAAATTACAGGTCGGGGTAGAAAGTTTTGAAGAAATACGGACTAAAGGCTTCTACTTTGTAGATAAGACAAAACTTATCGAAGATATTTTTGAAAACTGGGGAAAAATCAATCTCTTTACCCGTCCCAGAAGATTTGGTAAGACATTTAACATGTCCATGCTCCGTTCATTCTTTGAAATAGGGAAAGACAAGACTCTTTTTGACGGCACATACATTGCAAAAAACAAAAAGCTTATGGAAGAGCATATGGGACAGTACCCGGTAATATCTTTAACATTCAAAGACGTTGAAGGACTGTCGTTTGAAGAGGCAAGAAACAAGCTGGCCGATTTAATTGCACTTGAGGCAAAAAGGTACAGCTTTCTACAGGAAAGTGCTGAATTATCTGAAATCGACAAAAAAAACGTTTTAAAGCTCTCGTCAATTTCGACAATACCAGCTTTGTTATGGCTCCTCAGGTTCTTGATTCATCTTTAAAGACACTTTCCGAATTGCTTTACATCCACTATGGGAAACGTGTTGTAATCCTTATTGACGAGTATGATGCTGTTCTCGACAAAGCTTACACTAACGGCTATTACAGGCAAATGGTAGCAACAATACGCTCTCTCTTTGCTTATGCCCTCAAGTCTAACGATTATCTCGATTTTGCGGTTCTTACCGGATGTTTGAGAGTATCGAAAGAAAGTATTTTTACCGGACTGAACAATTTCAAAGTCCTTTCCATAACCGATGAAAGCTTTGATGAGGAGTTTGGTTTTACTGAGGTTGAAGTAAAAAAGATGCTTGAGTATTACCACCTTGAATCACACATGAGTTAAATACAGAAATGGTATGACGGTTACCGGTTCGGCAAAAGCTGATATCTACTGTCCCTGGGATGGGATCAACCATGTAGCAAGACTATCTCAGAGCTGCGATGCAGAGCCTGAGGCTTACTGGATAAACACAAGCAATAACAGCCTTGTGAAACGTTTCATCGATAAAGCAGATAGAACAACCCAAGGGGAAATTGAAGAGCTCGTGAGAGGAGAGACTATAACCAAGACTCTTAATCTGGAACTGACATATAACGAAATCGAGAACTCCATAGACAATCTCTGGAGTGTCTTATATATGACAGGCTATCTCACAGGAAGAAGAAAAGGTATAGATGAATACGCCCTCTATATTCCGA
This sequence comes from Muribaculaceae bacterium, assembly GCA_963623755.1. GTDB lineage: Bacteria > Spirochaetota > Spirochaetia > Sphaerochaetales > Sphaerochaetaceae > Ornithospirochaeta. The sequence continues at coordinate 3,791 of CAVFNE010000013.1, read as the reverse complement.
ATAAAGAAGTAGAGTATGTCTTCAAATTCCAGATTCAAAAATGGTTTAATTCTACTCTTTCAAAGAACGCTGACGATTTACTACTACTCTGGAAGGCAATTGAAGAGGGCGAAAGTGAAACAGTTGAGAGGATCATCACAAAGTTTCTGTCCACAACAATAAGTGTGCTCGATCCAAAAGGTGATGAGAAAGAAAAGGAGAAATTTTACCACAGCTTTGTTTCCGGCCTTATCAGTAGAAACGGAAACTGGAGAGTCTTATCAAATAGAGAAAAAGGAGACGGCTACCCCGATTTAACTATCGAGCCGGAGGACCCTGAGAGGGGGATGGTCATAGAACTCAAAACATCTCTTACCTTCCCCGGTCTTGAGAGCAGGGCAGAGGAAGCAATAGAGCAGATAAAAAGAAAAAACTACACTATAGGCCTTATCTCGGAAGGACGTAAAAAATATAACCATATGGGGAATTTCCTTCTACAAGAAGAGGTGCTCTGTGAAGAGAGAAGATTTCATGCCTCAATAGTTTCTCTTTACAAAACAGCTTTAACCATAGAAAATAAAAAAAATAAGGTTGGTATCACAGACCGCTGCCACGCCAGACAGAAGCTAAGGGACCTCCAGAGAGGGAGAGGAGCATGTCTCAGTTCATAGTTAACGCAAAGCAGGTAACAGAAGAAACAAACAAAAGCCTAATAAGATTTCTCAGGGACGACTTGAGACTCACATCTGTCAAAGACGGATGCTCCGAGGGAGCATGTGGCACATGTACAGTTATTATCAACAATGAAGCTGTCAAAGCATGTACATATACAACAGGCATCCTCGATGGCGCTGAAATTATCACAGTCGAGGGTTTAAGCGATAAGGAGAAGGAAATATACACCTATGCATTCGGAAAAGCGGGTGCTGTTCAATGCGGCTTCTGTATTCCCGGAATGGTTATGTGCGCAAAGTCCCTCCTCGACAGAAATACCAACCCGACAGAGAAAGAGATACGCCACGCTATAAGAAACAATATCTGCCGCTGTACGGGATACGTAAAGATAGTAAAAGCCATCGAGATTGCTGCATCCATAATCCGGGGGGAAAGAAAAGTCGAAAAGGAAAGTTCCAAGTGGAAAATTGGAAACCGTGTCCACCGTGTGGATGTTGAAGAAAAAGTAACGGGAAGGGGAATCTACCCTGATGATATCTACCTACCCGGTATGCTTCAAGCATCATGTGTAAGAAGTAAATACCCCCGTGCAAGAATCCTCTCGATAGATATAACAGACGCTGAAAAGATTAAGGGGATTGTGAAGATCTTTACTTCCTCCGATGTTCCGGGAAACAAAGTTGTGGGACACATATCAAAAGACTGGGATGCACTCATAGGAGTGGGCGAAATCACACGCTTTCTCGGAGATGCTATCTGTCTTATAGTAGGAGAGACAAGAGAAGTAATAGAGGAAGCCAAAAAGTTTGTTAAGGTTGAATACGAGCCCCTACCCTTTGTCGATAGCCCGGAGGAGGCAATGAAAGACGGTGCCCCGCTTGTTCATGAAAACACACCCGGTAATCTTGCTGTTGAAAAACATGTAGCGAGAGGGAATGCAGAGGAAGCAATAGAAAAAAGTGACATAGTCTACTCATCACACTTCTCCACACCTTTTACAGAACATGCATTTCTGGAGCCTGAATGTGCCGTATCTCTGCCATGCGGGGACGGCGTCAAGATTTACTCGACAGACCAAGGAGTATATGACACTCTCCATGAGACTGCGCCTTTTCTGGGGCTACCATATGAGAAGGTGATTGTCCAGAACTGTCTTGTCGGAGGAGGATTCGGAGGAAAGGAGGATGTTACCGTTCAGCACCTTTCAGCAATGGCTGCATATCTTTTGCAGCGTCCGGTGAAAATGAAATTCTCACGCGCCGAGTCCATACTCTTCCACCCCAAACGACACCCCATGGAGATGGACTTTACTGTCGGCGTCGATAAAAGGGGAAAAATACAGGGCGTAAAAGCAAAGGTTATCGCAGATACAGGCGCATACCTCTCCCTTGGAGGTCCGGTTCTTGAAAGAGCATGCACCCATGCCTCAGGGCCTTATAACTACCATAACTTCAAAATAGACGGCTACTCTTATTATACAAATAATCCCCCCGCTGGTGCTTTCAGAGGGTTCGGTGTCACACAGACATGTTTTGCAATCGAGAATATGCTCAACACCCTCGCGCGGGAAGTCGGCATAACCGAATGGGATATAAGATACATAAATGCAATCAGACCCGGAGACGAGCTTCCCAACGGCCAGATAGTTGACTCATCGACAGGACTAGTGGATACACTTCTAAGTGTTAAGGAGACCTACGACAGGGAGAAAATCAAAGGTATTGCGTGTGCAATGAAGAATGCTGGAGTCGGAGTAGGACTTCCCGACTGGGGAAGAGTGCGCCTTATTGTAAAGGATGGCATTGTCCAGGTACATTCGGCCGGAAGCTGCATCGGCCAGGGACTCTGGACAGTACTCAAGATGATTGTGTGTGATATCACATCTCTCGACGAAGAGAAAGTTGTAGTGATAGCAGCATCGACACTCGACCCTGACAGCGGAACAACAAGTGGAAGCAGGCACACAACAATAACAGGAGAAGCATGTCGCAGAGCTGCATTGAAGCTCAAAAAAGCGCTGGAAGAAAAGAGCCTCGAGGAGCTTGAGGGCAAAGAGTTCTACGCAGAATACCTTGGAAAAACAGATAAACTCGGAGCCTCGGTTCCCCACCCAGTGAGCCATGTCGCATACGGCTACGCAACCCAGCTCTGTGTTCTTAATGATGACGGAACAATAAAGGAGATGGTAGCTGCACACGATGTAGGACGAGCCGTCAACCCGACAAATGTTGAGGGCCAAATTGAGGGTGGTGTTGTCATGGGTATGGGATATGCCCTCAGAGAGCGCTACAGACTCGCTAAGTGCAGACCTCTTGAAAAGTATGGTTCCCTCGGCCTCTTCAGAGCAGATGAGCTGCCTCCTATAAGAGCGATAATCGTCGAAAAGGAAGGCCTTGAGACTTCTAACGGTGCAATAGGAATCGGGGAAATTACCTCTATCCCTACAGCTCCTGCAATCAGCAATGCCTACTACCATTATGATAATGTACTCCACCACTCTCTTCCACTCGAGAGTACGCCTTACCTGATAAAGGAGACGGAGGAAAAAATTACAAGAAAAGGTAAACGCCTTGTAGTCCAACACCCCGAAAGATGCATAGGGTGTCTTGAGTGTGTCCGCACATGCGCAGAAACATTTTATAAGGAAAAAGACAGACGCTGCAGCGCATTGAGAATCGAAAGCAAAGACGGCCTCTCGAAGCCTGTTGTATGTATACAATGCGGTAAATGCGCCTCCGTCTGCCCAGTCGGAGCAATTAAACAGCTCAATAGTGGAGTATGGACAATAGATAGAAAACTCTGCACAGGGTGTGGCAAATGCCGTGATATCTGTCCCATCTCTGTTATGGTTGAGTCTCCCGCGACAAAACAGAGCACAAAGTGTATTGCATGTGGCAGATGTATCTCTTCCTGTCCGATGGATGTACTTAAGGTGGCAGATAAGGCATGAATAAGTAGCAATCATGTTCTTGGTAAGATAAGTGGAAAAATAATCATCTACAGGCAAGTTTTGGCGCTACTAAACCAGAGTTTAGTGACACTTGTGAAGCGACATTACACCTCAGAAGAAGGAATAAGCCTCCTCTCAACTTTGAAGTACATCTTACCTAAAATTGCATATAGTTTATCTGAAACTT
>CAVFNE010000012.1:0-26059 GCA_963623755.1 Muribaculaceae bacterium | reverse complement strand
TTGGAAAGACCTTTTCTTCCCTCGACTCCCTTCTTACCCTTCATCAGCGTAAGTACTATCTCAGTCAATTCTTAAGTTTATTTCTACATACATGCCTGCTATTTGGGCAGGAGAGGGTTTTATATGGCAATTGAAACACAGATTGAAAAGAAATTAATTGAACAGTTATCAATGGAGGATTCGCAATGGACTTATAGGCCGGATTTGCGCACAGAAAAGGACTTGTGGGACAATTTCAGGTCTATTTTGGAAGCAAATAATCAGGACAAGCTGGAAGGTATTCCTCTTTCAGATACAGAGTTCGAGAGAATCAAAAACCAAATAATATCCACTAGTTTTTATGATGCCGGAATAAAACTTCAAGGAGAGAACGGCACATTTATTGTGAAAATCCAAAGGGAAGCAAAAACGATTATCCTAAAAGTGTTCGACCGACGGATGAAGACGGGAGGTTCTTCTGTCTATGAGATTATCAACCAGTATAATGCATTCCGTGACAAAGAGGATGAGAGCCTGCCACAGAAAGACAGACGCTTCGATGTGTCATTTCTGTTTAACGGTCTTCCGCTGATACATTTGGAACTGAAAAACGGAAGAAATGCTTCCTATCTTGAAGCGTTTAATCAAATACAGAAATACATCCGAGAAGGTCACTTTAAGGGGATTTTCTCTCTTGTGCAGATGTTTGTTGTATCAAATGAGGTAAACACAAAGTACATAGCTGCAAGCTCGAACATGCAGAAGGAATTCCTTACATCCTGGACAGATGAAACTGATCCGGATAAAAGTATCCCCAACCTTTTTGATTTCGCCAAAAAAGTTCTAAGAATTCCTGAGGCTCATGAAATGATTACAGACTACTGTCAGCTTGACGCAGGAAGAAGAGAACTCATTCTTCTTCGTCCTTATCAGATACAGGCAATCAAGGCTATCAGACAAGCATACAAAGAACAGAAATCGGGATATATCTGGCACACAACAGGCTCGGGGAAAACCATCACATCATACAAAGCGTCATGCAATATGCTTTACGATATCCCGAATCTCGATAAAACACTTTTCCTTATTGATAGAAGAGATCTAGATGATAAGACAAACAGAGATTTCAAATCCTATGCAAGTAGTGAGTCCATTGCCCTCTCGGGAACCGAAGATGTTGCGGATTTGTTGAAAAAACTCAAATCCAACAAGAGAGAAATGATCGTCACCACTAGGCAGAAACTCCAGACGTTAATTAGAAAGTGCCAGACAATGGACATAAAAGTGGAGGTCACAAACATAATTGCCTCCAAGCATATCGCATTCGTTGTCGATGAATGCCACAGGACAATCACAAAAGAAACACAGAATGAGATAAACAAATTCTTCAGATACCACATGTGGTATGGTTTTACAGGGACACCTATCTTTGCCGAGACAATCGGAACAAAAGCTGCTACAACAGACCAGCTTTATGGAAAGGTCCTTCATAAGTATACCATAAAGAATGCTCTCCATGATAAGTCTGTGCTTGGTTTCCAGGTGGAAAGAATCGGCTCGAAAGGCATATACGCCAACGATGATGGCACAGATACCAATGAAGATTTAGCCTCCTACTCCTCTGAAAACCACATGCTCAGCGTCATTGATGTAATTATAAACAAATCATATGAGAAGTTCGGCCTGGGGAACGGACAAGGAAACACATATGAAGCTATCCTTACTGTAGGTTCAATAAAGAAAGCACAGAAGTATTATGAATATTTTTCCAAAGTGAAAAACGGTGAGACAAAAATAAAAATCAACAAGGAGATACAAGAGCGTTATCCTGATTTTCCACGCGTGGCCGTAACCTACTCCCTCTCAGAAAACAAAGATGGAGATGAAGCCAATAAAGACAAGATGAGGAAGTCAATTGATGACTATAACAAGCTCTTCGGCAAACATTACACGGTTAACAACATCAACGACTACAATGACGACCTTACAGAAAGATTCTCGCGTAAATCGTATTCCAGGTATTCAAGAACAGAACAATTGGATCTTGTTATAGTCGCAGAGAGACTATTGACAGGATTTGATGCACCTTCTCTCTCCACCGTTTTCTTTGACCGGCAGCCTATGGCTTTTCATAATCTCATCCAAGCTTTCTCAAGAACAAACAGACTTTATGACAAAAATAAAAATGTCGGCTATATCGTAACATTCCAGTCTCCAAATGCATACAAGAAGGCAATTGACGGCGCAATCGAACTCTATTCTTCGGGTGGAACTACTGAGGTGATTATTCCTCCTTATGAGGAGATAGAAAACCTTTTAAGAACTGCTGTCATAAAGTTAAAAGCCCTCGCTCCTACTCCGGACGACTGTGAAAAATTATCACACACAGACGCAGAAAAGGCTCTCTTCTGTTTTGCTTTCCAGCAGTTGGACAAAGCACTATCAAAAATCAGGGGCTATATGGAATGGGACAAAGACAGCATCGAAAAGTTCGGGCTTACACAATCTGAACTATACAAATATCAAGGGTGGTACCGGGATTTTATGGATGAACTTAAGGGCGGAGAAGACCCGACTGATGTCACAGGTACACCCAAAGGCCCCGATACCCCCGTCGTTCCCGATATCGACTACGTCCTCACATCCTATGGTAAAGATACCATAGACTACAATTACGTTATTCGCCTGATGCAGACTCATACACAGCAATTGGCAGAAGGCTTAGATATGATTATGAGAAAGGAGAAAGAGGATGAGATTGAAAAGCTTGTCTCAGATTTCACTCTGCAGTCGCCGAAAGTCGGTGAGCAGCTGAGAAAACTGTGGGAAGAGGTAAAGAAAGACCCTGGAAAGTACAGAAATGAGGATCTTGCTGTCAAATTTGAAGAAATGAAGGAAGAAGCGCAGAAGACTGTTTTAGAAAACGTCTGCGATGAATTATGTCTTGATTATGACACCGTCAAATACTCTTCCGAGCAATATTCTTTTGTGCGTGATGTCGAAATTCCGTACTTTGCAGATATCGAAGCAACCTCCAGACCGAAAGAGTACTGCCAGAAAGTGAATAAGACAATTCTCCCTGTCAAATACTTCATTTTAGTAAAGGAAAGACTGGGGAAAATCTTCAAGGAAGAAATACTGCCATTCAAAGATGAGTATTAATTGACCAGGGTAGTAGAAAAAAAGAAGAAGAAAACACTATAATCGAGGAAGATGGAAAGATGGCCGAGTGGTCGAAGGCACTTGATTCGAAATCAAGCAAGGGGCAACTCTTCGGGGGTTCGAATCCCCCTCTTTCCGTTTTTTTTATTTATTTTCCCCTTTTTTACTTGAAGTCTCCCATTTTTGTTCTTAAATTTAATGCCAAGAGAAAAAGGAGTTTTTATGGTAATTAGAGAATCTGCGGAAGATTACCTGGAAGCAATTCTATTCATTACACAGAAGAACGGACGCGCACGTTCAATCGATGTTGCCAAACACCTTGGAATAACAAAACCGAGTGTGTCTGTTGCAATGAAAAACCTCCGCGCTGAGGGATATATCGAGATGGACAACAAGACAGGTGACCTTACTCTTCTCCCTGCAGGAGAGGCGATTGCAGAGAAAACCTACGAGCGCCATGTGACTATCCGCGATCTTCTGATATCTCTCGGGGTTGATCACGAAACTGCAACAAAGGATGCATGCAGGATGGAACATGCCATCAGTGACGAATCCTTTGCAGCAATTAAAAATCATGCCATGCAGATGAAAAAAGAAAACAACTAAGGTTATTTACAGAGAGAAAAGTTTTCTATAAACTTTTCACTGTCGACGACTGGAAAGGTGTCCGAGTGGTCGAAGGTGCACGATTGGAAGTCGTGTATGGTCAAAAGCCATCGGGGGTTCGAATCCCCCCCTTTCCGTTTCAAGAACCGCTTTATGTCAGGGCGGTTCTTTTTTATGTCTCCTCTCCGTATACTTTTATAATCTCGTTGAGAAACTCCTTCTCCGAGAAGTCCTTATTGTAGACAATACGGGTCTCTCTGACCATCGAGAAGTTCTCGATAGGAAGGGCTACAACCTTGTTCTTCTTGATTTCGTCTAGGCATGCACTGCGCGGCAGTATAGAAACTCCCATATCCTTTCTTATGAGGTCCTTGATTGTTGCAATGTTGTCGACTTCGAGAATTACGTCGAAGGAGGAAATTGATTCGTTGTTGCTCTCGAGTGTCGACTCGAAAAGCGTTCTTGTACCCGACTGTGCTGTCCTCAGGATTAACTTTTCCTTCCTCAGCTCATTGAGGCTGATAACGCTGTTTTTCGAGAGCGGATTGGAAGGACTCATTACACAAACAAGGTAATCGGTGTCGAGCATCATGCTTGAAAAGCGGTTGTCGAGTAATGGGCCGTCGATGATAGCCAAATCAAGCTCATAAGATTCAAGCTTATCATAAAGATTATTTATAGTATCAGAAGTGAGGGTAATCCTCAAACCCTTATGACAGCTACTCACTTTTGCCAGCGACGCGGCAGTGAGGTTACTCTCGCATGTGTGTGTTATCCCCACTCTGAGAAGAGAAAGAATCTTGTTTTTTCCTGCAAGCTCTAAAAGCATTTTATCGTTCAAAGCACATAATCTTCTTGCGTATTTGAGAACAATTTCCCCTTCAGGAGTGAGAATAAGCCCCGTTTTATTGCGGATTATGAGCTTGTGTCCGACTTCATCCTCGAGCTGTTTGATCTGATGAGATACCGCAGGCTGTGTCATTCCCAGTTCTTCCCCGGCTTTGGTGAAATTCTGCTTCTCGGCAACCTTCATAAATGTATTCATCAATATACCAATCATAGACCCTCCATAATTTATATTTATTCAAACATGAAATAATATAATTTGCATTTATTATATCTATCTCCTAGGATGTGTCAATCATCAAAGGAGTCTTAAGCCATGAGCATAGGAAACACACTTAAAGCAACTTACAGCTTCCGTTTTTTTCATCTATTTCCAACATCAAAAAAATACCGCGAAATGTCTGATAGTCTTAAGCTGTCTTCTTCGTCGCTCTCGTCATTTCTTTTTTCGTTGAGGCTCAAGGAAGGAAGGAAGTCTCTCATCCTCTCAAATCTTCTCTACAGTCTCTCCGCCCTGCTCCTCGCCCTCTTTCTTGACTTTTACCTGAAGGATAAACCTCTTGAAGGGAAAGACCTTCTGCTTGTTTCTTTTCTATACACACTCTTTCTGGCAGTCAAGTTCGGCTTTATAAGAGCAAGAAGTTTCAGAGAGCCTGGGGAAGTTGTATTTTCTTTCCTTTCATTCTACTTCACACATTATTTTCTCCTTCCTCTTCTCCTTGTAATTCTATTCGAGAACGCCGAAGCACTTTCTGTGGAGGATAAGATATGACAAATATCTTTGAACTCTTGAATATAACAAAGCCTGTGTCGGTTATTATAATATCGATTTCATTGATGATGCTGGCAGGCTTTCTTCTCACACGACTGACAAAGCTTATCCATCTTCCCGCCGTTACCGGATACATTGTTGCGGGAATCATTCTCGGACCGTATGTTTTAAATGTAATTCCATCCTCAATCATTACGGGAATGGACTTCATTGCAGATATAGCACTATCCTTCATTGCCTTCTCCACCGGCGAGTTCTTCCAGAAGGAAACACTGAGAAAGAACGGCATGAAGGTTGTGGTTATCACACTCTTCGAGTCCCTTCTTGCTTCTCTCTTTGTCTTTCTAGCTACATATTGCGTTCTCGGCCTCGAGAGAAGATTCTCCCTCATTCTTGCTTCTCTTGCCTCGGCAACAGCACCCGCAAGTACAGTTATGACTATAAGACAGACCGGCGCTGAGGGAGACTTTGTAGATACCCTTCTCCAAGTTGTAGCTCTCGACGATGTTGTCGCCCTTGCGGCATTCTCCATTGCCCTCTCGCTCTCGTCCTCCGGCCCGGATGGCTTAAGCTTTGTGGCAGTAGTAACTCCTCTCATGACAAACACGCTCGTTTTTATCCTGGGAGGAGCATTCGGGTACCTCTTGAAACTTTTGTTACATAACAGAAGTACAGATAACCGTCTTATTGTAACAATTGCAATTCTTTTCACATTCTGCGGTATATGCACTCTCTTTGATGTTTCCCCGCTTTTGGGGTGCATGAGTATGGGGATGGTGTATATAAACGTCACAGGAGACTCGAAACTCTTTAAGCAGTTGAACTACTTCTCGCCGCCAATTTTACTTCTCTTCTTTGTGAGATCTGGGCTTAACTTCAACCTCTCCTCTCTCTTTTCAGAAGGTGGGAAAACCGCAGGGGTATCGCTGATGACAATCGGGGTTGTCTACTTTCTTGTGCGTATTATCGGAAAGTATGCCGGAGCCTTTATCGGATGCCTGAGCGTAAAGAAAGATAAAAAAGTAACACGATACCTGGGACTAGCGTTAATTCCACAGGCCGGGGTTGCCATCGGGCTATCTGCACTGGGGCGTAGAGTTCTCGATGGAGATGGCGGCGAAGCGCTGGAGACAATTATTCTTGCTTCTTCTGTGCTCTATGAGCTCATAGGTCCCGCTTCTTCAAAGCTTGCCCTCTATCTTTCGCACTCCTACTCTACAAAGCTTGAAGATATAGCTGTTGTTGAAGACACCAAAGGAAAAAGCGATGTCGAACTCCTGATTGAGCGCATACATAAAATACAGGAAAGCCTCGAGAAGAAGAAAACACCCATAGAGGAGGATGAAGAAGCATTCTCCGAGGGTGCTTATGAGGCAGAAGGTTTATTTGATAAAAGGAGAAAAGAACATGTACAGGTTACAGGAAATATCCACGCTTGACCCACTATGCACTCTACTGGGCCCAGGGGCATCATCACTCAGCATTTACTCAATAATTCTCCGCCTCTTTATATCGCTTGTACTTTCATTCGCCATAGGATGTGAGCGCTCATCCAAGCGCCACTCTGCCGGCCTCAGGACATTCATCCTTGTATCATTATCCGGAACTGTATCGGCAATCCTGGACGAGGCCTTATCATCCAGCCTTCCCATCATAGCAACAGCGGGCGAGATTTCAGTTGCCCTCATCAGCGTAAACTCCCTTGTGCTCTCGTCAAAAAGCATCCTTAAGGGGCTTACAACGTCCACTCTCCTCTTCTCAGTCTTTTTTCTGGGACTCTCATCAGGCTTTGCCCTATACTCCCTTACTCTCATCTTCTTCCTTTTCATCTACGTTACAGCCTCACTCTTTCCTCCATTCGAAAGATTTCTGAAGAACAGAAGCAACCACTTCGAAGTGCACCTGGAGCTTGAGAGTAGCCGAAAGCTGGAGGATTTTGTCACAGTATGCAGAGAGCTCGGACTCAGGATTGATGATATCGAGAATAACCCAGCCTATCGCGGCTCGGGGCTCTCCGTCTATACGATTACCCTCACAATACTCTCCAAAGAGCTCAAGGCATTTAAAACCCATGTTGAGATAATCAAGGCACTTTCGACACTGGAATATATCCACCACATAGAGGAGATAATCTGACTGTATTCAACAAAGATGAAGTAGTATTATAGGAATATGAATATACTTGTACTCAACGCTTCCCCTAAAAGTAAGACTTCAATCACACTCCAGAATTTGCTGTACCTCGAAAAGAAGTTCCCCTCTCATAACTTTGAATATATCCACATAGGAGTGGGAAAGGAAACAAACAGAAGGAATCTCGAGAAGACAACAGAGGCCGTAAAGAGAAGCGACCTCGTCATATTCTCCTTTCCTGTGTATACATTCCTCGCGCCGTCTCAGCTGCACGCATTTATAAGGCTTTTAAAGGAAGAGAATCTCTCCTTCGAGGGAAAGAAGGTAACATGTATTACCACAAGTAAGCACTTCTATGATATGACTGCACACCGCTATCTTGAGGAGAATCTACTTGATTTAGGTGCACTCTGGATAGAGGGTCTCTCTCTCGATATGGAAGATCTTTTGAAAAAAGAAGGACAGGTAGAGCTCACATCATTCTTCGAGCGCACTCTGTGGGCCGCAGAGAACAATATCGCAGAGAAGGGAAAAAAGAAAGAAGAAGCAACCCTTCCTCCAGAGAAAAAGATAGAGTGGATGGGAGAAAAGAAGGATGACTACACCGTCACAATCGTTGCCGACTATACATACAACAGAGAAAGGCTCTCGAGGCTTGTCGATAACTTTTGTTCCATCTTCCCCTATAAGACAAAGATTGTGGAGCTGGATAAGTTCTCATTCAAGGGAGGATGCCTGGGGTGCCTCAAGTGTGCGCTTGAGGGAAAGTGTGTCTACTCTGACGGCTTTAACAACCTCTTGGAAAACGAAATCCTTTCTTCAGATGCTGTTATATATGCTTTTACCATCACCGACCACTCGATGGGACCTCTTTTCAAGACTTACGACGACAGAAGGTTCTATTTCGGGCACCGCACAGTTACACAATTCAAAAGCGTGGGTTATATTATCGACGGTAATCTTGATAAAGAAGAAAACCTCAAAACTGTCCTCACTGCCCGCAGCGATGTGGGGCGCAATTACCTATCGGGACTGGCCGGAGACAACTCTTCATTAGAGGCATTGTCAAAGAACCTCACCTACAGCCTCGAGCACAGATACTCAAAACCCCGCACATTCTACGGCGTCGGCGGCATGAAGATATTCCGCGACCTGATATGGATGATGAGGGGGATTATGAGAGATGACCACTACTTCTATAAGAAGAACGGCTTCTATGATTTCCCGCAGAGGGGAAGGGGAAAGATGATTTCTCTATGCCTCGTGGGGGCTCTCATGAGAAACAAAAAAATAATGAAGAAGCACTCTTCCATGATGAGCGAGGGCATGCTTGCTCCTTATAAAAAGGTTATAGACAACGCTTGATGGCCCATGGAAGTGTAAACTCTTACCCTTTATTCATAAATCTCCATCTTCCATAAGATCGTGCTGCTTTTACTCCAGTGCCAACAAAGGCGACTGAATCCACATTTTTAATAGAGATTCCTCTTTTCACAACTTCGACTTCTCTTTGTGCCTGATAACGCCATAGGCGACAACACATATAATGGAGGACAATACCGAGCCCGATACTGTAGCTAGTCCCACCGGCAGGAGATCATCGGGATAGAGGGACGAGAGAATATAAACTCCGGGAATTCTCATAAGAACTATCGCAGCAATATTATGCATAAATGATATTCCCGATAATCCGAGGGCACAGAAGTAGCCGCTGAATGAGAAGTGTATGCCGGCGAAAATCGTATCGAAGACATAGCCCTTGAGGTATTGGGTGCCACTTAGAATTACAGCACTGTCGTCTGTAAAGATTGAAACAATCCAGGGTGCTGTGAACTGTACTATTATAGATACAACGAAACCAAAGAGGACACAGATAAGAAGTGCCCAATAAAGAGTTTCGCGCGCCCTCTTGTCTTTCCCTGCCCCGAGATTCTGGCTTGCAAGTGCAGATACCGAGGAAAGCATAGATGATGGCACAAGAAAGAGAAATGATATTACCTTTTCAACAATTCCGACTGCTGCTGCGTCTGTAAGACCACGTCTGTTTACAATAACAGTGATGACAATGAATGCAACCTGTATAAGTCCATCTTGGAGGGCAATGGGAACACCTGTTTTCAATATGGGAGAGACAACTTCCTTATCGAGTTTCAAATCTTCTTTTCTAAACTCAATTCCAATATTAGTGCGCCTGAGATGTATACATGCAATTAAGACACTCAAGGCCTGTGAAAGCACTGTCCCCAGCGCTGCCCCTACCGGGCCGAGAGAAAAAGGCCCCATAAAGAGTAAATCAAGCACTATATTAGCTATGCATGCAGCAAGGACAAAGTAGAATGGAGTTTTACTGTCGCCGACAGCACGGTATATGGAACTTATGATATTATATGCCGTGATGAAGGGAATGCCCAAAAAACATACTATAAGATATGCCCTGGTGCCGCTTACAGCCTCATTTGGTGTCGACATAATAGAAACAACACCCGATGAAAAAAGTGTCAAAAGAAGAGTGAGGGAAAATGCAACAATAGTGAAAAGAACAATCGTCGAGCCCACATCACGCCCTGCTTTTCTCTTATCGCCCGCCCCGATTGAGTGAGAGACAGCGACGGTGCTTCCCATCGAAAGGCCTACGATTATGACAGTAATCATGTGCATAACCTGACTTCCGATTGATACACTTGTTGTACTTGCCACTCCCTCGAACATTCCGATAATGACTAGGTCTGCCATACCGTAGAGGGTCTGGAGAAAGTATGAGGCAAGAAAAGGAAGAGAGAATGTGATGAGGGTTTTGAAAACACTACCCTCTGTAAGATTTTTTTCCATTATTCAACCTTTGAGAAATGTCATCTTCTTGAACCTATCAAGATAGATGTAGATACATATACAGATTACCGCGCTCAATACAGAGCCGCTTGCTGATGCAAGTCCCACCGGAAAGAGATTCGATGGATATAGAAGCGAGAGAAAATATACTCCCGGTATTCTCATGAACACAATCGATATTATATTGTGCGCCGATGTTATTCCCCCCAGTCCAAGTGCCGTGAAGTACCCCGAAAGCGCAAAATGCACGCCGGCAAATATCGTCTCGTATACGTATCCAGTGAGATATTCGGCCCCTTTTCTTATAACGGCAGGATCGGATGTGAAGAGAGCAACGAGCTTGGTTGCAGAAGTCTGAACTATAAACGAAACCGCAAGGCCGAAAATAACGGAAAAGAGGAGAGCCGAATACATCGTCTCCTTTGCTCTCTTCTCGTCCCTGTTCTCAATACTCTTCTCTGCTATAACAGCAACGGAGGAGTAGAGGACGGAAGGGACAAGAATAAGAATTGATATAACCTTCTCGACGATTCCCGCTGCCGCAGCATCGATTATTCCACGCCTGTTCATAATCATCGTAATCAGGATGAATGCGGTCTGCATAAGAACTTCATATGTTATAAGCGGAGAGCCGACATCCAGAATCGAATGGACTGTCTCTTTATCTATTCTGTAATCGCTTCTTTGTATCCGTATTTCTTTCTTCACTACAAGAAGGTGTATAAGGGCGATAGCAACACTCACAGCTTCAGAGAGCAGCGTGCCGAGGGCGGCACCCTCAGCGCCCATATGCATCCGTCCCATGAAGACGATGTCGAGTACAATGTTGGTAAGTGTAGCAACCAAAATAATTGTAACAGGTGTATTTTCATCACCCAGCCCACGGTATATGCTACTTAAAACATTGTATGCAACGATGAATGGAATACCCAGAAAACAGATATTGAGGTAATCACGTGTTCCTTCAACAGCCAAGGACGGGGTTCCCAGCCATGCGACGATAAGAGAGGAAAATAAAAACAGAACAACTGTCAGGGAAAGCGACATGAGAGTGAAATAGGATACAATCGTCCCGAGTTTCTTTTCGATTTCTCTCTTGTCTCCCTCTTTTACAGCATTGTTGATTACAACCGAACACCCGACAGCAACAGCAACGATTATGACGGTAATCATATGCATAACCTGGCTTCCGATAGCAACTGCCGTTGTGCTTTTTACTCCCTCATATTGACCTATGATGACGAGGTCCGCCATTCCGTAGAGGGTCTGAAGGAAAGAAGAGGCAAAGAAAGGCAGGGCATGCTTAATCAAGTTCTTCAAAACACTGCCTTGAGTCAAATCTCTTTCCCTGTTCATAGTCGGTTATTTTGTACCAAAAATAGAGGAAAAAGAAAAGACGGGACTCTATCTGCTGTATTCTCAAGAGCTATCTTTTTACTACGCCTTTACCATAAGAAAGGCCCTTTTCCTATTGATAATTTTCCCTCAATCGTTATAAATATCGGGTGTATGAAAACCGCTATAAAAGAGAACTACAACGCCACAATCAAGGCATGTTTCGTTGCCTATATAATCCAGGCCATAGTAAACAATTTCATCTCGCTTCTATTTGTAATCTACCAGCGTGATTACGGCATGCCGCTATCGCAGATCACGCTTTTAATAACAATTAATTTCACCCTTCAGCTTGTAATTGACTCCCTCTCCGCCGTCTTTATCGACAAAATAGGCTACCGGACATCAATTCTTATCGCACACGGTGCATCGCTAGCGGGACTAGTGTTGCTCTCCTTTCTTCCCGATGTCATGCCATCCCATTTTTCCGGTCTTCTCATTGCAGTATCCGTCTATGCTGTAGGAGGAGGATTGATTGAAGTTCTTATCTCCCCGATTGTCGAAGCATGTCCCACAGATAACAAGGAAAGTGTCATGAGCTTACTCCACTCATTCTATAATTGGGGTAGCGCATTCGTCATCATATTCACAACACTCTTTCTACAGTTTTTCGGAACTTCAAGCTGGAAACTACTTGCCGTCCTCTGGGCCGTAATTCCACTTCTCAACGGCATCCTCTTTACCCAGGTGCCGATTGTTCCTCTGATTAAGGACGAGAAAGGTGGCATGAAGATTAAAGAGCTGTTAAGCGACAAGATGTTCTGGGTATTTGCTTTGATGATGCTCTCCGCCGGTGCCAGCGAGCACTCAGTCGGGCAATGGGCAAGCACAATTGCAGAAAAGGGACTTAACATATCGAAAACACTCGGAGACCTTCTGGGACCCGCACTCTTTGCTCTTGCACAAGGGACGGCAAGACTTGGCTACTCACGCCACAGCAATAAAATCAAACTCGAGCATGCGATGCTTTTTTCTGCTCTATTGTGCGTCCTTTCATATCTCATTCTCATCCTTTCAAAGAGCCCTGTCTTCTCGCTGATAGGGATGGCTATGATAGGCTTTGCTGTCGGCATTATGTGGCCCGGGACATTCTCACTCTCATCAAAGAGACTCGAACGTGGAGGAACTGCAATGTTTGCCCTCCTTGCCCTCTTTGGTGATATGGGATGCTCAACAGGCCCCACTGTTGCAGGCTTTGTTGCCTCCAGTATGGGAGAGAACCTCAAGAAAGGTGTAACAGCTTCCCTTATCTTCCCCTCTCTCATGGCAGTATTGATTTTCATCATTTTGAAGACGGAGAAGAAAAAGAAAGATTAGATCTTGAATACGATAAAGACTACTCAGTGCCAAGGAGAATGACTGCAGGGATTTTCAAAACAAACTTCAAAAAGTTCCATTCCGCCACTCTCAGTATCGAGGTAGTAATATGTCCAATCCCAGATAGGCAGAAAAGAAAAGGGCTGATAACCAATAGAACAACTCCATGCCTCCTCTATGCTTACCAGCCTCTGTACCATAAGGATAAAGTAGAAACGTCACCCCTACGAGAATTAATCAGAAAGTAAATCATAATTGAGGCAACGGCTCGAGCGTGAGAATGGGCAGATTTCCACTTTCACGCTCCAAAAACATAAGCATGTAAACGGGAAGATAAGTTATGCCGTTTTCTTTCTTTACATTGAAGGTAGAAAACACAATTGCATCCTCAATTCCATATTGTTCTTTCATCATCGTAAGATTATTGAGCGCAGAGTGGCGCTGGTATGTTTTTCCGCTTTTTACTTCCACAGGGAGGACTTTCCCCTTGTATTCTACAACAAAGTCTATCTCCCCGTGTTTTTTTGAGTTGTAATAATAGGCTTTAAACCCATGTGCAAAAAGCTCCATAGCCACTGCATTTTCAAATATTGCGCCGTAGTTGACATCTTCGTTTCTGAGAATAATCGCCCTTCTTGTCTCCTCTCCAAGCATATATGAAAGAAGCCCGACATCTGAAAGAAACAACTTGAAGAGACTGTTCTTTTCGTTGAGAGTCAACGGCATTGACGGAGATACAACATTATATACGGGAAGAGCAACTCCGGCATAAGTGAGCCACATGAAGCTCTCGAAGCTCTTGTCAAAGGTAAAGCCCTTTTTAACCGATGCATAATTAAATCTCTTATTGGGGTTCATCAATTCGCCCGGTATCCTATCATAGATACTCGTAAGATAGAGTTTCTTATCCTCATCTTCGTATTTTGAGAAGTCTTCTTTATATTGATCTATAATGTTCTGTTGGATAAGGCCGACCTCTCTCAGGTCATGTTTTTCGCCAAAGGAGTTCACAGCATCAGGCATTCCACCGACAACAAGATAATAATAGTACCTCTTCATAATCTCGCTGTGGATATAATCATCAACTGGCATCAGAGTATCGAAAGAAGCCTTGAGTTTTGCTTTGATTTCATCTGAAAAAGAGTAAATCTGGAGAAATTCTTCGAAGTCGAGAGGATACATTCTCTCCTGGATGAGATAGCCGACAGGAACAGATGCAATGCTTCTCATCGTTATTCCAAGCAGCGAGCCGGAAAGTATATATCTGAAAGAGCCCTCGTCGACGAGAAACTTGATCTTTGTGATAAGCTCCTTCCCTTCCTGTATCTCATCAAAAAAAATAACAGTCTTACCCCTCTCGAGTGGTACATTCTTTAACACAGATATATATGATACAAGATCGTCTATATTCTTAATTTTTCCAATTGCCGAGGTAAAATCTGAATCTGTGAGGAGATTAACTTCGACGTAATTTATGCCCAATCTATCCATGACGCTGCGGATGATATAAGTCTTCCCCACCTGACGCGCTCCGTCAATCAGAAAAGCTTTTTTCAACTCATTGTGCTCGAGCCAATACTCAATTTTCTTCTCTACCTTCCGCTTAAGCATTTATTTCTCCTTAAACAGGTTACAACTTTTTCCTATTAAATCATAATACTTTTATCAACTTTTTCCTATTATAAATATGATGTTTTGACAACTTTTTCGTTCCAAAAGATAATCTCTACCGAGCATTTACAGTCGCGAAAAAAGAGGTCTACTCCACACGGAATAAACCTCTTCTTTCATATAACAATTTTTTATTTAATTACCATTTCCGTCTCGCCGTCAAAGAGATAAACGCTGTCGTACGGTACATAGAATGTGAACTTTGCGTCAATCTCTGGAGTATCGTGAGGATTAACTTTCAAGATTGACTTGACTCCATCGAGGTCGATGTAAACGTTGGTGTTATCACCAAGAAGTTCGCTGAGCTCGACTGTAGAATCAAGCTTATAGCTGTTCTCCTCTTCTTTAAGTACTGCACCCTCAGGTCTGAAACCGAAGACAAGTTCTCTGCCCTCATACTTCTTGAGATTCGCTGCACTGAGCTTCTTAGATAAATCAACTGTATTTGAGCCGATCTTCATCTTTCCGCCCTTGACTGGTCCACGAACGAAGTTCATAGGAGGCTCCCCGATGAATCCTGCAACGAAGACGTTTACCGGGTTGAAGTAGACATCATAAGGTGTACCGACCTGCTGGATATATCCTTCCTTCATAACGACAATTCTATCAGCCATTGTCATAGCTTCTGTCTGGTCGTGTGTGACGTAGATTGTGGTAGCCCCGGTCTTCTTGTGGATATCTGTGATTTCAGAACGCATCGTGACTCTCTGCTTAGCATCGAGGTTTGACAGAGGCTCATCCATAAGGAAGATGTTAACTTTTCTAATGATTGCGCGCCCTACAGCAACACGCTGTCTCTGGCCGCCTGAGAGCGCTTTCGGAAGACGATCAAGGTAATCGGTAAGACCGAGAATCTGAGCTACGTTCTTAACCTTCTCCTCAATAACATCCTCATCAATACCCTCAAGAGTAAGACCGAATGCGAGGTTGTCATAAACTGTCATCTGTGGATAGAGTGCATAAGACTGGAATACCATGGCAATTCCTCTCTGCCTAGGGCCCTTCTCATTGGCTCTTTCTCCGTCGATAAGAAATTCTCCCTTGCTTATGTCTTCCAGGCCCGCAATCATTCTGAGTGTTGTACTCTTTCCACAGCCTGAAGAACCGACAAATACTATGAATTCTCCCTTGTTAATCTCAAGGTTGAAGTCATGAACAGCATGGAATCCATTAGGATAAATTTTGTTTATGTCTTTTAAGATAAGGTATGCCATTACTCGTCTCCTTTCGCTTTTCTTTTAGCATCCCTGACAATCCTTTTTACCACATCCTTAATCTTGATAAACAAGAGGTCGTAGGCAAGAAAGAAAAGCCCGAATGTGAAGGGTTCCATTGCAAACAAAACAACGTCGCTCCTTCCCGTTATTTTTAACAGCGCAATGTTAATCATCGCATATGTGACATAGACGGCAAAAACAACCAAAAACGAATATATCACATTCCAAATCAAAGAGACGTAACCCTTTTTGGGAAACATCATCCACTTATCATATTCACCCTCTTCCTTTGCAATGAAGCGGAATATGTTGTTCTCAAGTATGTCGACCACAAACCCCATTGCAAGGGACGTAACGAAATACAAATCCAGCGAGGAGGGAATGTACATCCCGAGTCCCCAGACTATGAAGTAACAGACGGCTCCACTGAACCAGCACTTCAAGAGAAGTGCTTTACTTACTGAGGAAAGCTTAAACTTTTCGGGGCTCTTATATTTAGCCAGCTCTTCGGCAGAATACTCGGGAGTATTCTCCTTGTCAGCTGAGATAAGAGTCTCGATGGCTTTACTCTTTTCAGTGTAGTCTTCCTCCCTTCCCGGCATCAGTTCTCTCCCGAGATATCTATAGCTTCCATGTTGTCATAGCTGTCAATTTCAACAGATGTATTGATTTTCCTGATAAGACGTGAATATACAGGAAGAAGAACAACAAGAAGAAGCGAGATAATCATGAAGACTATGTGATTGGATAGAACATCAGCTGCAGTCTTTATATACATTGTGCTCTCTGTAACAACAATCGGGTTAACTGTGTCATTAACAGCCTTGTAGATTATCGCTCTATAACGGAAGTCGGCAAAGAGAACGACTCCTGTCATAAAGAAGAGCAGAATAAGCATAGGTTTATTAACCGGCTTTCTATGCGGGAAGGCGTTGAGAAAGCATACAAGACTGAGCATAGAGCCCAGCATAGTCAAGAAACCACACAGTCCCATCCCAGAGCCCTGGATACGGCTTGTTGTATTACTGATGCATGTCAGGTTGAGCGCATAGTAGAGGAAGGTTAACAGATAAGCAACCAAAGCAATACGCTGCGGATTACGCTTAAGGGCTACAATCTTTTTTCTACCCCACTCCTTGAATCCTTTTCTTTCTTTCATGCCTTCTCCTCCTTAACAATACGCTTTGTTGTCTCCTTATCGAAGAAATGCATTCTATCGAAGGAAATCTTAGCCTCATCCCCATTCTTGTAGTCGAGCCATCCACGGAGCTTACCTGTAATCTTGTCGCCGATATCCTTACCGTTCATTATGTGGCCGTGAACAAGAGTGTTCATTCCAAGGTTTTCATTGGAGGAAACCTTGATAGTTATATCATCTCCCTTAACAACGTTCTCAGGTCTGACACCGAGAACAATCTCACGGTTGTTATAAGAAGAGAGAAGTGACTCATCTTCCTTTGAAAGTGGAACCTCGAATCCTCTTCCGTGAAGCTTGGAGCCGCTCACCTTGACTGTGAAGAAGTTCATCGGAGGAAGTCCGATAAATCCTGCGACAAAGAGATTAGCCGGTGTGTCGTATAACTCAAGTGGTGTTCCAACCTGCTGGACATGGCCCATCGACATACATACAATCCTGTCGGCAAGCGTCAAAGCCTCTGTCTGGTCATGTGTGACATAGAGCATTGTTGCCTTGAGTCTCTTATGAAGGAGAAGAATTTCTCTTCTTGTCGAGCCGCGGAGCTTGGCATCCAAGTTTGATAAAGGCTCGTCGAAGAGGAATACCTTCGGAGTACGTACGATAGCACGACCCATTGCGACACGCTGTCTCTGTCCGCCCGAGAGCTGGCTGGGTTTCTTGTTAAGCTGTGTTGTCAAGTTGAGGATATCTGCAGCAGCGAGAACCTTCTTATGGATAACATTAGGGTCCTCCTTTCTGAGAGTGAGGGAGAATGCCATGTTCTCATATATTGTCATATGGCCGTAAAGAGCATAGTTCTGGAAGACCATTGCCATGTCACGGTCCTTTGCAGGAGTCTGTGTGATATCCTTGCCGTCAAGAAGAAGATGCCCGTTCGATATATCTTCTAGTCCTGCGACCATTCTGAGAGTAGTACTCTTCCCGCAGCCTGAAGGTCCTACAAGAACGATGAGCTCTCCGTCCTTTACATCAAGGTTGAAGTCGAAGACAGCCTGAACCTTATTGTCATATATCTTGTCGATATGTTGTAGTTTAAGCTCTGCCATTAGTCTCTCCTTTTCTCTTCGCCCAGTGTTGCCACATAAGCCTTAAGTGTTCTTGATCTCTTTATTCCGACGAGGGCGCCGAAGATAAGACAGACTCCGGAGAGAATCAGATAGATAAGGCATCTGATGAACTGTCCGTTCTCCATGACGATTCTCTCTGTCTGCTGGATAGTGACAACGGCGCTGTGTGCCTTCATCGGGATGATGAAAATCCTGACAAACTGCATGACGCCAAGAGCTATCATGATATATGAATAGCTTTCACTATACTCCTTGACTCCCTCACTCGAGAGGAATGCAAGAAGCATAAAGAGAAGGTTATATATGATGGACCCACCGATAAGAATGTTGTAGTAATAGGTACTTACATCACTCTTATAGATTGAAACGAAGAAGAACACGTCGAGTAGAATTGCAAGAAGGCATAAGTTCGAGCTCAGCTTATTCTTTATGTAGCGCATCCGGTCTTTCTGGATTAAAGCGTCGTCTAATTCTTTCATGCTTTCTCTCCTTCTTTTATAAGTCTTTCCTCTTCTTTCATGAGTTTTACTTTCCAGATTGTGTTGTAGACAAGAAGTCCTGCAGAAACAAGACAAACAGCTGCCACAGCGTAGTGTATATCGAACCAGAATGTGGACTCTGTGTACTTTGAGTTGAAGAGCTCGGCATATTCCTTGAGCGATTCAAAGTCAATCTGGAGCCACTGGCCCTTGTAAATCTCAATCTGAATGTGTGACCATACTACGAGATAAAGGGTAAAGATGACAAACAAAGCAACTGCGATGTAATTACCGATGTAGTATTTTCTCCTCTTATTTGTCTGGGAAATAAAGAGGTAAACACCAAGAATGAGATAAATGAGTGAACATACAAGAAGACTTCTGTTGAAGCCCTGCATGTTGTAGTAGACTATCGAGCCGGGAACCCATGTTTCTGTGTAATCGTTCGGATTGGTCATAGTTGTATACAACGTATCATAAAGGTCTGTCATTATACCCAATGCGTAAATGAAGACTATGACGCCGGCTAAAAGTGCAATGTAACAGATTATGTTCTGAAATGTCATCTGTTTCTTATACATAATCGTTCCTCCTTAGTTTTTCTTCGGAGAGGGGGTTTCCCTCCCCGAAGTATGTAAATTTAGTTATTTAAACTCTTATAGAAATCAAGGTCGCGGTTCCATGCTCTCTGCTTGAGTGCTAGGTACTGCTTTCCACTCCATTCTGTTGCAACCTTACTAGCTGAAGTTGCAGCATCGGTTGCTCCGTCAAGTGTGTAGCCTGAGCAAATCTGTGTGCAGAAGATGTTGTTTCCGCCCTTTGATGTGCTGAACTGGTTGACGAGCTCTGTGTATGTATTGAGCTGATCCACTTCAACCTTTGTGCTCGGAAGAGTTGTCGGGATGGATGTGTACCACATATTATCTTCAACTGCGAGCTCAGGGTGTTTGATTGTGCCGAGAGCGATTGCTGAGGAGATATATCCTGCACCTTCCTTACCGACTTCTGTTGTGCACTGATACTCGAATGCCTGGCTCTTAGCAAATGAGAGAGTAGATCCGAGATACATGCGGGCAAAGTTGGTGTAGTTACCGTTAGCATACTTCCAGAGATATTCTTCTGTAATGTCTGCAATCACCGGCATTTCCTTACCGTTGAAGTTGAATGTGACATAGCTGCCGTCTTCGTTTGTCTTGATGAACTCATCCGGGCCGTAACTCATGAGGATCTGGCCTTTCTCGCTGAATGCGTAGTCGATGAGAGCAAGAGCTGCAAAGAGCTTGTCCTGATCGTTACCGACGCCTTCCTTGCTGATTGCCCATCCGTCTGTCTTAACAGAACGCCAGCTTTCTGTGAATCTCATGTAGACGCCGTCTGCACTTGTTCCATCATACCAGAGAGCTACAGGAACCATAACAGCCATGTACTTCTCGCCTTCCTGAAGCTTTGTATCGTTCAGGAGAGCCTGTGTCTGGTTGTAGTCATAGCTCATGAAGCCGAGATCGTTCTCGAGCATTGTTGAAGAGCTTTCCTTGCTGTTCTCGAGGTAAGACTTAGCAATGAGGCCTTCCTTAGCCATTGCATTCATTCTCTCAAGTGCAACATAAGTATCTGCTTCCTGACGTGCATCCTTAATATTTCCTTCGCTGTCGAAGTAGAGGAAGTCCTGTCTAGACTCAAGACCTCTGACTCCGAAGAGTGTGCCTGCAAATCTGAAGAGGTCGACTCTTCTCTGGTTGTTGTTGTCTTCTCTACTGAAGAGACCCTGGATAGTGTCTGTTCCGTTGAGAGTATAAGCGTTAGCAACAACACATCTTAAGAGTGCGACAAGTTCATCTGCGTCCCATGCTGCGTTCTGGCCTGCAAAGAGGTTGGATCTTGTTGTGCCGTAGTAGCCGTCATAAGCTTCATCAATGTACTTACGAAGCATGTTGACAGCTTCAACGCCTGACACACTGCCCTTGGCAAGTGCTGCGTTCATATTAGCGATAATGTTGCCACTCTTATCATAGTTCTTTGTGAGAGTGATAACCTTTGTTCCGTCTTCACTTACTGCATCAACTGTGACCTTTCCGCTGGTCGGCATATAAGGCTCATAAACAGCAGATGCGAGGTTTGCTGACTTATCAGAAGTGAATTCTCCTTCTCCATCGAGAAGCTTGACAAGCCAGTCAACTCTCATGAGAGGCATTCTTTCGATATCGTTGACACCGTCGAAGTATGGTGAGAAGTAGATAGCGCCTGTTGATGTGTCGCCTGTGATGGAGAGTCTGACAATCGGGTTGGCATCAAGATAAGCCTTGAAATTCGGCATGTAGTCAAGATACTCAGCGATGTTTACAAAGCTTCCCTTTACACCGTAGTCGTTGAGGGATGTTGCGTTACCGCTGACGAGGTCTACGTCCCCGAGTCTTTCAGCCCAGTACTTGAGCTCGTTTGCTGCGCTGTTTCCCTGATATTTATCTTCGAACTTTACACCAAGAATATTCTCAACCTCAACCCAGGTCGGCTTAAGGTCGCCAGAGCGGTATGTGACACCTGCAAGTTCGATTCCGTCCCCGGCTGTGTCAGAATCGAAGAAGAGTCCTGTCTTCTTACTGTTGTAACCGGTTGCCATTCTGAGAACTGTACCCTCTTTATATGTGAGAGTCTTGGGCTCTTCTTCAACAGCAGCCGTTGTCGCAGCCGTTGTCGCAGCCGTTGTTGCAGCTGTTGCTGCAGTTGTAGTTGTTGTAGTAGTTGTTGTTGCTGCAGTTGTAGTTGTAGCGATTTCCTGCTTTCCACAACTTGTAAACATTCCTAATACAAGAAAAACACAAAGAGCAAAAACTAAAACTTTTTTCATTTTTTCCTCCGAAAATCCTTTTCTAATTATTCCTTAACACCACCGACGTTAACACCCTTAGCAAAGTACTTCTGAATGAAAGGATAGATAACGAGGATAGGAACTATTGAACAAACAATAAGAGCGTAGATCATGCTGTCCGAAGCGAAAACTTCATTCCAGCCGGCCATTGCTTCAGGGTCTGTATACTCTTCGAGCATAAGTCTGATGTAAACCATGAGAGGGTGCTCGTTGGAGTTGCTAATCATCTGGCGGGCCCAGAAGTAACCGTTCCATCTTGATATAGCAAAGAAGAGAGCAACGGTTGCGATTGTGGACTTGCTCATCGGGATATAAACTTTACTCAATACCTGGAACTCTGTGGCTCCATCGACGATTGCTGCCTCTTCGATATCCTGAGGAACACCTTCAAAGGCGTTTCTGAGAAGGATGATATTCATTGCCGCCATACCCATTGCGATGATGACAAGCCACTTATCATCTGTGATACCCACAGCATTGAAGACCTTCTTTGTGTTCAGGTAGTTAAGATATTGAGGTACGATACCTGCGCTGAACCACATTGTGAAGACAAGAAAGAAATTGAATGTCTTACGGAACAAGAGTCTCTTCTTCGAGAGAGCATAAGCACCGAGGATGGAATATCCGAGTGCCCAGATAGTACCGAAGAGCGTTATGTAAAGAGTATTGGAATATGCATTCCAGAACATGTTGGAGCTGAACATCCTACCAAATGCTTCGAACTGAATATCCTTAGGGAAGAGAAGAACTTCGGAATACTCTACTGCTCTTCTTCCACTGATTGAAGACGAAACAGCATAGACGAAAGGATAAAGACAGCTGAGTGCGAAGATGGTAAGAAGGGTGTAGCTGATAATCTTGAAGATTAATTCTGTTGTTTCAAGTTTTCTTTTCATCATCTCCCTCCTTAATAAAGTGATACGTTCGAAGCCTTGCGGGCAACGGTGTTAGCTCCGATAACCAGGAGCATTCCAATTACGTTGTTCATCATTTCAGCAGCTGATGCTATTCCCTTTGCAGCTCCTGCCAAGCCATAGCGCTGTGCAAATGTAGAGACGACATCTGCTGTAACATATGTATTAGTATTGTAAAGAAGAAGTACCTTCTCGTATCCGATGGACAGGAGAGAACCAATTCTTGTAATGAGCATGATGACGATTGTCGAGAGAATACACGGGATGACGACATAGCGCATCTGTTGCATCTTTCCCGCCCCGTCAATCTGGGCAGCCTCATAGCTTGTCGGGCTGATTGCAATGATTGCAGCAAAGTATACGATTGAGGAGTATCCTGCGTCTTCCCATATACCGCTGAGCTGGTAGATTCCCCTGAAGAAGTTGGGGTTGTTCAAAAGACCTGCTGAGGCAACTTCATGGCTTATGATTCCCATCTTTTCCATGAGCTGCGAGATAATACCATAACTTGTCGTGATTGAACCCTGCTTGACAAGCATGGTTACAAGGCTGGTCATGACAACAGTCGACATGAACTTCGGCAGGTATGTCAGAACCTGGTAGACGCTGCGGGCGATGTTTGATCTCACTTCATTGAAGAAGAGAGCCAGGATGATAGGAACCGGGAAGCCGAAGCAGAGTCCGTAGAAGGAAAGGAGGAATGTGTTTCTGAGTGCTCTCCAGAACTCTGTTGAAAGAGCATCTCCTCCCACCAGAAGTCTTCTGAAGTATGAGAAACCTGAGAACAACTGTTCAGATACCGGCAGAACTTCATCCGATACCTTAAAACATCCCAGAAGCTCATACATCGGGAAATATCTCCAGAACAGGAAGACAAGCAGCATAGGAAGCAACATAACATAGAGCCTCCAATCTTTGATAATGGCACGACCGACATGGAGCCAGTAGTGTTTTTCGACATCGTCCCTTACCTTCTGTTCGCTATCTTCGTGATAGGTCTTGGTCTGTTCGTCGTAAACAAGATAATCAGAAGCGTTCACCTTCATTTCTCTTCTCCTCTTTTTCTTCACTATTAAGTCTCTTCAAATAGCAAATCTGGTCCTCGAATACACCCTCTCTCTTTCTAACTATCAGGATGATTATCAGGGCGAAAAAGCCGCTGAGAACATCCGTAAGGAAAAAAGAAACAAAGGAGGAGGTACCCGACCCCACCAATAAAGAAACCGCAGCTCTCCCCGCCTGCATCACTACTGTCATAAGAACAGCAGAAAAAGCAGAAAGAAAGGCGCTGTTAGTCACCCTTTCCTTTCCAACCTTCTTCATAATGAGATATACCACTATGGAAAAAAGGTTGCCCAATGCATAAACGAGGATAGTTTTTCCGGTCGCGCCATAGGCGAGAGAAAGAACCAGTCCTCCCAATGCGGAATAAGCCAGTCCGTACAGGGACCACCTCATATACATAATCAACGTTAATGCCGGAACAAGAGAAAGAGTATACGGCTGCTCCTTAAACCAAGAAAATCCGGCCTTCGCAATCACAGTTTCAAATACAACCAGAAGCAATACCCAGATGGTGATATCTATTGCCTTGTACCTCTCGAGAGTGTTCTCCTTCTCCATTCTACACGTTAACCCGTTTAACATATTCTTAACACACTTTTCATCACCCGCAAATTGTAGTCGTAACAATTCATAGATTTGTCAGAAAAGTGCAACATATTTTTTACTCCTCAACGAGGAATTTCTCGACGCCGCCGACCACTACATTCTCCATCTCTACATCGGCGAATTTCACTCTTATACCCTTCTCCTTTACATCAGGAATACCACGGTACATCTCCGAGACATTGGGCTCAATCCCGCTCTCAGGGGCTATATTGATTGAGGTATTGCGAATCTTGAGACCGGTGATTCTTGCCTCCGGAAGACCTACGATGAAGCCCGATGAGCTCTTACATCCCGTTGCATAGACATTCTCAATAAGAATATTTCTTATGTGCGGAGTATTATCGGTCACAACCTGCGGGTCGAGTGAGAAGAGAGAGTCGTCATTTGCTCCACACTTATAATACATATTGAATGTAAACGGGCATAAGCATCCGTCAATCGAGATATTTCTGAAGACAAGATTTTCAATCGTACCGCCACGGCCCCGTCTTGTCTTGACTCTTATGCCTCTGTCTGTCCCTATGAAATTACATTTATTGAATGTTACATCCCTTATTCCGGCAGCCGTCTCGCTTCCGATTGCAGCGCCTCCGTGGGAAGATATTACTGTGCAGTCCTCAACAGTGACGTTATGTGTAGGCCGTGCCGCCTTAATACCGTCATCTCCCGCACCACTCTTGATGCATATACCGTCATCACCGACGTTTATATAACAGCCTTTGATTAGAACATCTGTACAGCTGTCGATATCGAGCGCATCGGTATTGGGGCTGTCGGCAGGATTGAGGATGGTAATATTCTCGATTGTAAGGTTATCTGTAAATATAGGATGGACTGTCCAGAACGGAGAATTGATAATCTTTACCCCAGACAATATTACATTGCGGCATGAATTGAACTGTACACATGCAGGTCTGAGGAACTGCAACTCCCTTCCACCACCACCGGACGGCTGAGTTTTGTAATCAGGGTTGAGGGATGCAAAGTGCTTCTCGTAATCGCTCTGCGGTTCCTTCTGCCCGTTTTTGCGTTTTTCCCTGAGACTTTTCCACCATTTTTCTCCACTGCCGTCGATGACACCCGAGCCTATGACAGATACATTCTCTTCGCCTTCTGCATATACAAGAGGATGCATGGCATAACAACGGTGGCCCTCCCAGCGTGTAAAGACTGCTGGATAAATCTCCGGGTCATCAATAAATTTGATTGTCGCACCACTCTCGATATTGAGTGTAGTGTTCGATTTCAGTGTCAACGGCCCCGTAAGCCATATACCTGCAGGAACATCAACTATTCGCATACCGGAGCCTATAGCCTCTTCAAAGGCCTTTGAGTTGTCCCAGGAGCCGTCTCCGCGTGCTCCGAACATGGTAATACTTACGTGCTCTAAATTATCCATAGGAGATTATTGTCAGTTGTTAAGCGATTACTTTAACGCACACTCATTGGATAAAACAGTATTTATATTTTATCTTTTATGTCACACGCTCTTAACCTTCCGCCACATTTTTTCACCTTGTAAATCTGTTTGAGCCCATTTGTTAATCCTTTCTGTTCTGATTATCTGCCTTTCTGTATATCACTCTGCAGAGACAGAGAATCTCACAAGCCATCCGGCCGAAATCATAAAACGGCTCAAATTTTCCAGAGAAACATTTAATTTTGAATATGCCGGTCCTGCCATTATTTTTACAAAGCCAGATGAGGTAAGACAAGCGAAAATCCTTTACCCCAGATAAGTCACCTCTTTTGTCTTATCGACAATCTCTTCTTTCCGCTCTATTATCTGGCGGCTTTCAGACGAGAAGTTGAGGCCTATGATGTGGATGGCCTTACTTGTGTTGATGTATTTATGGTAGTAGCCCTTCGCCTTTATCTGTTTGATGGCTTTATCTGCACTCTCATCAACCTTCATCTCTATGACATAAACATCACGG
>CAVFNE010000011.1:0-27562 GCA_963623755.1 Muribaculaceae bacterium | reverse complement strand
GCAGATTCTAGACTTGAGTATATATGCCATAATTCAATCCTCTGCAATTATTGTTACATAAAGAAGTTAGGTTGTAAATAGGCAATCGCAAGAAATCAGAAAAATATTTTTCCGCCCAGCCAATAAAAAACCAGCAATTATAGCTGGAGTAAGAAATTAGTTTTTACAGAGGGATTAACTAGCTTCGAAATCATGGATGAAGTTTTGCAAAATCAATTATAGGAAACTGCCCTTTCTTTTTCTACTTATCCCGGCCTATGTGCCTCCGTGCGCCAAAGGCGAAAACCACCTCAGAAGATTTCGACCTTTTTTGTAACGATTGCTTTTTGCTTTTCCGTTGCTTCAAGCTTTTGCATCCACAAGGTTTTACGATCCTTGATAAAGATTCTTTGTAACGCCATCTTTAACAGAGCTAATCCCCGATTACTATGCAGAGAGTAACACTACCTGCAATCGGGAAAGAGTACTCGGATATAGATTTTAAACTATCATTTAAAGAAATGTTTTTTTTGACGGAGAAATCAAAGATGTAGTTCAACAAACAGAATTGCCGGCAAATCTTAGAGAATGAGAAAACATAATAAGTGGCTGGAATGAAAAGAGCCAGCCGATGATTCTTTCTCTCGAATAACTCAGCTGACTCACTTCTTTTGTATCACAATCAGTTAACTATGATGCCCAGAACGAGACTCGAACTCACACACCGTTGCCGGAACTAGGACCTGAACCTAGCGCGTCTACCAATTCCGCCATCTGGGCGACAATGTGATGTTAGACCATATTCAACTTCTCGGTCAAGGTCGTTGCGCGATTAGGATAAAGTTATTAAACTTTAGTGCATGGTAAATATATTGTTTCTTGGTGAGATTGTAGGTAGATGTGGAGGAAACTCCCTTAAGGCGGATTTAGCCAGGATTAAGAGCAAATACAGTGTTGATTACACAATAGTCAACGCAGAGGGGATGACCAATGGCTACGGGCTGGGAAAAGCACATGCAACGATGCTTGGAAAGTACGGCACAGATCTCATAACGGGAGGCGAGAAGCTCTTCTACAAACCAGATATGGTAGAATTCATCGGCCACTCCTCCTTTATACTCAGGCCTCTCAACTACCCTCCTCTATGCCCGGGAAAAGCAGTCAAGAACGTTACCATGAACGAAACACCGTTTCTTATAATCAACCTTATGGGGAACTCTTCAATGAAGGTGGCACTCCAGAATGCATTTGTGGCGATAGACAACTTTTTGAAGAAGGTTGAAGGAAATCCCATAATCCTTGTTGTATATCACGCTGCGACAACAGCTGAAAAAGCAACGATGTTGCATTTTCTTGACGGCCGTGTGCAGGCTGTAATCGGGACGCATACGAAAGTCCTTACAAGTGATGAAACCGTTACCGATAAAGGCACAGCATTCATAAGTGATATAGGTAGAGTCGGTTCTTTCATGAGTGTAGGTGGTTTCGATACCGAAACTGAAATCAGAAAGTACCGCCGCCAGATTCCACTCCGAAGCCGGGAAGCATGGCTGGACCCGAGAATCCAGGGGGTGGTTGTAACCATTGACGAGAAGGAACACAAGGCAGTGTCAATCAGGATTGTCGATGAGCACGTTAACATTACAAAGCCGGAGGACAAAGAGAAGAGCGAATGAGAAACGTCGTATCAATAATCTCTATCGAGAACGGAACAGTAAAAGTCGGATGCTCCTCGGGTGCATGCACGCACTGTCATAGTGAATCCTTCTGCCACAATAAAGATACGTCCTACGCCGTAAATAATCCTGAAAATATAGCCGTTGAAAAGGGGGATTTTGTCGAAGTCGAGATTCCCGAGGGAAAGGCAATATTCACAATATTCATGAGTCTGTTGTTCCCTCTGGTGATGTTTATTCCTGGATATTTTGTGGGAAAACTTCTTTCAAACAATGAAGTTGTTATGGCCGTCACTGGATTTATGGCAATAGGATTAGGGTTCCTGATTTCTTATCTTTTCTTCAGAAAAAAGAAGAAAGAATACAGTCCTTATATCGTGAGAAAGTTATGAAAAGACTCTGCCTTGTACTGATTATTCTCCTTTTACTCGTATCGTGCTCCTCCAAAGATAACGAAGAGGAAGACTCTCTTATTGAGAAAGGAATATACCCCGATTTGATAATGGAGAACACATCGGCCCAGATCGGACAGGAGGATGCCTCCCCTATAACC
The DNA here is from genome assembly GCA_963623755.1 of Muribaculaceae bacterium. Taxonomy (GTDB): domain Bacteria; phylum Spirochaetota; class Spirochaetia; order Sphaerochaetales; family Sphaerochaetaceae; genus Ornithospirochaeta. Next base: position 25,354 of record CAVFNE010000011.1, on the reverse strand, counting down.
CTCAGTGCAGGGAAAATGACGCTCTACTCAGCAGATGGTTATGCCTTACTTGAGGACTTTATTTTCACATCCTACAGCGAAATGGGAGAAGTTGAGACAGAAGGTGGAGCAGAAAGGGGAAAAATCGAGCTCGACGGGAGCCGTATTGAGTTTGAGGGCGCCGTTACGTTCTCACGTCCTGGGGACGAAATGAGTGTCAGTGCCGAAAATTTAATCTACAACAGAAACTCAGACGAAATTACCACAACCGGCTTTGTTGTGGTAAAATCGAAAGAAGGAACAATTGAGGGTGAATCATTCAAAGGGGATTTAAGGGAGAAAGTTTACTCTTTCTCTTCAATTGAAAAAGGAGACTTTAATCTTGAATAAAAGAATAACGGCATTGGTTATTACATTACTTATAAACATCTCCCTCTTCAGTTCATCGATTTACTTCTCCGGAGGAGTAAGTTCCCTTTCTCTGAAAGAAGGAAAGAAGAGCGTCTCTCTTGAAAACGGGGCCATGGTTGAAACGGGGTCAATAACGATAGAAAGCGACAGGATTTATCTCTCCGGCGATGACTGGCGCTATGTCGAGTGTAGCGGTAGCGTTATAATCAAAGACAGTGAGAAGGGAATTGAAATCAGAGCCAACACACTCTGGTATGACAGGACAGAAGAGACGATTATTATTTCATCATGGTTCGAGATTGATGACACTTCACAGGATTTATATGCCACAGCAGGAAGCCTCCACTATGATATGAATGAAGAAAAACTGGAATTGGGAATGCAGGTGAGGCTTATGAGAATAAGCGGAGGAGAAGTAATGACGTGCTCAAGCGAGGCCCTCAGCTACGACAGAGGCAATGAGCTTGTTTCTCTAAGGGGAAAGAGCAATGTGCTCTGGAAGGGTGACGAGTACAATGCTGACATTATTTCAGTTGACCTAAAGAATGATGAGATAACACTCTCGGGAAGGATAAAAGGTACAATCAATGGCTGATACACTTCTTGTTGAGCATCTCTCGAAATATTACGGTAGAAAACATGTTGTAAAAGACATTTCATTCAGCATGAAAAGCGGGGACATAACAGGCCTTCTGGGGCCCAACGGTGCGGGCAAAACCACATCATTCTATATGATAGTCGGCTTCATCAAATCCAACGGTGGCATAATCAAAATCAACAGCCGTGATATAACGGGGCTTGCAATGCACGAGCGCTCGAAGATGGGACTGGCTTACCTGCCGCAGGAGCCCAGCATCTTCAGAAAATTGACTGTCGAGAAAAACATAAGGCTTGTACTTGAAGCCCAGGATTACCTCACAAAGAAAGAGAAGAAGGACAAGGAGGAGGAACTCCTTTCTGCCTTTGGAATCGACAGGGTACGTAAGCAATACGGCTATACACTATCCGGAGGAGAGAGACGACGCACCGAGATAGCCCGTGCTCTTGCTTCTTCTCCAAAGTTTCTTCTTCTTGACGAGCCTTTTGCAGGAATAGACCCCAAGGCTGTATATGAAATCAAACAGATAATCAAACATCTGAGTGAAAACGGAATCGGCATACTTCTTACAGACCACAACGTAAGAGATACCCTCGAGATAACAACCGAAGCACATATAATTTCTGACGGAGAGATTCTTGTCAGCGGCACAAGGCGGGAAGTTCTGGAAGACGAGAGAGCAAAGGAAATCTATTTCGGCCGCGACTACGAGGAGTATTGATTTGGAGCAGAGTTTATCCACTTCCCTTAATATGTCCCAGAGGCTCGATACACAGCTTATACAGCTGATGGACATCATCACAATGCCGACTGAAGAGCTTAACGAGAAGATAAAGAGGGAGGCGGAGAAGAACCCCGTCCTCGATATCAGAGAAAAGACGCCCTCATTCGAAGCACTTGAAAAGAAGACGTACACACCACGCGCCTCAATGAATGATGAAGCAAACGGGAGAGACTACGAGGATGATGGAAAGAGTGACTGGTTTGAAAAAACAGTAAGCGAGAAGGAAGATTTGAGGGAGCACCTCATAAAGGAACTCGGGCTCCTGGATCTCGATGAAAAAGTAAGAGAGACAGCCGAGATGATAATTTCCGGTCTTGACCAGAGCGGCTTCACTGGGCCAGAGCCAGAGTCTCTTGTAAGCGATGAATACAAAGACTATGTAAAGGACGCCGTCAAAGTTGTTAAGTCGCTTGAGCCCACCGGAGTGGGGGCAAAGGACTGGAGAGAGGCCCTGATGCTCCAGATAAAGGAGATAGAGAAAGATCGTGCTGAAATCAGCCGCTATCATGATATAATATACAGAGGTCTCGATTACATTCAGAACGGGGAGGAGGATAAACTTGCAAAGGCTATGAAAATAGGGAGGGAGGACCTGGATGAGATGATTAGGGTAATCAAAAGTCTCACACCCTTTCCGGGCCTTAAGTACACTTCCTCCTACACCCAATACATCGTTCCAGAGATAACAGTCAGCGTCAAAAACGGCACGATATTTCTCGATACACATTCGTCTGACCTATTAGATGTGGAGATTGACGAGAGCTACCTCGCACTTAAGAACGAGATAAAAGAAAAAAGCGACAGGAAGGACAAAGAAGCGGGAAAGTTTTTAAGAGAGAACATCCAGAGTGCCGAAAACCTCATAAAAGAGATAAATATGCGTAAGAGCACAATGGAGAAACTGGGCCTTCTTCTTGTCGAGAAAGAAAGGGATTTCTTTCTCTACGGCCCCATGTACCTCAAGGCGCTGACAATGACCGTGGCCGCTGGGATTATGGGGGTGAACGTGAGCACGGTCTCGAAACTGGCACAGGCAAAGTATGTGCTTACTCCATGGGGTACCTTTCCATTGAGATTCTTCTTCTCCACTGAAGTGAAGACAAATGAAAGTGACTCTTTACTATCGAAGACTGCGGTAATCTATAAGATAAAAGAAATAATCGCCTCCAATACAAGCGGAAAAAAGCTCTCCGACCAGAAGATAGCAGACGAGCTTGAGAAAGAGGGAATAATCGTTGCACGCCGCACCGTCAACAAATACCGCAGAGAAGCAGAGAAAAAGTGAAGTTTTCTTTTGCCTTTTGACCATTTGATTGTAAACTTAACTTAAGCAGAGAGAATCTCTCAGGTTTCCGTCAGGAAAGGGTTATCGACAACCTTATGGTTGAAAGGAGAAAAAGAAATGAACATTACATTCAGAGGCGTCGGTTACACACCAAACGAAGAGGACAGAGCATTTCTTGACAAAAAGCTCCAGAAGATCGGTTTTGCAGAAGACTATCTTCAGGATTTGGACATCGTCGTAAAGAAGGAAGCAAAGGGTATCGGATTCCATCTTGATGCCAGCCTCCACTTCATCTGGAGAAAAGAAAAGGTAGTCTCCATAGACTGCTACGAATTATATGAAGGTATTGAAAAACTCTGTGACAAAATCCAGAGTGTCGCAAAGAAGGAAAAGGAAATAGTAAAGGAGAACTGAAGTTTTCCACTCTTGAGAGCCGTAGCCTGATGCTGCGGCTTTTTTTCTGCAGTGATTTTTGTAGATAGCACTTTCCTTTTCAATGTAGAATAGCTATGTGTTGAAGTTGACAAAAAAGCAGAGCGAAGTACTCGACTACATAGCCGAGACTGTTATCGAGAACGGGACATCACCGACACTCAAGGAAATCGGGGAACACTTCTCTACATCTGCCTCTGCAGCCTACTACACAGTGCTTGCACTCTCTCAAAAGGGCTTATTGACTCTGAATAAAGGAAAAAGAAGAGCGATAACGCTCCCGGAAAAAAGTCGGGGAGAGAGGGAGAATGTCAGCTACCCGTTTTTCTCGAAAGAGCCGACAGTGGAAGAATTGAAAAGGGGAACTGAAAAGACAATACTTCTTCCACGCTTCTACAGAAAGGATGACATCTTCTCTTACTGTGTCACATCCACAAGTATGATTGGAGCCGGTATTCTCCCGGGAGATACTGTAGTTTTGAAGAGAGCCTCATATGCATCCGATAATGATATAGCCTTGGCCGAGAGGACAGAAGATCAGCCTCTTGAGCTGAGGCGGGTCCACATCGCCTCATCATATACCGAGCTATGGGCGGAAAATGATACAAACGGAATAATAAGAAGGAAAAACTTTGTCTTCTATGGTATACTTGTCGCATTGATTCGTCATTATTGAGGAGATTTATGGCTGAGGTATATATATTGCTCGGACAAGAAGAGGGCGAGAAGAACAATATGATAAGAACTATAAAAAAGAGGGTGCTGGAATCCTGGAGCGACAGCGAATGCTACACATTCTACGTCGGGGACGATGACGAGGCGGCATATCAGGCGGCAGTGAGTCAACCTTCCCTCTTTGCCTCACACCGTTTTATTGTTCTCAGGGGATTTGAAAACATCAAGAAGACAGATGTTTCATACACGGCAACAATCAATGCTGTTAAGGACAACCAAAGCGACCTTACACTTATCATAGTCTCCTCGGAGAGCTCCAGTTTCTCCTATGACAAAGCACTTCTCGATGCGGCGGGAAAAGAGAATATAAAGACATTCTGGGAGATGACGGAAGAAGAGAAGAAAAACTGGATTTACCGTTTTGTAAGAAGTGAAAACTTCACTATTCTCCCCGATGCTGTCGATGAAATTCTCTCATCGGTTGAAAACAATACAGAAGAAATGAAAAGTGTAGTTCTTGCCGTCATCAACTTTTTAAAGATAAAGGGCGGGAAGAACACAATCGAGAGAGACGATATCGAAGCATACTCAACAGCAAGTAAGGGCGACAACGGCTACACGCTATTTAGGTCTCTAGCTGAGAAAAATCTCGATAAGGCCTTAAGGATAGTGGGTTCAATCATTCTCAACGACAGCCGTAATATTCTTGCTGCATTCTCTGTTACGGCAAACCAATTCAGAAGGTTGGAAGAGGCAATAAGGATGAAGGAGAGTGGAGTCCCGTTCAATTTAATTGCAAAGGATCTTAGTGCTTTCAGCACCTACCAGAGTATAACAGGCCAGACTTCAAAGCCGAAAAGCGGAATAAACTTCAAGGAAACCGAGCTCTTCAAAACTGCGATGAGAAACTATACGCTCGAGGACACAAAAAGTATAATCCTGGCCATCGGAAAGGCAGACACCCCACTCAAAACTGCACAGGGCGACAGCCTTCTCCTCACAGCAGAAATGCTTGTCTACTCCATAATTGTAACTAGCGGCAGAGAAAACCCTCTCGACTTGACTCCCGTCTTTTTCGACGACCCGCTATCCTAGAAGTTGAGCTTCCTCAAGACCCTCTCTGCAACCGGTAGTGGTATACCTGCCCCCTTACTCAATTCTTCCTTTGTAAGGGAGAGTATGTTCTCGACAGAGCCGTACTTTTCCATTATCAAACGACTCCTTTTCTTCCCGATGCCTTCAATCGATTCCAAAAGCTTGAATGAAGCATCGCTTGACCTCATACGCTGGTTAAAGGATGTTGCAAAACGATGACACTCATCGCGTACGGCAATTAAGAGTCTCAATCCGGGATTGCTCTTGTCAACAAGAACCTCCCCTCCATCTGGGAATACTATCGTCTCCTCCCTCTTTGCCAGTCCCACAACCGGGATATCGAGTCCAAGCTCCCCGAGTGACGAGAGCGCCGCATGAACCTGCCCTATTCCTCCGTCTATCATAATGAGATCCGGTAGCTCATTATTCTCTTCTTTTTGTCTCTTATAACGTCTGTAGACAGCCTCCCTTATAGACTTGAAGTCGTCTATCTCACCCTCCTTGAGGCTTTTCATCGAAAAGTGTCTGTACTCCTTGTTGCTGGGTTTGCCGTCACGGAAGACGATGAGAGAGGAAACAGTATATTTGCCACTGAGCTGGGCAATATCATAGCCTTCGATGAGGCGTGGAATTTTATCGAGCCGTGTCAGCTTCTCAAGTTCCTCAAGAGAAGGGGTGTTATCTACACTCCTCTGTCTCTTCTCTACGTCCCTGAGGGCATTCTCCCCGGCAAGACGGAGTATTCTGTAGTGCCTGCCGTCTTTCGGAACATCGACTGAAATATCTTTTTTGAGTTCTTCTTTAAAGTACTTTTCCAATAGAGCCGAGTCTATATCGTGGGAGACAAAAAGCTCATGAGGGAGTGTGTCTCCGTCAGAGTAGTATTGAATTAAGAATGACAGAAGCGTTTCGGTTTCATCCCCCAGGCATTCGCTGCGGTATAAGGCCTTGCCGATGAGACGGCCGGAGCGGAATTGCATTATCGAGACAGTGCATAAATACGAGCTCATTTCGATTGCTGCATAGTCGCGCTTATCTTCCTCGTCCCCGTCAATATCCTCCACGCCCTGATTTTTCTGCATTACAGTCAATGCCTTGATTAAATCCCTCTTCTCGGCAGCCTTTTCATAGTCAAGCTTCTTTGCCGCCTCCTTCATCTCCCTTTCAGCCTTTTCGATAAGGGAAGAATCGTCACCGTCAAGAAAAGCCCTTACGTCCTTAATGTATGACGAATACTCATCTTTTGAAACAGCATCAATACACGGCGCGGCACATTTATGGAGATGATAGTACAGGCATGGATAGTCTCTTTTTTTCAGCGTCCCGGAGCATAGACGTAACGGATACATCTTCTTTACTGTTTCAAGGTATAAGTCAAGTCTCTTCCCGTCAGGGTACGGCCCGTAATATTTTGAACCGTCATTGATTATACGCCGTGTTTTAAAAACACGTGGAAAGCTTTCATTGGTTATCCTGATTACAGGATAGCTCTTTCCATCCTTAAGAAGGATGTTGTAGTGTGGATTATATTTCTTGATGAGATTGTTCTCGAGTACCAAAGCCTCATATTCATTACCTGTAATGATTGTATCTATTTTGTAGATCTTCTCGACCAGGGCCTGAGTCTTGAGATTACGGTTGGGGAGAAAGTACTGGCTTACCCTTCTCTTGAGATTCTTCGCCTTCCCCACATATATAACCGTGCCACTAGAGTCCCTCATAAGGTAGCAGCCACTGTTTTCAGGGAGGGCATGAGCCTGTTCTTTTGCACTTTCCATAAGCTAAGGATAATCATTCCTTCACCTTTTTTAAAGAGATGTTTACACTACTCTTATGTTAGAGAGCTTCACTAATATATTCTCACGCCTCCCGGAAAGACTACAGAAAGAGCTTCAGAGTCTCTTTCTTTCCATCCACTTTACACAGATGCAGCTTCTTGAGATTGTGAAAGAAGAGGCAGACCTTATCCAATGGGATGAGAAGAGCTTTGTCGAATCAGTTGATATTACCCCATACCTCAACCGCAGGGACGGAAGAGCGGGGGATGAGTACATCAAAGCATTGAGGCACTATATGTCAGAGCTCAGAAGTACAGAGAGCGATTACTCCTCCTTCTTTCCACCCCATATACAGAGAGCGAAGACAAAAGAAGTAGTGCTAGACCAAAAGATTGTCCTTTCGCGCTGTCCATGTCCTGTTGACGGAGAGAAGACAAGATGTTGCAAACTACGCACATTGGATGCTGTTATGCAATGCCTGTTCGGCTGCTCCTATTGCTCTGTCCAGGCATTCTACAACGAAAACCAGATAAAGATTGTGTCGAATCTTGATCAAAAGCTTAGAAGCCTCGAGATAGACGAAAGTGTGTGGCATATAGGAACTGGTCAGGCATCGGATTCCCTGCTCTGGGGTGACGACTACTCAACCCTTACTGCACTTTCTCATTTTGCCACTCTACACCCAGATATAATAATCGAACTCAAAAGTAAGGCCGACAGAAGAGACATTTTTAAAAAGAAGTGGCCGAAAAACATGGTCTTCACATGGTCATTGAACGCCCCGACGATAATAGAAAAGGAAGAGCATTATACAGCGTCTCTCGAGAAAAGGATAAATGCGGCAAAAGAGGCAAGAGATAACGGAAACAAGGTAGGCTTTCACATCCACCCGATGTTCTACTTCAAAGGCTGGAAGGATGAGTACAGGACTGTTGTGGAGAAAATCACATCCACATTCTCCCCCGACGATATCGTAATGATCAGCATGGGTACCCTTACCTTTACAAAAGCAGTAATCGAGAGGCTGAGGGAAGAAGGAAGAAAGAGTAAGGTCTTGGAGATGGAACTTGTGAAGACTGCAGGGAAATACTCATATCCATTGGAGAAGAAAGAAGAGATGTTCTCCTCACTCTACTCCTATTTTCCATCCTCTTTCAAGGAAAGAGTCTTCTTCTACCTCTGTATGGAAGACCCGTCGCTCTGGCACTTGTGTCTCGGACGCGAATACAAATGCGACAAAGATTTCGAACTCGACATGAAAAAAGCCTATTTCTCAAAGCTTGGGATATAGCGCTCTGCCGTACCGTCTGGTATGACAGAGTAACTTTTTCAAAAGGCTTATTTCGCGTTTTGTTGACTTAATGCCTTCCCTAGGACATTAGATGATTTAGCTGACGTTTTATACTGTATCCATGAATACAGAAATTACCGTTGAAACATTGTACTAGTGTACCCCCAGTACTTTGTCTAATAACATATAGATTATTGTAATATGAGGAGTTAAATACTCGATTCTGAATTAATCGTCAGTCTCTATAACGCTAGAGTAGAATCTTATCTTCCAGTCTGTGAAAACTCCCTCGTAGGCGCCCTTGACATAGAGTCCGACTGTCGAGCCCGTAAACCTTTTTCCCTTTGTAAGTCCTTCGCTCGAGAGGTATGACGTATCACATAGGGTTATTTCACGTCCCAAAGCGGAGAATGTCCGCTTGTTTCCGTCGACAGAAAGCGAGAGTTTCAGAGATGACGGTCTTTCTTCAAGAGGGAATAGTTCAGATGTAATGAAGCTATCATCTCTCCAGACTTTAAGAAGAAGACAATAATCATCTTTCTCTCTTCCTATGCCGAACTCGATGAATGAATTCTCATCGTAGTAGCATGTAATACCAAGGCTTTCCTCCGGTGGGATTTGAGGAACAATGACCTCTGCCACGCAATCAAATTTAAACTCCTGCTGTCTTTCGAGAACCATGCTGTGACACTTTTTTTCATTAAGATCTAGGCCGTCACCTTTGATGTGGAGAGAGTCGTTAAAAACGTAAACCGAGCCCTCGGGATAGGAGCGTACGCCCATCCATTCTCTTCCTTTCCAATATGGAAAGACCCTGTGAGGGCTGAATTGAGTCTCGCTTCTTGTATCTAACGGTATTTTTTCAAATGCACCCGGGCCGATGCCGTTTTTGAGAACTGGCCACCCCGATGGTGTCCATTCTATTTCGTCAACAGCACTTTCGCGTCCTGTAAATCCATAGCCGTCTGCACTCTTACGCAGTGTTAGATAGACTATGTACCATTTTCCGTCGGGAGAAGAGACAGGCATTCCGTGACCGCAGCATTGCATAATTGCGTCCTCGTCGCACTGCCTCAGAAGGGGGTTGAATGGCGAACGTTCATAGACATCCATAAGAGACTTCGCTCTTGCGACTGTCACTCTGTGTCCCATTCCGGTCCCTCCCTCCGCAAGAAACAGATAGTACCAACCGTCCTTTTTCAGAATATGAGGCCCTTCGGGTTTTTTCTTAGTCTCTCCATACCAGAGAAGCTTTGCGTCCGTTATCTTACGCCTGCAGTCCGACGAAAGCTCCATAATCCTTGCACCCCTGTTGAGAAGCATATATTTTCTGCCGTCACTGTCATGGAAAATGGATGGATCTATCCCGTCTTCATGTATCCATTCGGGCTTATCATAAGGTCCCTCGGGACGAACGGAGGAAGTTATCATCTGAATGCGCTTTTCGTCCTCCCCTTCGTTACAGCGGAGTGTCGCTGTAATGTAAAATCTTCCGTCAGAGTAGGAGATATCAGGTGCCCAATAGCCACGTCCTCCATCCTTATTATCGAGCTTTGCCCACTCAGGATTTGTTATGGCATAACCGATTATTCCCCAATGCACAAGGTCAGTTGAATGTGAGATGGGGATTGCAGGAAAGAAATGAAATGTCGAATTGACCATGTAATAATCGAGGCCGACACGTATACATGCCGGGTCCGGAAAAAAACCTCTTTGAATAGGATTGTGGTAGCCCTCTTCATATCTGAAACCGGTGACACATGAAAGGTAATCAAGAACTTCCGTTCTTCTCTTCATTTTTGCTTCATCATAGGGAGTAAGTCCTTTTCTGTTACTTCTGAGAGGGGAAAAAGATCCCCTCTCAACAAGGTAACGCACACACTCGAGATTGCCGCCGCGACAGGCATAGAAGAGAACATCGCTTCCATCACTGTCGTGGGAGAAGAAGTTTGTCCCTGTATATTCCATCGTCTCCATCAACCTCTTCACGTCTCCCTTTTCGGCAATCCTGAAGACTTCCTCCATCGAGACAGGGGAAGAATCAATCATATACGTACAGCCTCATCTTCTTCATAATTACACAGCGCTGATAGGCTCGAGAGAAAGCGAGAGGGCAACATCATTCACCATCTTCAGATTCTCGGCTAAAACATCAACCAGGCCTGATTCCTCACTCTTCTTGAATGCATTGTCTTCTATCTCGCCCGGCATTAATATTCCCTTCGAGTTTTTTGCCTTGGCAGAAGCCTTCAATTCCTTTATTCTCAAGTCGACATCTTCAAAATACTTATCCTTGTCGTTGAATGCTTCGATATCGAGAGCAATCATCATGAGTGACGGACCTTCGCTGTTGTCCTTTGCTCTGTCTCCCGTTCCGCCTCCGAAGAGTACACCTGCAAGAATATCAATCATCACAGCCATACCCCATCCTTTGTATCCAGCCATCGGGGGAACTGTATAATAGTCGGACATTTTAGTTGTCGGAACACCTTCCCTGTCGAGTGCCCACCCCTCTGGGATTTCCTCGATTCCCTGTCTCTTCATGTTTGAAAGCTTGCCGTTGGCAACGACGGTCATAGCCATATCGAGAACGGGAGAGACTTCACTTGAGGCAGGAGCTGCAACAGCTATGGGGTTGTTGCCGATTACCTTTTCGCATCCTCCCCAGGGAGCCATGGTCGAATCGCCGGTTCCAAGGGTGGTGCCAATCAAGCCCTTCTTCTGTGCCATCTGAGAGTAGTAGGCAAGAGCTCCGAAGTGGTTTGCCCCTTTGACACATACAACGCCGACACCATGCTCTTCAGCCTTTTTAATTGCATCTTCCATAGCCCTGTAGCCCAGAATCTGACCGGAAGAGTGATTGCCGTCCCATACTGCAACAGTACCGTTATCTCTCAACACTTTGATTTCAGCATTGGGTCTCATCTTTCCTTCCTGTATAAGGCGCACATAGCGTGCAGTGCAGAGAATACCGTGAGAATGAACGCCTCTCTCTTCTGCTTCAACGAGCATATCTGCAATGAGAGATGCTTCGTCATTGTTGACGCCGACAGCCATGAAAATTGAAGTGATTTTTTCCTTTGCTTCATTTACTTTGATAGTTACCATATTAGACTCCTATTTTATCTTTCTATTTTTATTGATTTACCTTTGCTGTGCTGGATGGCATTGACAATGCTGACGGCAGCAAGGGCAGTGTGACAATCTGCAATGAACGGGGTGTCGTCGATGAGCGAGCGGTAGAACTCGTTTATCAAGAGGCCGTGGCTGACTCCCCACTCGGACTTCTCCCCTGTAAGGATCTCTGCGGGATGAAAGATTGTGTTGCCGTCATTCTCGACAATCGTAAGTCCGGACTGCCTTATCGTCATTGTGGCTTTCTCGAGCCTCAATTCGACATCGCAGACCTTACTGCCGAGATAGCAGTTGGAGCAGAATGCAACAACTTCAGCACCACATTTAAGCTTCATAAGGGCCATTGCCGAGTCCTCAACTTCGTAGTCTGTAGTATCCCTCAGGTGTGCATCGAACCCCGAAAGGCTTTCCACTCCTCCTGTAAGATAGTCGACAAGGTCCAGAGTATGAATTGACTGGTTGATTATACAGCCGCCACCCTCCCCGTCATATCGCCCACGCCATGGAGACTCCGTGTAATATTTCCCGTTACGATACCATGTAACAAGAGCCATCCCGCTCTGAATTTTACCGTATTTTCCACTATCGAGTATCTCTTTTGCCTCGATGGTGGCCTTGTTGAGCCTATTCTGGAAGCATACACCGAGCCTCTTTCCCGTCTCCTCGCTCTTTCTTATCATCTGTTTTGCTTCGTTGACGGTGATTGCAAGAGGTTTCTCCGAAAAGACATTAAAGCCGTGTTCAAGAAGGTCAATCACAATCCTGGGATGTGTGTTGTGGGGTGTAATGACGTGAACGACATCTATATCTTTGTCGTACAAATCCCTGTAGTCAGTAAGAGGCTCCCCGCCGTATGTCTCACTGAAAGCACGTGCCCTCTCCTCCACTATATCGACACAATACCTGAGAGAGGTATATTGATTGTCCTTCAGCGCCTTTCCGTGATTACGGGAAACTGCGCCGCATCCTATAACTGCACTTTTAAGCATTTCAACTCTCCTTTGTCACTGAAGATTTATATTGTCCGGGGGTTATCCCCTCGACTGTTTTAAAAACTCTTAAAAAAGTTCTGAGACTGCCGAATCCACAGCTTTCGACAACCTCCCCGACCATCTTTCCATCCCCAAGGAGTTCCTTTGCCTTTTCAAGCCTGTAGCCGGTTATGTATTCGGAAATGTTTATCCCGTTATATTTCTTGAAGATCCGCGATAAATACGCTATCGATATGTCAAAGTGGTCGGCGACAGAAGAGACATTCATCATTGCGTCAAAGTAGTTGGAGTGTATGTAATCGAGCACCTTCTTATAGATGAGATATGTCTCGGCAGTGCTGTCGACCATCGTCTCCTGTATAGCCTTTATGCTGTAGCATGTAGAGTCGATTATCTCTTCAACTCCTGAGAGTGACTTCTGAAAGTTCTGCGATTGCATAATCGGAGGAAAGTTTATCTTAGGCACAACACAGCGGTATCTTTCGTCGAGGCCGTTGACGGTGCGGATTATAGTGCCGCTGATTGAAAAGAGTAGAAACCTCAGCGTCTTGGGAGAAACTCCGTTGGCTTTGTTGCGCTCGATAACCTTCTCGATAAGCAATCGCGCCTTCTCCCCGTCTCCATCCTTTATTGCCTTCTGAAGCATCATGTTCTCCTCAAGCGTATATTGGAATGTTGTACGGCTTGTAGTCTCCGAGAGTGCTGAATACGACAAAAATGGAATGTCGTGATCCTTCTGATACTCGCTGACGATAATAGCTTCCATATAACTGTCTCTGACAGAAGCAAGACCATTGTGGACATCAGAGAGGGAGAAATGTTCGATACCTTCTGTGTTCGAAGCTGATTCTACAAGAGTTTTCATCTTTTTCCCGTCTTCTTCCGAAAGGTTGAGAATGTATGCCTCACCGTACTCCGACTGGAAGGGAAGAATAAATGATGAAGGGAGAAGCATGTATAGCTTTTCGCCCTTACCTTTCAATAAAACAACAACAAAAAGTGGTGATATCAACTCAACTGAGAGAGACGAAAGCACATCCTCAGTCACAGTCGAATCACCGCTCAATAGTTTCTGCAGGGCACTCTGTATAAGTGATGCCTTCTGTTTAGATATTAGTGAGGACAATTCCTTCGTTTCTGCTTTTAAATAACTTACCGAAGAGACAAACGGCGAGTAGTCCGTCGCATTGAGAGGGATTGAGGCCACATCCACTCCCGATGCCTTCATGGCTTCAGAGTAGAGAATCCAGTCCTTATGGACATTCCTTATTGTTAATACCATTCCGGATGAGGCAGCAAGAAGTATTACTGCGGCGATTGTCAGGATGATAAGATAGAAGGAACGGAAATACCTGAATCTGTTCATGAGAACCATACATTTCAAGTTCTCCGTCTTCGTCTTTCCGACAGAGACTATCAAAGCCCCCATCTTCCCAGTCGTTCCTGGAAGAAGCGAAGAGAAAAAGCCATTCGCCTCACCCTCGACATAGTTTCCAGAGTAGCTGTAAACCACACTGTCTCTGCTTTCGCTGTAGAGCACAACGTCATGGTAGTCGTCAATCGAGGAAGAAAAGAGATTTGTCTTTGAGACAATGACACCGACAGCAAGGGAGTTGGGGTTTGTTGAATGCGTGAACGTCATCGGAAGAAGTATGAGAATTTTATCTCCCTCAACACCGTAGACGTATACATCCCAGATTTCAGAGCCGAGATACTTCTCAATTTCGTCGACTGTAAGAGATAGAGACTCCAGGGATGAAACACCATCTAATGTACCCCAGTCGGTGTCCGACACATACCAGTTATAAACAGGGCTGTAGATAAAGAGTTTCTCGACAACAGTAGAGGTCTGCACAATCCGTCTTATGTCCGCCGTATGGTAATAGAGATCAAGACTCGAGATTGAATCAAGAGAGTGGGCAGTCCTCAATTCATTGAAATCGGAATCAACAATAATCTCGGCCTTTATTTCGTTTATACGACTCATAACATCAGAAAAAGAGTTCTGCACAAGCGAGGCAGTTATCGTATTGGCATACGTGACTGATGAGACATTGACCGAAAGCATGACAAGGGATGCAAGAAGGACGAGAAAAAGAGGAATGAATGTGGCAAGGAGATAGGAAAGCATCCATCTCGTCACAGTCTTCTTCTTAAAGCTCGATCCATTCTTCGTCATAGCGTCCCTTTTTCTTATCAGACGGGAAATGCGCCTCCGCACTTCTCTCTGAGCATCTCTTCATATTTATCAGCGTCGATAGGTAATTCTATCCATTTACCGTCATTCCATGAAGAAAGAAAAATGGCATTGATTATCTCGAGGCTCTTAATTCCATCGCTTCCCGGAGCAAGAAGTGGTGTTCCCTTCTGGATTGCATCACAGAAATTCTTGATTATACCGCAATGCGATGTATATGTTCCCTTGACAGGTATCTCACACTTCCATATTTCCGGATGACCTATCTCGCCCTTGAACCTCTTCTGGAAATCATCTGTATCTTCACGGGTGCGCCAGAATGTGATTGTATCGTTCTCGACAACGAGTTTTCCCCTTGTGCCGGAGATTTCAAGGCGGTTTGTACCCGGCTCGTCAGCAATCGTCGTGACATATGTCCCTATATGGCCGTCTGCATACTCCATGAGCGCATATACATCATCCTCGACTTCAATATTGCGGTACTTACCGTAATATACTTCGGCCTTTACCCTCACCGGCATGCCGCATATCCACTGCCACAGGTCAAGGTTATGGGGGTTCTGATTCATCAAGAGTCCTCCCCCCTCTCCGCGCCATGTTGCACGCCATGTAGAGTTATCGTAATAGGACTGGGGACGGAACCATGAAGATATAAGCCAATGGCAGTGCAATATCCTACCCACTTCTGTGCTCTGTACCATATCCCTCGCCTTCTGATACAAAGGATTTGTGCGCTGGTTGAACATGACACCGAAGACTTTTCCAGACTTTTCGGCAACCTCATTCATTTTCTTGACTGCATTGGTATATACCCCTGCAGGCTTTTCACATAGATAATTCAAGCCGTGTTCGAGCGCATATACTCCATATACCGGATGATAGTAGTGCGGGCATGTCGGAATGACAGCATCCACCTCTCCCGAGTCCATGAGAGCCTCGGCTGAGTCATAATACTTTACCTTGTCGCCGTAGAGTCCCTTTGCTTTCTCAATTTTTTTACTGTCGATATCTGCAATGGCAGAGAGCATTGCATTGTCCACCTTACCTGCATTGAGGGCCGCCGAATGCTGCTGTCCCATATGGCCAAATCCGATTATTCCTATTCTTACCTTATCCATCATTAACTCCTGTCGTATTCTCTCAAAACCTCTAACGCCCTGACAGAATCTTCTTCTATATTATCACTCTTTCCCTCTATGCTCATTGTGCCGTCATAACCGCTTTTCTTGAGCACTGCGAAAAACTCCTCAACTTCCTCACACTTTTGTGACGGGAATGCCCTTCCATCCTTGAGTGCAATATGCGTATGCATAAGTGGAGAGCAATATATGATTTTTTCCATATCCTCGCCCTCTTTCCTCATATGGTAGGCGTCTGCAAGAAGCCCGACGTTCGGCCGGTTGACAACTGCCATAAGTGCCGCACCCTCGGTGAGAGTGTTAATCATGTTCGTCTCACTTCTGTTGAGTGTTTCAATTGCAATCTCGATACCGTATGAGGATGCAATATCTGCTGTAAGCTGTGTAACATGAACTAAAGAAAGAAAGCCGTCTCTCCACGCCATCGCGCGGGGAAGCATCCTGCTCTTTCCCGAGCCGAATACAACAAGAGGACATGAGAGGGCATTCATCCTTTTAAATGCCGCATTAAGATACTCCACCATAGCCTTCTCATCGTAATCCTTTCCAATGAGTGCCATTGATTTGGGGTAAAGAAGTGAAGCTCTCTCCATCTTTACAGATGATGAGGCCATAAGTGAAAGCACAGAAGAGAATTCCTCATCTGTAAATGCTGCAATCTGATTGAGCTTCCCGTCGATGTAGTCGAAACCGCAACTCTCGACCATCTTTACATTTCTTATATCTGTACAGAGTCCGAATCTCATAGTTTAATAACTCCCTCCCGTGATATCTCTCTTATGGCGTCGGGGGAAGTGACTCTTACCCTGCCGTTATCAAGCGATACATAAGTTGTGTCATCTTTTGCTTTTATAAGTGTCACAGCTTTAAACGGAGCCTTTCCCTCATACTTAAATGTCACCTGTCCCACCTTCTCTCTCACCGGGTAGCCGTAGCTTATCCAGCCACCTTTGGGGTCCTCACTTCCGCAGACGAGGGACGAAGAGAATGCCACATCGGATGTAAAGTCAAGAGTAAAGTCCATACCATGGCGTGATGTGTAGTCGATGTGATTACCGTTGAGCTTAACATCAGAAGTGTTGAAGTTATACATGAGTCTGAAGTCATGATTCTCTTCTCCTACTCCCTCAACCCAGTCGACAAGAACAACTGAAGAGGAAGGAAGAAGGACAAACTTTCTTCTATGGAATACCGGATCGGAGAGGTAAGCGTATCCATTATGGGAGAGGTCAATTACCTTACATCCAGCCTCCTCTCCGAAGAAATGACATAGAGCCCTGACACCCCTGACTCTGTCGCCCCCTGGGACGGCCCCCATCTCATGGTCATCAACATAGAGGGTGTTGTGTGCAAGAGATGAAACAAAATATGCTCTCCAGTCCTTCCATATTGATGAGCGGTAGATATAGCGTCCTGAGTCGACAAGAATATCCTCGCCAAGAAGTGTAACCTCCGCGTGCATGCTGTCGTTATGGGAGTGCGTACTTCTCTCACCTCTTTCAAGCTGGGTCGAGTGCGTCAGAAGATAGTCGCTCTTTCTTTCCCATCCCGAGCGCATCACATATATGCCCTCTTCGCTGTATTTGTAATCTTTAGTTTCTGGGGCCTTTCCTTCAAGGCCAAGGGAATAGAAGAATCTGAACTCTTCATCGTGGAAGAGAGAATACATCCACTTAAAATACTCTCTCATTTCATTGAGACCTCCAGGAAAGAAGGAGAGGTTCATACCTTCATAAAGAGAAGTGTCGGCACGCCTTGTTGTGAGGTCGGTTCTATCGGCATCACCGATCATAGGGGTAGACCAATCGGGTTTGATAAGAGATGCAACATAGAGGGCACTGCGTCTGATTGTCTCCCACGCATAGTCCGGCACATAGAGGCCGTTATTGCGGCACATGACGAGAGCCTGAGCGAAGGCAATCGATGCAACAAGATGATAAATCGGAGTCTTCTCCATATGTACGCCGTTGTCGCTGAAGCAATACCTCACTTCATGCATTACACGGCCGTATGCAGTTTTAAGCCACTCCTCTGCCTCCTTGAACTCCGGAAACATTACTGCTATCTGCAGAAGTGCAGATGTTTCCATGCTCAGCCAATTCGAAGAGCGGTCATGGTTTGAATAGTGGCCCATTAGGAAGAGGGCATGGTCTCTTATTCCCAATAGGAATGAGGCAAGGTCATCTTCCGTCCAGACTTCCGAATGCCTGAAAATTTCAAAGCATGGAAGCCATGTAGTATATACCCTGATTCCTGTTTCAATTGTTCTCCATGCCGTTCCGGGGAAAGGTTGTTTGGGGACAAATGTAGTGTCTTTTATGAACTCGTCTGCCGGCCAGGCACTGCGGAACGAGTGAAGCTGAGCTAGAAATTCCCTTGTGTACTTTTCATCTTTTGTAAGAGCATATGCCCTTGCGAGAGGCTGCCAGTAAATAGTACGGAAAAGCGACCAGCTCCATTCGTTGTCACGGCTGGTATCTGTCGTGGGATTGAACATCCAGTCGATAGGCCCGTTGAACTTATGACCGAAAATATCGTGCTCCATCACCTTTTCGGCGTCTTCGATTATCTTTTCATCTTTCAGCTTTTCAGCTTCCTCTATAGAAAAGAGATATACCGGCTCCTTTCTGTTTCTGTAGTATTCGATAAGCTTTTTTCCGTCGATTACACCTTCTTTCTTCAATGCCGGATAATCAGCATCAATGAGAGAGATAAGTTTTTCCATATTATTCATTATCAACATCTCCAATAGAGACAGGACAGCCTAGACTGTCCTGCCTTGATAGTAATTTTCTCTCTTATTTAGCCATGTATGACTCGTAAGCCTTCTGGTAGACGCTGAGTGCATCTTCCAGCCCGAATGCCTTGAGCTGTGCCTGATACTCAGCAAAAGTCTTTTCGTTAAGTTCAAGTGCACCTGTGATAAACTTTGTCTCCATCTCGTTAGCATAGGTTGTAACCTTGTTGATGATGGAAGCAACGTCTGAAGTATATTCACTCGGGATAGTTACAGGAGGAAGCATATACTGACCGTAGTCTGTCTGAGCCCAGAGCTTGAGAGCTTCAACCTGCTCCTCAACACTGTAATACTGCTCGATATATCTTGTGTCCTGGACGAATGCGCCGTTGACTGTACATCTCATGTACTTAGCCATGACGTCATCCTTGTTCTCCATAACCATCTCTGTGTATGTCGGATATCCGTCAACCATTGTGTATGTAACACCTTCAATACCGAAGTTTGCAAGCATGTGGCCTTCTTCACTGTAAGCATAGTCAAGAAGTTTAGCTGCAGCCTCTACGTTCTTACAGCTTGTTGTGATTGCAGCAGCAGAAGAGGATCCTGTGTCGAAAACACTGTTCATCTTTGCAAACTTGCTGTTTCTGCCCTTTACAGGAGAGAGAGGCTTTGCAGATGAAACTTCAACATCATCGCCCATTGTTGTAACAGCAGTAGCAATGAGAGAACCCGGGTTGTAAGCAAGAGCAACCTTGCCTGAGAGGAACATGCTGTTCATGCCGTTCTTGTTGACTGACATATAGTCATTGTCCAACAGTCCCTCGGCATAGAGCTTATGCACAAACTGCAGGTAGTCATATCTGTTGCTCTCGAGATAGCCGTGATGAACAACGCCGTCTTCAACATACCATGTATCCCAGCTGTCGAATGCAGGTGAGAAGAATCTGCTCAGATGCTCTGCTCTGATTGACATCGGGATTTCTACAAGTCCCGACTCCTTGACAGCCTTCAAGACTTCATACAGTTCATCTGCTGTCTCGGGAGCTGAATCGAATCCGAGCTTCTTGAGAATGTCCATTCTGTAAACAGGACCTTCACTGAAGAGGAGGGAGTTGTTCTCGTAGCTTTCACCGCGGACGAACGGAAAACAGTAGTATGTGCCGTCATCTGTGGAACATTCCTTTGCAATGTCCGGATGTGCTTCAAGGAAAGCTGTAATATTAGGACAGTACTTTTCGAAAACATCGTTGAGAGGGATGATGAAGCCGTCTTCGATTGCAGCCTGAGGCCCGCCGACATATGCAGCCCATTTGTACTCTACGATATCGGGAAGAGTAGATGAGACCTGAAGAATCGAGAACTGCTCGCCGAGAATCTTGTCTTCCGAGGAAACGTTTGTGAACTCGATTTTGGTATTGGTTCTCTTCATGATTTCCTGCCAATATGGTAGTTCGGAGAAGTCGTTGACGTTCTTGATCTTCGAACTCATCGGTGCCCAGTATGTGAGCTTTACAGGTGCACTTGAATCTGTTGATTTTGTTTCACTAGAGCCGTTTGCGGCAAGAGGAAGCACAATCATGAGAAGTGCTAAACAAAATAGAAATGCTTTTTTCATTTTTCCATTCTCCTTTTATTTTTCTGTATATATTGATTTCAAATCAATTGACCAATTGTCATATGCACTCTTAAGTGCCTCTCCCAGGGAAGGAAGTGTGTAATAGGTACTCCCGCTCTCGTCTGTTTTCATAACGCTCTCAGCCGAGAGGTCCACGACTCCCTTCTTCTGAGCCATGAGGACAGCCAAAGTGTGTTCCTCTGCAGTTTTAAGTGTACAGACAGGAGTTCTCTTCTCCTCGACGCACCTCACACTTTCATAGAGTTTCTCCATCCTCTCACCCTTATCGAGCAAAGTGTAGTCGATTACTTTTCCGTCTGAAAGGTAACCGATAAAGCCCTTATCAGTCTCCTCGACATATCCTTTTTCAAAAACATATGTACTCAGCGGCCCGAGCTTTTTTTCGTCCACGGCATGGGAGGCATAGTAGTAGAGTTCGACCCCGTCTTCTGTTGTGAATTTAAGAGTGGCCGTATCACAATTTGTTATATCGGGTCTTACTCTTATAAGGGCGCCGTCAACGCTGACAGAAGAGGCACTCTCATCCATCTTTTTCCCCAGAAGGAAAACCATATTCTGATATTGATGAGCACATGCATTCGTGAACGGGGAGTCATATACGGGCTCTGAGTGACACATCTCTGCTCCTGCCCACACCGAGCGAGAATAGTATACATCATTACGCCTCATGAGCCTTATTGTGCGCATCTTCACCCCCCTGCCATAGAGGCCGGAAAGGATATCCTTCTTAAGGGCGAGTACATCGTGGGAGAAACAGAGCTGGTAGCCGACAGCGACGAAAAGCCCTGTCTCTCTGCTCTTTCTCTCCATCTCTTCAATCTGCTCAAGTCTGAAGCAGACAGGTTTTTCGGTAAGAACAGAACTCGAGTTTTCGAGCGCAGTCATTATATATGGGTAATGTGTATGAATCGGGGATGAGATAACAGTCAAATCAGCCTTATTCTCTTTGAAAAACTCCTCAGGAGAAGAGTAGATAGGAATACCATTCTTTACTACATCCTCATAAAGCGGACTCTTTTGAGCAAAGGGGTCAGCTATTGCAATCAACTGAGAGTGAAGGACATCCCGTGTAAGATATTCCTTCACGTAGTTCTCACCGTATCCTCCCATTCCACATAGTAGTACCTTAACTGACATTCTCAATTCTCCTCGAAGCCTTTTTTGAGTATTGCCGGAGCATCAACATGAAGAGCCTTGACAGGGCATACCTGGAAACAATAGCCACATCCTATACATGAGTCGGTCTTCTTTGCTTTCCTTCCCTCAACTTTTATTCCCTTATACCAGCATACATCCTCACACCTGCCACATCCGATACACTTATCGGGGTCTACATCTGCTGTCCTATATGCCTCTCCGAGTGCGTTCTGCCTCTTCTTTGCCTTCTCTTCACTCATCGAGAAGAGTTCGAGTGCCACGCCTTGGAGTTCCTTTACGCTCTTATAGCCGTTTCTGTCCATCCAATCGGAGCACTCTTTCATTACCCTCGCGCATTCTCTTATGCCGCCCGAACATGCAAGGGCACCGAATTGAACCATTTCCGATCCGGCCATAATGTATCTCAGGGCCTGATCGAAAGAAAATACTCCGCCACCGGCATACATGGGAATTGATATCCCGCGTTTTCTTGCATCTGCTATCTCGAAGCACACAATAGCGTTTGCCTGTGTTCCACCGTATCCGGCGCCGGGTCTTGTCTGACTCGTCTTCCAGTCGAGGTCGAAGTAGAATGCCTTCCATCTTGCAGTCGGGCCGACAGCATCGGCTCCTGCAGCGACAGCGCGTCTCATGCTTGTCAGGCAGTCAACATCCTCTATTGCAAGCTTCACCATAACCGGAGTTCCGGGAATCTCGGCCTTAATCATTCGTGTACATGTCTCAACAAGTTGATAGTAGTTGAATTCTCTATCCCCTGCCGTTGCGACCCCGGGAGTGTTGAAATGGAGTTCAACGGCATCAGCACCGGCTGAGACTACTTCTCTCGCCTCTTTCTTCCATTTTTCCGCCCAGTCAGGGTACTTTTCGATATCGTGATAATGGCCGACCGAAGCCCAGAGCTTAGTCTCGGGATACATTTCTTTCCTCGCTCTTCTAACCTCTTCGCAATATTCGTCGAGTGAGCTGATTTTATCGGGGCACTGTCTTCCGACTGCATGTGAGTGGAATGCAGGAAGGCCCTTTCTCACACTCTCAAAGTCAGGATAGAAGAAGCCACCGCCTCCCATTCCGTGTCCGAAGTTGCGCATCGTTACAGCTCCCGGATGACAGAGTGAGCTCCTTATTACATTGTCCGCCCCGCGGGTTGCCGGACTTGACGCGATAACAAACGGGTTAATCATGTCAAAACAGTCGATATGCATATCTGCCATAATCAATTATCTCCTACTACAAGTTTTCTGAGGACTGCCGCGTCCTCTCCGAATTGCTCGCTGCTGTCATTTTTTACAAATTCAAGAAGCGCATAATATTTTTTATTCTTATCAAGGAGAGAAAAAAACTCCCTCCAGTGCTCCACTCCCTCCCCGAGGGGACGGCGTCCGCTTTCATCCCAATAGTAGACGTGAAGGTAGCCTAGGTATGGCTTTATCATCTCAAGTCCCTTCTTTCTCTCCTCGAAAGATAGCGCCCCTGTCGGCTGCCAGAGTGTTCCGAGGTACGGACTCTTTATTCTTTCAAGTACATCCAGACCCGACTCATTTGTATCTGTCAAGGTGTTCTTATGCCACTCAAGATTGAGAGTTATATCATATCTGGAGGCAATCTCAACAGCTTTTTCCAGCTCGGTAATAAGAGCTTCACGCTCCTCCATAGATAGTGTTGAGGAGGCTTTACTTCCCGCCCATATACGCATTCTTTCCGCGCCGAGAGCGGATGCTGTATCGAGGCTCTCTCTTATCTCCATATTCTCACCCAAGCGGTAATATGAGCCGTAACCTGCAATCTCAAGGCCGGAGGAGGCAGTCTTTTCTGCTGTCTCACGGGCAAAGGACAAATCGCCCTTCTTTATATGATGATTCTCGCTCCATTCAACAGCTCTAAGGGAGTTTCCAACTGCCTTGGAAAGAACATAGTCGACACTCTCTGTCTTGAATGTAGCACTGACAAGCCCCGGAACCAACATCTCTCAACCCTTTACAGCGCCGACCATGACGCCCTTGACGAAGAACTTCTGAAGAAAAGGATAGACAGCAAGAATAGGTGCTGTTGCAACAACAATTGTTGCGTATTTCACAGAGTCGGAGGAGAGCGCCAGTGACTCCAGCGAACCCGAAGACATCGCCGACGTATCGTCCTGCACGAGAATTGTGCGGAGAATGAGCTGCAGAGGATACATACTCTTCTTTCTCAGGTATATCATTGCCGGGAACCATGAGTTCCAGTGTGATACTGCATAATAGAGGAGAATAACTGCTATTGAAGCCTTTGTAACGGGAACCATAATTCTGGTAAGGATTGTAAAGTGCCCCGCTCCGTCAATCATTGCCGACTCCGGAAGAGACTCGGGAACTGCAGCCATTGCCGTCCTCAAGACTATGAGGTTGAATGTATTTATAGCCGACGGAAGGATGAGGGCCCATCTCGAGCCTACCAGATGAAGTTTATCTACAATGATGTATGTCGGGATTGTACCCCCCTGGAAATACATTGTGAAGACAATCATCAGCGTGAAGAACTTGATGAGCATCGGCCCCTTACGGGAAAGCACATAAGCTGCGATTATCGAGAGCGCAAGGTTGAGAGATGTTCCCACGATAACAACAAAGAGTGTATTGAGGTAACCTGTGAGGATACTCTTATCCTGAAAGACCATCTTGTAGCTGTAGAGCGAGAATTTCTCGGGATGCCAATAGATTCCCGTATGCTTCATTACTTCAAACGGATCGGAGAATGAAGCAAATACGATACTCATTAAAGGAATGATTACCGCAAGCACAAGAAAAAGTGTTACAACAACAATAAATGCATGAAAAACCTGTTCGCCTTTTGTATATCTGACTTTCATCTTTATCCTCCATCACCATAGTCCCGAGCCGGTAAGCTTGTTGGAGAGCTTGTTTGTGCTCCATACAAGTATGAACGAGACAATCGAGTTGAACATACCAACGGCGGCTGCATATGAATAATTGAGATTCAGCAATCCTTCGCGGTAGACATATGTGTTGATGACATCCGCAACTTCATAGGTCAGCGAGTTGTACATGAGGATGATCTTCTCATAGCCGACGTTGAACATCTTTCCTATCTGCAGGATAAGCATGATGATGATAGTCGGAAGAAGAGACGGCAGGGTTATCGACCAAAGCTGCCTCAGTTTCCCCGCCCCGTCAATCTTTGCGGCCTCATACAGCTGTGCGTCTATCGATAGAAGAGCTGCAAGGTAGATAATGGAGTTCCATCCAACATTCTGCCATATGTTCGAAATGATATAGAGAGGAAGGAAGTACTTCGGCTCGTTAAGCATTGTCACCTTTTCAAATCCGAAATAGGATAGGAATGTCGTGATGGCACCGTCACGGGAAGTAAGGTCCATGAGAATGGATGTTACAACAACTACGGAAACAAAGTGCGGGATGTAAGTTACAGTCTGGACAAACTTGGAGTACTTACGGCTTCTGAGCTCGCTGATGAATATTGCAAGAAGAATCGGACAGGGAAATGTGAAGATGAGGTTCGTAACCGCTATCCTGATTGTATTGGTAAGCGTTCTCTGGAAGTAATAATCCTTGAAGAAGTTCTTGAAATGTTTCAGGCCTACAAATTTCGAGCCGAAGAACCCGAGTCTGGGTTTGTAGTCCTCAAATGCAATGATGAGCCCAAACATCGATCCGTACTGGAAAATGATGTAATAAAGGAGTACCGGGATGAAGAGGAAATAGAGGGTCCTGTATTTCGACCAATCCTTCTTAATCTTCAATGAAAGTGGTACTTTATAGTCGTTCTGCAATTCTTTCTTTTTCATGCTAACCACCTTTTTTCGCTCTGTAGTATGCATTACTCTTCTTATGGAAAAATTGACAAAATAAATACTCGATGTGTCAGATTTTTACAGCAAAAAAAGTAGTTTTTGTGTTTTTAACACCAACATTTCTATAAGATAAAATAAATAACAATCCTAATGTTATAAAAGTCGGCTATTTGAGAATTCTGACAGAAAAACTTTACAGGTGTTTTTTCTTTCCCCTAGGT
>CAVFNE010000010.1:0-28490 GCA_963623755.1 Muribaculaceae bacterium | reverse complement strand
TTGGCGCGAAGAACAAGAAAACACTCCTCAGAGAGCAGAAGGAGAGGGAAAAATTGAACCCTCCTGAAAAGAGAAAACCAGGACGACCGAGAAAGGAAGGTACCTGATTCAGAGAGTTTTCGTGTCAAAATTCAGGTTAATAATCTTTATACCGACATAATTTCCGGGATTATGACTTTCTGTGAGCATAATGCCGGCCGATAATCTGTTCTGCTTTGCCCCGTAGTAGAACTGGGGTATTGAGATAGTCAGAGGATTGACGACTATGTTTATACCGTAGAGAGGAAAAAGGGAGATGCCCTCCTCGAGAAGAGCAGGGACGTCGAGCCTTGCGTCGTGGCCGAGCACAACACTTTCGTAAGGCACTGTTTCCTTGATATATAAGGCAGTGCATCAAGAAGCTTTTTGAGAGTCCTCGGGTCAAGATTCTTCTCCCTAGTTCTTATATCGTAGGATTTGAACATTCCAAGATTAAGTAAGTCCTCTTTTTCCATAAACACCTTCCTCCCGCTCCTTTACCATGATAATCCAGAAACAGGAAATAAAGAATGTTACTGTTCACATCTGACAATCTGTCACGTCACTTCGGCCTCGACGGCTCTGACTGGGCAGTTTTCTGATATTGACCAATATTGGACGATATCCGATATCTGTTCATTGACCCGCCATATTTCGGAAGTTACAAATTATTATATCTCGTTCTGCCACAATCAGCAGTACGGGAGGGAGGATGACAAAGTGGCAGGAGAATGGAGACAGACCGCCTGTAATTTCTGTGGAATAAGATGCGGGTTAGAGATGCTCGTCGAGGACAACAAGGTCGTCGATATGAGACCGAGTAAATACGGGCATGGACCTTATGGTATACCCTACTGCTGCAGGAAAGGACGTTCGACTAGGTATTTCCAGGATCATCCGGACAGACTCAACTATCCCCTGAAGAAAGTAAACGGGGAGTTTGTCCGGATCAGTTGGGAACAGGCTTATCGTGAAATCGGTGAGAAGCTCAGCTCAATTGTTGCTAAGTACGGACCGAAGTCATTTGCAATCTGTGATATGGGGCTCGCGGGAGATCAGTCCGAAGCCGCAATCATACAGGCCTCCCTTGCTGCGATGGGCGGACAGTATATGTACAGTCCCATCGGGATTGAGTTTGCCGGTGTCTGGTGGAGTCACGGCAGGATCCTCGGCCATCAGGGTATGGTGTGCGAGGCAGATGAAGAAAACATCGACATCATGATTTTCTGGGGGGCGAATTCCTATCTCACACACCAGATAGTCGACGCAAGAAGCGTGATAAGGGAGAGGTCGGAAAGACCCGACCAGATGGTGGTCGTCGTCGATCCGAGACTCTCGGAGACGGCCAGGATGGCAGATATGCACATTCATTCGAGGCCGGGCTATGATGCGATCATGATACGCGGCATGATTAGCCTCATACTCGAAAAGGGCTGGCAGGACCAGGATTTTCTCGATAAATACTGCACAGGGTGGGATGAAGCGAGGGCTTGGTACGACGGCTTTGACTACAAAGCTGCATTCGATTTATGTGGTGTTCCGTTTCAGCAAATGGAGGAGCTGTGTCATCTGCTCTCTCACAACACTTGGGGCGTGCATCAGGACCTCGGGCTCTTCTGCGAAAGAAACAGCACACTCAACAGTTATTTCCTCTTCCAGCTGATGGCTGTGACGGGCTGCTTGGAAATCAAGGGGAATAAAACAATGGACTCCCTCGTGAGGTTCGCAAATCCCGGGGATGAGACGACAAACAAGAAGATGTGGCGTACTGTGGAAACGGGGAGATTTCCTGTGGCGAATTCCTATCCCCCGGCGGTACTCTCCGATGAGATTCTCTCTGACAAAAGCGAGCATCTCAGAGCCATGTATGTGGCCAAGGCAAACCCTGCAAGGTCTTATCCTGATTCAGACAGGCTTGAGAAGGCTCTTGATAAACTCGATCTTCTGGTCTGTGTGGATATCGTAATGACGGAAACAGCGCGTCATGCAGACTATGTGCTTCCCGGCAGGACAGGATTCGAGGAATACCAGTGGACCATCTTCCAGGGCAATCCGAAGCAGATAGCATGCAAGCTCAAACACCCCATTCTTGAACAGGAAGGCGAGAGGGAGGCGAGCGGCAATATCCTGCTTGAAATCATGAGGGCGGCAGGATATGTGCCTCAGATGCCACAGCGGATTTACGATGCTGCAGCAAAGTCTGTTGAAGAGCGGGATATACTTGTTTTCATGAAGGCGTTCCTTCCCTGGTATATAGCGCACCCGAAATACAAAAAGGCCATGGCGATTATGGTTGCAGATGCGCTTTCCAGGCCCATGGACGGGAAATCGGTAGCCTCTGCCATGTTCCGTGCTGCTGCGATGATTTCGCCTCTTGCTTCACTTGGATACTGCGAGAGAGCAGGCTTTAAACCCCGGGACAAATATAAGTGGATGCTGAAGACGCCGCTCAGGCAGATTGCCAGAATTTCGATGATGGACAATGTCTTCTGGGCTATGTGGGATTCTCCCCTTGATGTGGTCATCGGCTATCCCGATCCCGATCCGGAAAAGCAGATGAAGAATGTCATAGCTCATAAGGACGGAAAGATTCATCTCTTCGACAGGACGGCGGATAAGTATATCAGAAAGCTTACTGTTGAATCGGAGAGGGAGGCGACACGTCCGTCAGAGGAGTATCCTGATCTTATGTCCAGCGGCCTCCATTCCGATGACGGCGACAACAATACGATGCGGAACAACGACACATATAAGTACAGAAAGCCCTATAAGCTCTTCATGAATCCTGTAGAGGCAGAAGAGAAGGGTATCAGGGATGGTGAGATTGTACGTGTCACAACGAAGGCATCCCATATCGAAATTCCCGTCGAATATACATGGAAGATGGCACGGGGGTACTGTATGATGCCTCACCACATGGGGCTCAAAAACGACCATCAGCCCCTTTATGGAGCACCGGCCAACAGGATTATGAGCCATGAGGATTATGACGAGATAACAACCAATCCTCTTCTGAGGTATGTCCCCTGCAGGATTGAGAAGATTGATGACGGGCCGGCAGTTTGAAAGGAAGGTGTGAAAATGTACAGCAGAGAAAAGGTGATTGAGAAATACAAGCAGTGCGGCGCTCTTCTGGATGTCCTGAATGCAGTTCAGGAGGCAGAGGGTTATCTTTCTCCTGATGCCCTAGAGGATGTGGCTGCAGCATACGGAAGATATCCCTCCGAGATTTATGAGACTGCAACCTTCTACTCCATGCTTGAGGTGGGGCAGAGGGCGGAACATACCATAGGGGTGTGCGGCAGTACCTGCTGCGATACAGGTGGCGCAAAGGCCGTCATGGATGCAGTATGCGGGGAACTCGGTATCAGAATGGGGGAGGTTACAGAGGACAGAAAGTGGTTTTTCACCCGTTTGGAGTGTCTCGGATGCTGTGATACGGCGCCGAATGTAATGATAGACGGAGTTCTCATCACGAGTGCAACCGTTGAGAAGGTGATTGAAGCAATCAGAAAGGCAGGGAAATGATTATGGCTGTTGAGTGTGTAAGGATTACGCTTCGTAATGAGGGCAGAATAAGACCGGATTCGATTGACGATTACATCAGAGAAGGCGGATACAGAGCGCTCGAAAAAGCGAGAACCATTGAGAGAACAGAGTTGATTGATGAGATAGAGAACGCCGGAAAACTCAGGGGCCGTGGAGGCGCAGGATTCAAAACCGGCTTCAAGTGGAAAGGGGCATATGAAACTCCGTCGGATATCAAGTACGTCGTGTGCAATGCCGATGAGGGGGAGCCGGGGACATTCAAGGACCGTACCATCATCGAAAATGATCCTCATACCCTGATTGAAGGGCTCCTGATCTGCGCCTATGCAATAGGGGCGGAGGAGTGCTTTGTATATGTTCGCGGTGAATATACACGCTGTATCGAACTCTTGAGAAAGGCCGTGGATTGTGCAGAGGCGAGAGAGCTTACTGACGGTGTGAAGATCACCATAGTCGGCGGGGCGGGCTCCTATGTATGCGGAGAAGAGACTACGCTTCTTACCTCTCTTGAGGGATACAGGGGCGAGCCGAGGCTCAAACCGCCGTTTCCGACAGTCGCTGGTTATCTGGGAAAGCCTACGGTTGTCAACAATGTCGAGACATTCGCGACAGTTCCGGTGATCGTGGATAAAGGGGCTCAGTGGTTCGGTTCCATCGGTGCACCGGAGTATCCGGGGACAAAGCTTTTCTGTCTATCGGGAGATGTAAAAAAGAGGGGCGTATATGAGATGCCGACAGACGCCACACTGAGGGACCTTGTGGAAGGACTCGGGGGCGGGGTGAGAGAGGGGCACACCATCAAAGCTATTCAGATGGGAGGAGGATCGTGCGGGTTCATCACAGAGAAGGAACTCGATACCCATCTCGATTTCGAGTCGATGAGGGCCATCGGATCCTCGCTCGGGTCAGGCGCCGTGCTCGTGCTCGATGAGACGCATAATATGGCGGAGTTTGTAAGGGGAACATCTCATTTTTTCGCCCATGAATCGTGTGGCAAGTGCACCCCGTGCAGAGAGGGGACAGCAAGGCTTGAAGAGATCACCTCCGATATTCTTGAAGGCGGGGATCTTGAAAAGGATATAGCTCTGATACGGACTCTTGATGATACGATGAGCATGTGCTCGTTCTGCCCTCTCGGACAGGGTGCATGTACGCCTGTCATGTCGGCTCTGAGATTATTCCCTGGGGATTTTAAGGTATGGAAGAAGGAGGCGCAATGATGAGTGAGATCAATTTGACGATAAACGATAAACCCGTTACTGCTGAAAAAGGAGATACCATACTCCAGGCGGCACGTAAGAGTGATATCTACATCCCGACACTATGTCATTTCGAGGGAATCAGGGGTAGAGCCAACTGTCGTATCTGTGTGGTGGAAGTTGAGAAGATGCGTACATTCCAGCCATCCTGCGTAACGGAGGTGAGAGAGGGGATGGTTGTTTATACAGATACAGAGCGACTGAGAAAAGCCCGGAAAGCCACACTTGAGCTGATTCTTTCTCATCACGCTGTCGACTGTCACCACTGTCTGAGAATCGCCTCCAGCCGAGAAGAGAGTCTGGATCCGAAGTTCTGCCAGATGTGCTTCTGGTGTGACTGTGTCCGTGATGGAATGTGCGTTCTCCAGGCCCTCAGCAGGGAATACCATGTGGATGTACTGCCCTTTATCCAGCACGAGAAAGATTACGAGACTGATGAGTCCCTCGCTTCCGTTATACGTAATCCCAACAAGTGCATAAAGTGCAGAAGATGTGTTGATATCTGCTCGGAAGTGCAGACTGTGCATAATCTGTCCGTGGCAAACAGAGGCCGTAATATCATGGTCGTCCCGGAGATGGGAAGGCCGATGGCAGAGAGCGCATGCGTAAGGTGCGGACACTGTGTTGATGTATGTCCGACAGGTGCCGTCTACATGGAAGAGCATATGGATGAGGTATTATATATGACTCATTCCTATGATGTTGATGTTGTCGCACAGGTTTCGAATGATGTCATTGCGGAACTGACAAGGCTCTACAAGGTCAGGGACGGGGAGATTGAGATGGGGCAAATTATCAGCGCACTTCATAAGATTGGCGTCAAAGCTGTCATCACGTCCGACCACGCAGAATACCTCTCTGCAAAACAGGCAGAGCATATTCTGAAAGAGAAGATCGGAAGGGAGACGGTAATCATTACGGAGAGCCGTGCCGTCATGAATTTCGTCGATCGTTATTTCCCCGACATGAAAGACAGGATTTCCAGATACGAGAGTGCCCAGAGCGTCTTCAGTCGTCTGGCGATGGAACTTGTCTCGGAGAAGCCGTTGAAGACTGTCAATATAACAAATGTAAAGGAAGCTGCAGCCGAGGGAAAGGAGACCGGAAATGCAGATTATGTAATCAATGCCAGAGAGCTCTACCGTCTTTTCCTGCGTACCGGCGGTGCTCCGGCAAGGAAAAAACCTTCCGCTCCCGATAAGATGTGGAACGACGGAGAATTTCCTCTCGTCGATTTTCTCGGAAGAAAGGAATGGACGCTTCTCAAAGAGATGGAGGAGCTCTCCATCGAGATAGACGGAAAGATGTATAAGTGTGCTGTGGCACATAACCTAGGTCAGGTACGCAGGCTGTTTGAAGAAGGACTCTGTGAAAAATACGATGCTGTCAGATTGATGGCCTGATTACTTCCCGGGAGGATTGAGATACTTTACAAGGATGTAGGGCACTCCGAGTTCAAAAACCCCTGCTGCAGTTTCCGGCCTCGGGATATCTGACATGTCAAGGGCGGACTCTGCGTAGGTTATCGTCCCAGAAGCGAAGAAGGTTGTAGCCGTTCTTATGTCAGCGGTTATCTCATCGGAGAATGCCTTCTCGATGATTCTGAGATACATTTCTGAAAGAGGTTCTGCAAGGGAGCGTCTGAAATTGTTCTGGCCCTTGTACTCTCTGATGTTGCGTATTAGGTAGCGGTATTCCCAGAGTACATCGGCAGTATATCTCATGAGACCTTTGAACGACTGCTGGGAAGGATCCCGGTCGAAGTATTTCTCGACCTGTCGTGTGTAGCACCATAGAGCGAGGTCGTTCTTGTCGCGGAAGTTGTGATAAAAGGTGCCTTTCGCAATACCGCAGTTTTCTGTTATTTGGGCTACGGTTACCTTCTCGAAGGAAAATGAGGACAGGAGCTCGATTAAGGAATCGGCAAGCATGTCCTTTGAATTTCTTTTCCGTTGCATTGCAGGCTCCTCTTTTCTGTCAGTGTTAAAGCCCCGGAGGCTGACTTTATTTTATGACCGGACAGAGGGATATGCAAGTATGGTTTCCATTTTCATGAGGGCATCAGGAGAAAGAGATATGTATAGTGTTGCTGTTTTATGTGGAGGAGAGAGTCGCAGAATGGGTAGGGATAAGAAATATATTCCCTGGAACGGAGTACCGATGTTGGAGCATATGCTGAGCGGATTCCCCGGCTGTGACGATCTTTTTATATCGGCAAGGAAAGAGACGCCCCTTTCTTTTCCAGATATCCCAGTTGTCCGGGATGTCTATCCTCTTCCCGGGCCGCTTTCAGGCCTCTGTTCCTCACTTAGTGAAGCCGGAAACGACCTCCTCTTTGCTGTGAGTTGCGATGTGCCTCTTGTCGACAGACGCACTGCCGATATTCTTCTGTCGCTCATAGGAGAGCATGATGCTGCTCTTCCTCTGACATCAGACGGCAGAATTCATCCCCTTGCAGCTTTATATCGGAAGAAGACTGCCATGGAGGCAGAGCATCTTCTTCGGAACGGAATATTGCGGATGCGGGATTTAATCGCGCTTCTTGACGTTGTTTATGCTCCGTCTTTTCTCTTTTCGTACGGAGATCTGACTTTCTCCAATTTAAACACAGAGGATGATGTGGAGAAACTTTTTAGGGAACTGGGAAGACGAACGGAAAGCATTCTCTGTAAAGAATGCGATCTTTCTGAAGGATTATGAATATGTTGATGAAGGTTGATTATTATCAGGCAAGAGATCTTTTACTGGAAAAGACAACTGCTGTTTCTACCGAGAGAATACCACTTTCGAAATGCTCTCGTCGCATACTGGCCCGGAATCTGGAGGCCGGGGAGAATATTCCTCCGTTCGACCGCTCCGCTTATGACGGCTATGCTCTCCTTGCAGCGGACACAAGAGAGGCAGATGATTCTCATCCTGTCTCCCTGAGGATTATCGAAGAGGTGCCGGCAGGTGCGGTGGCTATGAGGAGCGTTGTTTCCGGTACTGCGGTGAAGATCCTTACAGGTGCACCTCTTCCCTCCGGTGCTGACGCAGTCATTCCCTTTGAGAAAACAATATTTACAGAAGAAACCGTTACAGTATCTTCGCCATTGAAAGAAGGCCTGAACATCATCAGGAAGGGAGATGATGTCACAGCCGGAGATTTCCTTGCCTGGAAAGGTACGCCGATAGATCCAGCTCTGATGGGGACTATGGCCTCTCAGGGGATAGCCGATGTTACCGTCTACCGCGTACCCAGAATCGGGATATTCTCAATAGGAAACGAAGTTATTGAAGCAGAAGAGTGCCTGGAGGGTGGAAAGATTAGAGACTCGAACCGTCATATGCTGTCAGCCGCAATTGAGAAATCGGGGCTTGAAGTAGTGGTCCTGGGGATATGTGGTGATTGTGTTGAAGAAATCAGTGCTCTTATGAGGCGCGCCCTCGTTTCATGTGATGCGGTTGTCTGCACAGGCGGTGTCTCTGTCGGAGAGTATGACCTGACGCCTGAAGCAATGAAAAACATAGGTGCAGATATTATGATCCGAGGCGTATCTCTCAAGCCCGGTATGGCATCTGCCTTCGGTGAAAAGGACGGCAGGATCATATACGGACTATCCGGTAACCCGGCCTCAGCCTTTACCCTCTTTTATGCTGTTGTACTTCCTTCTCTGAAAAAACTGGCAGGCTACAGAGATTGTATCCCTCCTGAAATCGCAGTCTCGCTTGCATCTGATTTCAGAAAGCAGAGTCCGTGTACACGGCTCCTCAGGGGGCGGCTGGATCTGAGTACGGGAAGTGCCCGGATTGAGATTCCTCCAGAGCAGGGGAATGCTGCACTCTGTTCCTCCATCGGCTGTGATGTCATGGCTCTCATCCCTCCCGGAAGCGGCAGTATTGCATCCGGTACTGTACTGAAGGGTTTCCTGATATAGCAATCAAAATACAGGGAAAATTATACTTATAACGGGTTATACATTAAGTGTGTAATATGATGTGGATTGGAGGATTAATATGGCGACTATTCCGGTTTTAGGATTTGCAGCGTTTTCCGGGACAGGAAAAACAACCCTAATTGAAGAGATTCTGCCACGCCTGAAAGAACGTGGATTGAGAGTTGCGGTATTGAAACATGATGTCCATCGTGTCGTTCTGGATCATGAAGGTAAGGATTCCTGGCGTTTTGCAGAAGCCGGTGCAGATATGACAGTGGTATCTTCTGATGAAAAGACAGCGCTCCTGGAGCAGAGGACGCTTACATTTGAGAATCTTCTTAGCCTTGTACACGATGTGGATCTTGTGCTTGTAGAGGGGTTTAAAGGGGAGCCGGTAACACAAATCGGAATCGAGAGAAAAGAAAAGCTGAAATGCCTCCCGGATGCTTTGAGCCGCTATGTGGCAATTGTAACTGACAGTGAGCATCCTTCTTCTGATGTACCTGAATTCAGATTCGATGAGGTTGAAGAGATCACAGAGTATATTCTCTGTCACATGAATGAGTTTACTCATTTCGATGAACGGGGACGCCTGAGATAATCGACAAACGGCAACTGCATCTGATTCTGAACGACACAACGATGATTTTTAGGAGGAAGCTGAATCTCAACTGAAAGAATCTGTTTGATAGGAGAAAGCGGTGACGGTTATAACTAGAGCATATGATATAGAACGCATGTTCTAGAAAAGAAGAATACATATGCTTCCTAGTGCGAAATTCACAAAGAAAGAGCTCAGAGCCGCCGCACTTGAAATCTTCTCGGAGGAGGGGATGGACAAACTGACATCTAGGAATCTCGGGAAAAAACTTGGAAGTTTAGCGTGTCACGTATTCACAATCTTTAAATTAATATGCTAGTAGATATGGTATTTTCGACCCGAAATTAAGTATGAAGTTTGAGTTGATAAGATTTGATAGACCGTCTCAGTACATGTGACTACATCACCTAGGCTGGCAACGTATTAATCACAGGCGCAAGACATTTATTGCCAAGGCTCTAGGAATTAAGGCCTCTGAGGAGAACATCCTAGTTAAGGTCTGTAATTTCAGAATGCTCATCAAGGAACTTGCCACTCTCAACAAGAATGAAGAGGATGATACTCCATACAGAAAGAAGCTTAAGTTCTATTCGCGCATTCCTCTCTTAATCTTAGACGAATGGCTGACTGAACCTGTCTCACGGACAGTTACTGTCATTATTCAGGAACTGATTAACAACAGATGGAATAGGACTTCCACAATTTTCTGCTCTCAGTTAGCCGAAGAAAATTGGCTGTCAGGATTCAAGAACGTGGCTTTAGAAGAAGCGATTATTAGTCGCATTAAATCTCACAGCTATTCAATCAAGCTCGATGGAGAGGGACCTTAGAACTAAGCATTACGAGCGGCCTTAAAGGTGTGTAAACCTTAAAAAGTGGTTCACTTTGGGCAAGTGAGTGGTTCACTTTGGGCAAGTGAGTGGTTCCATTTGTTTGGGCCACTGGCTCACTTTTTCAGGTCAAGTGGTTTTCAAACGCATTAGAAGTCATTGAGGAGAAGTCATAGCGCGGAGTGAACAACTCTGATTTAAAGGAAGAGAAGCTAAGCATAGTTCAAAGAAGAGTAGTGCTGATTCCTTCCAAAAACCGCCCTATGGCGTAACGCTCGAATAGGTAAGTGGAACGAAAAAATGGAAAAGAAAAAAAGTATTTCTTTATCAATAAAGATTTAACTTAATATCTGACTTGTAATTTCTTATTCTTCAAAGAGAAGTTTAAAGCAATAAAAAAATATCGTAAGGAGTGGTAAATTTGCGTTTTGCTCCTCTTTGCTTTAGCATAGAAATGTTGGAATTTACACAAGGAGGATGTAGTGATAAGAGGAACTACGTTTAAAAAAGGGGGTGTTCATCCTCGCGATATGAAAGCCCTCTCCAAAGATATGCCTATTGAAGTGCTTCCGCTTCCCAGGGAGCTTGAGGTAAGCCTTTCGCAGCATATAGGAGCGGTGGCAAAGTGCATAGTTGAAAAAGGCGCGAGAGTGAAGCGGGGCGAAAAAATCGCAGAGGCCGGAGGCTTTGTTTCGGCTCCTGTTCATTCTCCTGCAGACGGCACTGTTAAGGAGATAAGAAAGGTTACGCTTTCAAGCGGTACGGTGGCAGATGCAGTTGTCATCGAGTGTGATGAGAAGCAGACAACGGTATTCGATAAGCGCTATGAATGGAGAAATCTCTCTTGCGATGAGCTATGCTCCATTGTCAGGGAAAGCGGTATCGTCGGCATGGGCGGGGCGCAGTTCCCGACATCTGTCAAGTTTGCCACAAACGGCAGAAGAGTCGAGTACCTTGTAATCAACGGCGTTGAGTGTGAGTCTTATCTTACATGTGACTACCGTTTAATGCTTGAGAGGACGAAATCCATTCTCGAGGGCGTGGAGATTATAAAGAAAATCCTCAATCCAGAAAAGACTGTGATTGCTGTGGAAGAGAACAAGGAAGACGCAGCACTGCTATTAGAAAAGACAGCATCCGAAATGAAAATCAAAGTCGAAGTAGATTTAATGAAGATGAAGTATCCTCAGGGAGACGAGAAGCAGCTTTTGGCGGCAATAACAAAGAAGGAAATACCTTCGGGTAAACTTCCTCTGGATATCGGGGCAATTGTATGCAGCGTCTCGAGTGTCAACGCAATCTTTGAGGCTGTTGTTTATCACAAGCCTCTTTTCGAGCGTGTTGTTACGGTAAGCGGAGAGTTAATAGCTAGGCCGAAGAATCTTGTCGTCCCCTTCGGAACACCCTTCGAGGTCCTCTTTGACTATTGCGGAGGCGACAGGGAAAAGGCCAACGAATACATCGCAGGCGGCCCGATGATGGGTTTCGATATGCCGGATTTATCATGCCCCACAATCAAGGGTAACAACGGCCTCTTAGTATTGAAATCGGAGAAAAAGAAACACATATTCCCGTGTATGCATTGCGGAAAGTGTGCTCAGCACTGCCCGATGAGTCTCACTCCGAACAATATGTACCGCTACATAACACACGGTATGTATAAAGAAGCGTTGGATATAGGTCTTATGGACTGTAAGGAATGCGGATGCTGTGCATATTCCTGTCCATCGGGACTGGATTTAGTCCAGACATTCAAACTGGGTAAGAAAATGGGGAGGAATATTAAATGAATAAAGTTAAAGTCAGCCCGCATCTACACTCCTCGATGAGTACAGACAAGGCCATGCTCTATGTGGTTCTTGCTCTTCTTCCCTCGGCTATCTGGGGATGTATTATATTCTCGTGGCGTGCACTGGTTGTTCTTCTTTTATCCATCGGCGCTTCTCTTTTGACAGAATACCTCCTGAATAAAATAAGTAAGGAAGATACCCTTATGGACGGCTCGGCGCTTGTGACGGGACTTTTGGTGGGAATGAACCTCTCATCCACTGTGCCCTTGTATGTGCCCATAATTGCATCTGCATTTGCAATAGGGGTGTGTAAGTGGACATTCGGAGGACTAGGGTGCAATTGGGCAAACCCTGCAATTGCCGGGCGCGCATTCGTCTTCTTCTCCTTCTCCTCCCAGATGTCGTCATTCGCAATGCCATGGGTCTTCAAAGGGGGTGCAGAGCTTTCGAGCGGGGCAACTCCTCTTTTAGCTTTAAAGATGGAGCTCGGCTCGGGGCTCTCGAGTGCAGAGGTCCTGAGCTCTGTCGGCTACCCTCTGACAAGTTTTGCCCAGAAAATCGGCAGTGCGCTTAATGTAAATCCGTATGTTGTTGACGAGTTCTTCGGCTTTGCAAGCGGATCGATAGGGGAAGTGAGTGCACTCTTATTGATTGCAGGTGGAATCTTTTTGATGTGCACACATGTCATAACGTGGTATGTTCCTGTATTCTTCATCGGTTCATTCTCGCTTTTAACATGGGTTTTCGGAGGCTTGGCAAACGGAACGGGTTTCTTTACAGGGGAAGTTCTCATGAGTGTATTCTCCGGTGGCCTTTTAATCGGTGCAATCTTTATGGCAACCGATTGGGTTACGAGCCCCAATACCCCCAAGGGAGAAGTCATCTATGCATTCGGATGCGGCTTCTTTACCTTCATCATCCGTTACTTCGGCTCCCTCCCCGAGGGCGTATCGCTTGCTATCCTTTTAATGAATATGGTTACTCCCACAATCGACAAGTTTGTAAAGCGTAAGAAGTTCGGTTATGTAAAGCCTCAGAAGATTAAAAAGGAGGAAGCGAGATGAATACAACGCTCAAAACAGGACTTGTTTTATTTCTTATATGTGCTGTCTGTGCCTCTCTATGCGCATGGGTCAACTCATTTACCTCCCCCATAATTGAGGAGAATATAGTTAAAGCCAACAGAGCAGCTCTCGAGAAGGTCAGTAACGGACTGGAAATAGGGGAGACTGAAACGGTGGAAAACGATACTGTTGTAAAGGAAGTCACTGCTCTCTATAAGGGCGGAAAGATATCCGGGTATGTACTGCAGCTTATCGGTAAAGGCTACGGCGGAGAATTTACCATCATTGCGTCCTACGACACAAACGGTGCTCTCATAAAGGCCCAGATGACCGAGGACAGCGAGACTGCGGGACTGGGTAAGAACGCCGAGAACGATTGGTATATGGAGCTATTCACCGGTATGGGTGATACCATCTCTTTCCCCGGCGGCAAGAATGACCTGAGCGAGAGCGACAAGGCTCTCATAAGCGGCGCTTCCTTCACATTCCGTGCCGTCAGTTCGACCCTCAAGAGCGGAAGCCTCTTTGTCAAGGAGTTATAAGATGAGTCAACATTTAAAAGAGTTAACAAAAGGGCTCTGGAAAGAGAATCCTATATTCATAATCATGCTGGGTATGTGTCCCACTCTTGCTGTCTCTACCCAGGTATCGAACGCACTGGGAATGGGCGCGGGGGTCATCTTCGTCCTCACGCTCTCGAATATCTTCATCAGTGCCCTCAAGAAAGTTATACCGGACTCAATCCGTATTCCGGCATATATCGTCATAATCGCATCGTTTGTCACAATACTTGAGATGATAATGCATGCCTACCTTCCATCGCTTTATGAGGCGCTCGGAATATACCTCTCTCTTATCGTCGTCAACTGCATAATCCTGGGGCGCGCAGAGGCATTTGCCAACAAGAACAGCGTCCTCGACAGTGCACTTGATGGAATCGGTATGGGATGCGGCTTCACAATCGGCCTGACATTCATCGCACTCTTGAGAGAGATTATCGGTAACGGAACAATCACACTATTTGCCATCGGTAATTGGGATGGAGTTATCCGGATTCCGGCTCTTTCATCTTCTCCGATGAGAGTAATCGGCGTCAGCGCCGGAGCACTACTTGTCATGGGATACCTCAAGGCCTTCTTCATCTGGAAACAGGCACACGACAAGAGTAAAGGAGAGACAAAATGAGCTATATCGGAATTCTTGTAACCTATATATTCGTCAACAACTTCATTCTTGTTAAGTTCATGGGGCTCTGTCCTTTCATCGGTGTCAGTAAAAGTCCTTCCTCTGCTATCGGAATGGGAGTTGCAGTAACATTTGTAACATCTGTTACATCTGTCTTCTGCTGGGTTATCTACTACGGCCTTCTTGTTCCGTTCGGCCTAGAGTACATGAAGACAATTGCATTCATCCTTGCTATTGCAGCTCTTGTGCAGTTTGTCGAGATGATTATCCGTAAGTTTTCGCCGTCGTTGTATAAGGCACTCGGAATATACCTTCCCCTGATTACCACAAACTGTGCAGTTCTCGGTATTGCGATTATCAACATCGACGAAGGCCATAATCTTCTCGAGTCCTTTGTTGCAGGCGCAAGTGCAGGTATTGGATTTACCCTTGCAATCGTACTTATGTCGAATATAAGAGAGAGGCTTTCGCTGCTTCCTGTCAGAAAGTGGTTCAAGGGTGTTCCCATCACATTTATTTCAGCTTCCATCATGGCACTTGCCTTCATGGCTTTCGATTCGACACTGTTGATTAACCTAAATCTGGCTTAAGGAGGAGAGAGATGATTAATATTTTATATGCATTCGGTATTCTTTCCGTTCTGGGGCTTCTTCTGGGGATAGGTCTCTCTTTCGCCGAGAAGAAACTTGCTGTCAAAAAGGACGAAAGACTTGAAGAACTCGAGGCGATTATGCCGGGAGCCAACTGTGGCGGCTGCGGCTTTGCAGGCTGCAATGCATACGCTGAAGCAGTCAACAGCGGCAGGGCACTTCCCGGGCTTTGTCAGCCGGGGGGAGAGGAACTCAGCGCGGCGATGAGCAAAATTGTCGGAGTAAAAGCCGAAAAGAAGGAGAGGATGGTTGCCTTTGTTTTCTGCAGCGGAAACAGTGAAGTTAGTAAGAAGGCATTCGAGTATGACGGCAGTGGAGACTGCAATGCACTTTCTCTTCTCTTTGGTGGGGACAATGAGTGTAAAGAAGGGTGTCTCAGGCTCGGCTCATGCATGAAGGTATGCCCGGTAGAGGCAATAAAGAGAAAATCCGACGGCTCGATAGTAGTCGACAAGGAGAAATGCATCGGCTGTGGCTCTTGCACTAAGGTATGCCCTAAGGGTACTATTTCCCTTGTTCCGTACAGTGCTGAATATCTTGTTGCATGTTCCAACCACCAGAGTGGGGCAAAGGCGAAGAGGGCATGCTCTGTATCTTGTATCGGATGTAAAATCTGCCAGAGTAAGGTTGATTCTTCTCCGTTTGTGGTAGAGAATTTCCTTTCAAAGAACGATTTGGGTAAAAACCAAGAGAATGCTGCTGAGGCCTATGAAAAGTGTCCGCAGAAGTGCATAGTTAGAACATAGAAGGAGAAGAAAGGATGAAGGTGGCTTTAGGACTATATACAACGCTCTACAGCGCACCTTCCTCCCTCTTTGATAGAACGCTCTCGCTTGTCTACGAGCCGATTTTCTCCTATCTCTACAATAATTGCGGCAATCATCTCTTTCTCTACCAGTCATCACAGATGATGAAGTATATTAAGCGTGAAAGAACAGAGTACAAGACTCTTCTTGGAATGTTGATGAAGAGAGGTGCGATTGAAATTCTCACAGGATCCTGGAGTGAGAGCGTGTTATCTTTGCTGCCTCCCAAAGACAGATCGGGGCAGATAGAAAAGTTTACAAGTGAAATAAAACATGAGTATGGCCTTTTACCTCAGGGGGCTTTCTTCTACGGCCAAGTATGGCACCCGTACTATGTATCTTTACTCAATAATGCCGGAATAGACAGCGTTGTGATATCGACAAATGACGGTGAGAGTGAGCCCTTTGTGATGAATGAACTGGGGCGTAGGGTAAAGATTTATCCTACCTGTGATGAGGCGGATAAGGCGGTCGCGGCCTATTCAAAGGGAGAAATCGACTACGACGAGCTCAGAAGCACTCTTTTAAGAATTATTCACTCCGATAGGGAGAGCTTAGTGCTCTTTATAAACATCGACTCTCTTGTTCTCGGGGCCGTCAGGGAGGGGAGAGGACTCAAGCCTGGGCTTATTCTCTGCGATATCCTCGATCGCGTTCAAACGGTTCCCCTCTCGTCACTCAATGCCTCCCGGATGGGATACCTTCCTCCCGGATGGTATGGCAGGGAAAGCCTTACATACGGCTTTACATCCCTCAACTCCATTTTTGTCAATAATGCCCAGATGAGGTATTTATATAACCGCTACATAACGATAGCTGAAAACCAAAGCCTCAGAAACAACCGTTTCTTGAAGAAGGATGTGACAACATCCCTCTTCAATACAAGTGTGGGTAATCTCTTTATATATGACGCGGAGATGGCGCCGCTGAGAAGTAAAGCCTTCTCCTCCTTCTGGCGCTCGATAATAGAGGCTGAGAACTGCTATTGGCGCTACCTCGACTCTCCGAGTATGAGGGAATATGACTATGAGGAGATATCCTCTCCCTCTATTGTGATGTCGAATAAGACATATCTATGTGTAATATCGCCGCTCGGGGGAGGAAGTACGGAATTCGATTACCTTCCGGACGGAATAAACTTCTTTTCGACGAGACCTGATTTTGATGAAATAGATTCATCCTCGATTCTGCGTAAGTCATTCACAGACCTCGTCAGGATAGAGGGAGAAAACTACTCGACGGAAAACACTCTCTTTTCATTTGAAATCCTCGATAAAAAGAGGACGGAAGTTGTGCTGACACCACTGGAGAGTAAGATGCCTTTCATTATCTCGAAGCGCTATAAGCTCAAGGCAAATACATTCACCCTCGACTCAACGATTATGGCGGAGGGAAAGAAGAGACTCTCGGGTACATACAGCATTTCTGTCTACCTCTCGCTTGAGGATGCCGAGTTGGTTCTTCCAGAGCAGCGTATGGATATGGTGACGCGGGGATGCGTTGAAGCAAAGACAGTCAAGTACGGCTCTCGCGAGAGCGGGGCTGTTATTACCTTTTCATCGACAAAACTCTTCTCCTTGAGCGAGGAAAGCGGCACAAAAAGTGTGGAGACGGCACTCGGGATAGAGGAATTTGTGCTCTATAAGAAGATAACATTCACATTCCCACTTGAAGTGAATGAAGAAGAATCGGTAACCTATAGGTTGAATATTAAATAAAGTAAGGAGAAGAAGATTATGTTTATTGAAAATAGATCCAAGTTTGAAGATATCAAGGTGGAAGCTTACAATGTATGGAGGCGTCTTTGAAGCCTCCGGCACTGAAAACAAAATAAAAGAGCTGGAAGAAGAAACAGCAAAAGGCGACTTCTGGTCAGATAAGGACAAGGCAGAAAAGACATTTCAGAAGCTTTCATCTTTAAAGGACAGCTATTACCCGTGGAAGGAAATCATCGGGGAAATCGATGATTTGGGGGAGCTTTTGGACTTGTATAAGAGCGAAGAGGACGAGAGTTTAAGAATAGAGCTTGAAAATCAGATTGAGGAGCTCGAGAAAAAGTTCAGACCGCTCAAACTCAAGACACTTCTGGATGGCAAATTCGATAAGAACAATCTCTATCTCTCGGTACATTCAGGCGCCGGCGGCACAGAGGCATCGGATTGGGCAAGTATGCTCATGAGAATGTATATACGCTGGACTGAACGCCACGGCTTCAAGTGTGAAATTCTTGATATGGAAGAGAATGAGGGTGGAATTAAATCCGTTACTATGAAGGTCAGCGGGGAGTATGCATTCGGCTACCTCAAAGGGGAAGTCGGGGTACATCGCCTTGTGAGGATTTCTCCATTCGATGCCGCAAAGAGACGCCATACATCCTTTGCATCCGTCTATGCCTCAGCTGAGGTTGATGACGATATCGAGATAGATATCAAGCCCGAGGACTACAGACTCGATACATACCGCGCAGGAGGAGCCGGCGGTCAGCACGTCAATAAGACAGACTCCGCTGTCAGAATTACCCACTACGCCACAGGTATTGTCGTTCAGTGCCAGAACGAGAGAAGCCAATACATGAATAAGGATGTAGCCTTCAAGATGCTGAGAGCAAAGCTCTACGAGTACTATCAGAAGGAGAAGGAAAAGGAGAAGGAGGCCAATGCGCTCGAGAAGCAGGATATCGCATGGGGTAGCCAAATCCGCTCCTATGTCTTCCAGCCCTACACCCTTGTCAAAGATCACAGGACAAACTACTCCACAGGTAATATAAACGCCGTAATGGATGGAGAGATTGATGATTTTATTGAAAGCTATCTCCACTTTGCCAAAGAGAGCTAAGTCTCTCTTTGTCTTTATCGTTATTGCTCTCACTTTCTCTTCTCTCCACGCTGAGAGCTTCATTCTTATTGTCGACGGCACTTCCTCTTCCTATGTTGATATGGTAAAGACAGTTCTCTCGTCTTTCAGCGATGTGGGAAGTGAGAGTGTCATAAGGCTCAGAAGAGAGCGGGACGAACGCGAGAGAAAAACAACGGATGCAGTAAAGAAAACAAACGAGAACAGAAACGAAAACTGGAGCGAAAAAAAGGAAGAGACAACAAAAGAGGAATATACACTCCTGGAGTTGAAAACCCAGGAGACAGATCTTTCGCTTTATAAGGATTATCTTTCTCTCGGCGACAGAGACGCAAATGAGTGGGTGAAAATACGATACAACGCGGATGCTCTTTTATATGTTGCCTCAGACGGCGGGGAGAATATCGAGAGGATAGATTTATACTTTGACGGCACTCTCATCCGCTCTGCATGGTATAACAGTCTCACAGCAGAGAGCGAAGAGGATATACTCTATTCTCTCTTTGCCTCCTTATTTCTCAGTGAAGATTACTCTCTCTACAGGGTAAACCGTACTCCCGGGGATTCCACGCTTT
Source organism: Muribaculaceae bacterium (assembly GCA_963623755.1). Lineage (GTDB taxonomy): Bacteria > Spirochaetota > Spirochaetia > Sphaerochaetales > Sphaerochaetaceae > Ornithospirochaeta. Next base: position 9,393 of record CAVFNE010000010.1, on the reverse strand, counting down.
TAATCGACGGTGTCAACTATGAAAATCCGGGAGGATATGTTGTCCTCAGAAACGGCATACACACCTTCTCCCTCTCATCCTACGGCTATAAGGACGGAGTTTTCACCTACAGCCTTGACGGTAGTACTACCGATATATTTCTTTCTCTTGAAAAGGATGAAGGGAGTAATATACACCTCATCACATATCCCTTTGAAAGTGAGGTATATCTCAACGGCATAAAGAGTGAGAGTAAAGCGCTCGAAAAGGTGTTCACGCCCTATATAATATCGCTCACGTCCCCGTCTTTTTCCAACTACTCTTATCAGGAGAGGAGAAAAAGCGACTCGCTCACCCTTACCATGGCGCCACTCTGGACAGAGAGAGTAGACTTAATTACAAAGGAGAAGGGTGATTTCTACTCATCTCTTTTCTACCTTCTTCTATCTTTCGGGGGATATACAGCATCGAATGCGATTTCGAACTACTATTCAGCTACAATTGGAAGTGTATGTAAGGTTGTTTTTACTGGGTGCTCGGTAGTATCATTAGTAAATCTTATGCAGAGTGCCGTTGATTACTTCTCCTCGGCTAAGACAGGGTTATAAGGAATATTTAAATGGGTTTATTTACGAAGTTCAGCCAAAAAATAAAAAGTTTGTTCTCGTCTACTAAAATCGATGAGGAGTTCTTTCTTGATTTAGAGGATGCCCTCATTGAAGGAGACTTAGGGGCAAAGCTTACAGATGAAATATCATCATCTCTCAGAGAAGTGGCAAAGAAGGAAAAGATTACAGACGGTACTGTCCTCCAGAAGAGGATGAAGGAAATTCTTTCAGAGTATGTCAACGCTTATCCTCTTACTCTTAACGACGGGGTCAACGTCTTCATGATTCTGGGGGTTAATGGAGTGGGTAAGACAACAACGATTGCAAAGATTGCGTCCTATTACCGTGAAAAGGGTAAGAAGGTCCTTCTTGCTGCAGCAGATACTTTCCGTGCAGCGGCAGTCGACCAACTGGATATACACGCAGAGAGACTTGGTATGAGGATTGTCAAACAGCACACAGGATCCGACCCCGGGGCTGTAGTATATGATGCCGTAACTTCAGCCCTCGCGCAGAATGACGATTTGGTGCTCATCGACACAGCGGGGCGTATGCACAACAAGGAAAACCTCATGAGGGAGCTCCAGAAGATTGATAAGATTGTCAAAGGTAGGGGCGTGAAAGAGGAAAACTACAAGAAGTTTCTCGTTATCGACGCAACTACCGGCCAGAACGGATTGAGCCAGGCAATGCTCTTCAATCAAGCAGTGAAGTTGGATGGAGTAATACTTACTAAATACGACTCTGCTGCTAAGGGTGGTGCACTTGTGCAGATTGGAAAGACGCTTTCACTGCCTGTCTTATTTGTAGGAACGGGCGAAAAGTACTCGGATATCCACCCCTTCGATAAGGAAGAATACCTTAATGCCCTTATAGGTATGGAGAGCCGCTCTTGAAGAAAGCTCTTCTTTTTCTCTCTCTTTTATCTTTTGCTCTTCCTCTCTTTCCAGAGTGGTACTCATCTAATGAACTGGGACAGAAAAAGGGGGAGATTGATGGCCTTTCTTCGTCAGGCTGGGTCTTATATGAAGAGGGAGAGAACACAATTTTATACCACGACGGGAGCGAGATAAAGAGAAAGGAATACACTTCTAGTGGCTGGTCTCAAAGGCACGGGGATGAAACTGAGACTGTCATTCTCTCCTCAGACGGCAGAATAGAGCGCCGAATAATTGAAAATAGTCTCGGGCGGGGGGAGTACAATTACTTTTATTCGGGATCTCTTCTCTCGGGATACAACTACGCTCTAAACGGCACTTTGGTTGAGAGAGTTGATTACACTACAACAACAGAGGGAGATTTACTCTACTACAAGGTTCTTGACGAGGGCGTGTACCTCAGTGACAACTACTTTGTATATGACGGTGGCGAGAGGCTCGATATCGGTGTCTTTGAGACAGAAGAGTCGCTTGAAAGAACAAAGACAGAAAGCGGCGGCTACAGCGAGATGAGGGGAGAAACCCTTTACGAGTATGATTCAGACGGGCGTCTCATCAGAGAAGAAAATTCAAGTATAAAGATAACATACACATACCTCGATGACGGAACTCTCTCCCAAAAGAGGGAAGAGAAAGAAGACGGGGTTTATGTCACAGCATACACTGACGGAGAGGAGGGAGTATCGTACTACAACTGGGACGGCGATAAGGTATACCAGCGCCGTACTCTCACCGACGGCTCAGTAGAAGAGACGAGATACATCAATAATACAGCGCGCTATGTATTTATCTACGACAGGGACGGAAGGAGGATAAAGGAGGCATATTCTCTATGATGCTCTTTCTTTCCCTGCGCTATGCTTTTCCCCACTCGAAGGCACTTAAGTCAAGATCAATCAGAATTATGCTTACAGTTGCGTTGAGCCTTGTTGTGACAGTTGTTGTCATTTCGATAATGAACTATCTCCAGTCAACGCGCTTTGTCTCAATCCGTGCTGTGAGATCCTTTGACTATGTAGTTGACGGCGACTATGAGGAAGAAATAAAAACACTACTTCCGGAGAGCTCAGTCTTTGTCTACGGAGAGGGTGAGGCTATAACAGCTACTGGGTCGTATCTTGTGAGGTACATAGACTCGACCTACAGTGGGGGCGTTGAATACTACATCGGAGACGCATCAACTCTTGCTGTTCCTTTTTCCTTTTACCTCAAGAACGGTTTTGAAGACGTGACGCTTTCCACTCTCAAGAGTGGAAGCCGGCTAACGACTCTCAAAAGCGAGAGCTATGAAATCAGCGGGATATACACAACGTCTCTCGGGAGTGAATTTGACGACAGTATGCTTTTCCTCCCCCTCAGCGACGCCGATGATAATGTTGTGATGAAGACTGCAGTGAAAAACATAACAGAAAAGGAAGCATTGCTCCTTAAGGAGAAAGGCTACACTCTTACTTCCTGGAAGGAAGCCGAGTCCAGCCTCTACGGGGCGTTCTTAGTCGAGAAAACATTGATGTACGGGGTACTGTCGCTTTTATTCATAATTATTGCCGTCTCTATGAAATCGAGCGTTGTTCTTTTCTTCTCGGTAAGGATAAAGGAGATGACTGAGCTTGAAATATTGGGGCTGGAGAAGAAGAGAATAAGAGCCTTGTCAATGCTCTCGTTTTCAATAGTCACGGCCTCGGGAATTGTTTTGGGCTATATCCTTTCATTGATTGTGTTGAAAATATTGGAATATGTAAGTGAAAACTCAAGCCGTATCTTTTCTCTCTCGCTTTCTCTTCCCTATGGAGGCTTTTTATTCTTCTCGCTTTTTATGGTTCTCACAACCGTCCTTTTTACCTTAAGTGAGAGCAGAAGACGCGAGAGAAAAGAAATAAGTGAGGTGCTTTATGGCGGATGAACTATTGAGACTGGAAAATATAACAAAATCGTTTCCTTCTCCGGGGGGCGGAGAGAGACTTGAAATATTGAAGGGTATAAATCTCACTCTCCATAGTGAAGAGTCGATTGCAATAACGGGGAGAAGCGGCTCGGGGAAATCTACTCTTCTTTCTGTTGCGGCCCTTTTAACAGCGGAGACAAGCGGAAAGATTTATTATATGGAAAAGGAGGTGTCATCCTTTTCAGATAGCGCTCTTTCTTCTCTCAGAAATAAATATATGGGCTTTGTCTTCCAGTCCTCGATGCTTCTTGAGGACTTCACAGCCCTAGAGAATGTCGCAATGCCGTTATTGATAAGAGGGGGAAAAAAAGCTGAGGCCTTTGAAAAGGCTGAGTATTACCTCTCACTTGTCTCAATGGAGAACAGGGCAACTTTCAGACCCTCAATACTATCGGGGGGAGAGCGACAGCGGACAGCAATTGCGCGTTCCCTCTCGTCATCCCCCAGCGTTGTCTTTGCCGATGAGCCTACCGGGAGCTTGGACGAAGAGACAGCGGATGGCATAGAAAAAGTACTTTTCACGGCTGTAAAGAAAGAGAAGAAGGGGCTTCTCTTAGTAACCCATAACTTATCTTTTGCATCCAGAGCTGACAGACTCTATTCTCTCGAGGGCGGTGTTTTATATGAAAAATGAGTGCGCTGGGCTCTATCTGAGGCGTAAGTGCGGGGAGAAAAAGGATGTGAAATACATCCTCTCACATTATTCACCTGCCTTGATTGTCTTTCTCATAGTACTTTTATTGACATTTGTAATGGTATTCATTTCTTCAATGACATCTGCCATTGACCGTATGATTGTACTACTCGGATGCGGAAATATAGAGACAGAGGAGATAGTTGACATATCGAGCTTTGAGGGCTCGAGAATAGACGAAGTGAAATCAGCCGACGGTATTATCTACGCTTCAGACGGCAAAAGCCTCGTGCACCTCAAGGGGGTCGATATTGATTCTTATTTCTCGGGAGAAAGAAGAGAAGGCATGAAGCTCGAAGAGGGAGAGGGAGAATACAGGGAAGGAATAATCATCAGTTCCTCTCTTTCCTCCATTTTAAATCTTTCCATCGGTGACAGGCTGACGCTTTTACTCTATGAGAGTGAAAACGGCAGGGGTAGACCGGTGTTGATGAGTGTGAGGGGAATATATTCCTCGGGCTACTCACAGCTAGATAGGTACCTTGCCTTTGTCGATATAGGTCTTACGGACGGAGAGAGTACATACGAAATACTCCTCGAGAAGGGAGCCGACACAGAAAGCGTAATAAACGCACTCCGCAGTGAGGGGGTGAGGGCTGTCTCTTATAAGACAAAGTACTCGTCTCTCTGTCTCAACGTCGAGCAGTCGATTATGATTTTATATGTCATACTTGTATTTGTTGCGCTTCTTGCAGCCTTCTTCAGTGCAGATATCGCCCACGTCTACACATCGCGTGATAGGAAAGACATTGCGTTTCTCCGCCTTATGGGAATGACGGAGAAAAGTGTGAGAAGAATTTACAGAGCTATGACACTCCTTACTGTCTTTGTCTCGTCTCTCTTGGGGCTTCTATGCGGCCTTTTGCTCTCTCTCTTCTCGCCCTCGATGATAGAGCTTGTTGCAGGAAAAGAGCCCGAGATTGTCGAGTACTACATATCGTCCTTCACGCTCTCGATTCCTTGGTCGAGTTTAGCCATAATGATTCTTCTTATGATTCTCTGCTCCTCTCTTACACTCAGAGTTGAACTCTGGAGAACAAGAGGAGTGGAACTGGGGAAAGAGTTGAGAGGAGAGTGATAGAAAAAAAGAGGTAACTGTTGTAACCTACACTCTATGAGTTTAGAGGTCTTTTCTCTTGGTACAAGTGGTATGATGCCCATTCCGGGGCGCTTTCTTACTTCGGCCCTTTTAAGGCGCGAGGGAGAGCTATTTTTATTCGACTCGGGCGAGGGGACACAGGTGTCAATGAAGATGCTCAACCTCAAGTGGAAGAAAATCTCCTCCATCTTTATCTCTCATATGCACGCTGACCATGTCACAGGACTGCCTGGGCTCTTGATGCTCTCAAGTCAGGTTGACAGAGATGAGCCGTTATATATATACGGACCGGAGAGACTTGGCGAGTACATCGACTCCTCGAGAAGAATTCTCGATATGTACATCAACTATGAAATTGTATTTGTTCCTGTTGAAAAGGGAGTTATTTACTCGAATGCGGATTATGAGATATCTGCCTTTCCTCTCAACCATACTAAGCCGTGTTTCGGCTACTCTCTGACTGAAGCAAAGAGAAAGGGGGAATTCTTCCCCGATAAGGCCATCTCTCTCGGCGTTACCAAAGGCCCTGATTTCGGAAGGCTCCAAAAAGGAGGAAGCGTCACGACGAAAGGCGGGAGAATTGTTAAGCCCGAGGACGTTATGGGCCCGGAGAGGGGAGGAAGAAAATTCAGCTACATCACCGACACGCTATATTTTCCTGGGATATCAGACTTTGTCCGTGGCTCTGATATACTCTTCTGCGAGAGCATGTTCGCTAATGATTTAATTGAGAGTGCGATCGAGAAAAAGCATATGACTGCGGCTCAGGCGGGTTTGATTGCGAGGGACGGAGAGTGCAATATGCTATGCCTCCAGCACTATTCACCGCGCTATCAGGATTGGGAACTCAAGAGATTATGGCGCGAGGCTGTGGAAGTATTTCCCAATACCGTCCTCACGAAAGACCGTATGTCGTTCGATATTCCCCTTAAGGACTAGCAATACATAATCAACCGAGAGCGTTAAGTAGTCTTTGGAGTTGAGCTCTAAAAGGAATAGAGAAAAGAAAAGGCACGGTTTCCCGTGCCATAGTCAGCATACAAAGCTTAAAGAACAGCCTTGAGCATGCTGTCGGCTGTGCTCTTAGCATCCATCTCAAGAACCGATGCCTCTGCAACTTTAGCCTTTCTCAGGATATCTTTCTTTCTTGTATACGGTAGTATTGTATATGTGTTTCCGTTATCGAAGAAGGAAGGAGAATCGAAAACGGAGGAGAGTTTTTCTTCTTCGTTGCCGGATATAGCAACAAGTGTCAGTGGATAGCCCACACTCTGTGCTTCCCTGATTTCCTCTTCAAGCGCATCGTGGAGAGTGAGGTAAACTTCTTCCTCAGCCGGCACTTGCTTTTCTACCGGTACTTCCTTCTCGACGACTACTTCGACAGGCTTTTCAACAACAACTTCGTCGTGAATCTTGATTTCAACGGGAGTATAGTTCTGTTTGATAACTAGCTCTCCTTCCTTGATAACCGGAACTTCAACTTCTCTTATAACCTCTACCGGTACTTCCTTGACTACTTCCTTAACAACCTCAACCGGAACTTCTTTGATAACTTCGACTTCTACCGGAACTTCCCTGACAACCTCAACCGGAACTTCTTTCACAACTTCCTTTATAACTTCTACCGGAACTTCCTTTACTACTTCTTTGATAACAGTCTCTGTTTTCTGAGTGTTGTATTCGTTTCCCGAAGGACCTCTTGGCGAGAGCGGGTCGTCAACGGGCTCTGTATAGAGAGGAGCGTCGTAAGCATTTGGTGAGAGCTTATCGATATTGTCCTTGAATGAGGAGAACTCCGAGTGCGAGGAGGATACCACGGCTATCTCTATAAACAAGAGGCCGATTAGAATTGGGAGTGCTCTTGTAAGAACAGTGTAAATCTGTTCACGGCTTATATTATATGACGGTACGATGAGATTGATAAAGACTGCAGTAAAAGCAGCGAGAATCAGAATTGAAAGTACCACGCTTGTCAGAACGAGCTTCCATGTGTTTTTGGCCTTTGCCATTTTATTCCTCCCGAATCGAGTGCTATTGTTAAGCACTACATTATAGTATTATAACTATATAAAAATATGAATACAAGATTTAAAGTTTTATCTCTCATTGTCATTTTTGCCCTTTCTTACGGCCTCTTGTACATATTCTTCTCCCCAGACGGGGTTATAAGCCATAGTGCAATGGAGAAGGAGAAAACAATTGTGGAGGAAAAAGTAAGGGAGAAAGAGGGGGAGGTGAAGGCTTTGAGAAAGAGAAGTCAGAGTGCAAAAGAAAGTGATACGAGGGATAAAGAGCTTGTCTACTCCTTTTCTGATGAGGCTATCTTCGACCCGGTTAAAAAGAGTGGAGGGGATGTGGAAAACAACGGCTCTATCTACTTTGAAACATATCGTATTCTCTTAATCTCACTCCTCATAACGCTCGTCTATTCACTTTTAATCTTTCTATTCATTCCACTTCTCAAAAGGAGAAAAAGAAATGGCAGAAATTATCGAGCACAATTTTGAAAATATTGAACTTGTTGCCTCACGCCTTAAAGATGGTCGTGTCGGCATAATCCCATGTGATACAATTTACGGCATTTCCACCATCGTCACAAAAGAGGGCAGCGAGAAGATATATGAGATAAAGAACCGCCCTCAGAATAAGGCGTTTATCGTCCTCATGACAAAAAAACAGGTAAAAAAGAGCTCCCTCATCGTCCCGGATGATATTCTCGCCCTCTGGCCGTGTGCGCTCACGGCAGTCCTTTCCTACCCCGACGGGTCGACGGTGGCTGTAAGAGTCCCATCCGACGGGTACCTCCTCTCGCTCCTTGAGCTCTCGGGCCCCATCTATTCTACTTCCGTCAATATCTCGGGAGAGCCGAGCCTTTTGACCTTTTCAGATATTCTTCCGCGCTTTAATGATAAGGTTGATTTCATCGTAAAAAGCGATATTCCCGGAACTGGAAAAAGCTCGACATTGGTTGATGCAACAAAAAAGCCCTATCGTATTTTAAGACAGGGCTCATATGAGTTTAAACTCTAAGCTACTTTATCCTTCTTGCTTCCATGTAGTAGCGCTTCTCATTCGCGTGTCCGATTGAGAAGGTTTTCCTCGGGTATGCTCCGTCCTTGAGCATGTCGGAGAAGAAGTTCTCTTTCGATACATCTGGGAGGATTATGCCGAGGTTCCCTTCCTTTCCTCCTAGCTCCAAGGCTACATCAACGCCGTGTATGTAATCGACGTCCCCTTTCTTCTCTTCGAGCATTTTGTCGATGACAAGCTGGATTGTTCCTGCAGCAATCGCCTTCTCCCCGCCTTCGATTGTATAGACATAGTAGTTTTTACCGTCCACGAGGCCGAAATGCTGACCGGGGGTATTAACGTGCTTTACTAGGCACTTCGGGCACTCAACCTTTTCCTTTTTAAAGGAAGTGCAGAAAGAAGAGAGGAGAGAGTCGAAAGTATCGAGTGAGATGTTGAAAAATACACGGTGGATAGGCTCGAACAGAAGTCCCGGGTCGAAGATGTTCTCAATCTCGACAAGAGCAAAGCGTGCGGGATGAGTTAGCTTCTCCTCCTCTCTGAGGGTTGCTTTTATGTCCTCCCAGCTTGATTTAGCCGTTGCAAGGGAGTGATTGCCGTCGCCCATGGCAAAGAGAAGTGGGTTATTTTTGTCGAGAGTGGAATATAAGTTCTCGAAGCCTTCGAGAATCTTCTCCTTATCCTTAGTACTATTTACCAGATATCCTTTGATACGGCCCCCGTTCTTGTTGAGCTCTGTGTCGTATACGACGCAGAGTTTTTCCCTCTCGTCCCTCAGTGGCTCGATGATTCTCCTGTCCTTATCTGAAATGAGAACCATTATGTGCGGCAATTCAATCGGAGCGTCCTTTCTTATCTCCTTTCTCGGCGGAATACGTGATAGTATTGTGCCCTCTGTTGCCCTAATTAGAGTCTTCGAGTCCTTAGCGTAGTCATAAGCCTCCAAATCAAGGGCAACCATCAAGCCGAATCTCGTTCCACTTTCCGTTGTTCTTTCAACAAGAATGAATGAGTCCTTGTACTCATCAAAGATTCCCCTGTCGAGATAGCTCTTCATGTTCTCATTGATTGCCGAGATGATTTTCTCCTTATCCCCACTC
>CAVFNE010000009.1:0-28500 GCA_963623755.1 Muribaculaceae bacterium | reverse complement strand
TAGCTGAGAATGGCCTGGACGTCATGCCTCATACCCCCCAGGGCTGAACTGTTACCACATTACAAAGCCTGTTAAAGTCTGGCTTTTAAAGATTAGGTAAGCTATTACAGACGGATAAGGAGTGTAAAAGGTAGCAAAAACAACTTTGCCGAATTCTGTTTTTTTATTGCACTTTAATACCCCCACCATTATAATCTGATGTATGTGGCCGGTGTGCCATTAAGAATTTTCTTGGAGGAAATAAATGAAAAAAGTATTTTCAGTTCTTTTAGTACTCTGTCTTTCACTCTCACTCTTTGCACAGGGTGCTGCTGAAGCTCAGACAAAAGCAGAGACTTATGCTATCGCAATGATTACAGACAGTGGTGATATCACAGACCAGTCTTTCAACCAGTCAACATATGAAGCATGTAAGGACTATGCAGAGGCTAAGGGACTCAAGTTCCAGTACTACAAGCCGACTGGAGACTCAAACGAAGCTCGTTCTGCTTCTATCGAAAAGGCTATTGATGACGGCTTTAATATCATCGTCATGCCCGGCTACCTCTTCGGACCATCAATCTCATCAGTTGCTCCTGATTATCCGGATGTCAAGTTCGTTGCTCTCGACGTTTCTGAAGGCGATGTAGGTGGAGCTATCTCCAACGTATATTGCATGGTTTACCAGGAAGAAATCGCAGGTTACCTTGCCGGCTACGCAACAGTTGCTCTCGGCTACACAAACCTCGGCTTCTGCGGTGGTATGGCAGTTCCAGCAGTTATCCGCTATGGTTACGGCTTTGTTCAGGGCGCAGATGCAGCAGCAGCTAAGCTTGGAAAGACAGGTACAGTCCAGTACACATATGCTAACCAGTTCTTCGGAGATGCAGACATCACAGCAGCTATGGATACAATGTATGCTAACGGTGCTGAAGTTGTCTTCGCTTGCGGTGGCGGTGTTTATAACTCAGTTGCAGAAGCAGCAGCTAAGGTTGGCAAGAAGGTTGTCGGTGTCGACGTTGACCAGAAGGCTACAATCGACGGTGCTTACGGTGCAGGAACCACACTTACATCAGCTATGAAGGGTCTCTATGCTTCTACACACTCTGCTCTCAAGACAATCGTTGAAGACGGCAAGTGGGACACAGTTGCAGGCACATTCGCTACTCTCGGCCTCATCTCCGGCTCAGATATGGACGCTAACTTCGTCGGTATCCCGACAGGCGACGGAACAGAGTGGTCTTCTTCCTTCACATTCGATGATTACAAGGCACTTGTAAGCGACATCTACACAGGAAAGCTCGTTGTTTCCAACGACACAACAGTTTCTGCTGCAGCAAATGCTAAGGTTCTCACAGTCAAGGATCTCGGAAACATCAAGTAAGATAAACGTACGTTTATTCAGGGTCACCTTTCAAAGGTGGCCTTTTTTGTACCTTTTTAAACAAAAAAGAGAGCTGGCGGTTCAATCAATTCTCTAATTTTTATTGTCGAGACCGATAAGGTATAATAAAATCAACCCTAATGACTTAAGTTTTAATTAGCACAGCTAAAGGAGGCATACATTGGAAGAAAAGTATGCAATTGAAATGCTGAACATCACCAAGAGGTTCCCGGGTATTGTTGCCAACGACAACATCACCCTCCAGCTGAGAAAAGGTGAGATTCATGCACTTCTGGGCGAAAACGGAGCAGGTAAGTCCACACTCATGAGTGTCCTCTTCGGTCTGTATCAACCGGAAGAAGGTGTCATCAAGAAAGATGGCAGGGTAGTCGAGATTAAAGACCCCAATGATGCCAACGCGCTCGGGATCGGGATGGTCCACCAGCACTTCAAGCTTGTTGAATGTTTCAGCGTCCTGGACAACATCATCATGGGTGTAGAGCCTACGAAGTACGGTTTTCTCCAGAAGGACGAAGCGAGAAAAAAGGTTATCAATCTCTCTGAGAAGTACGGCCTTCATGTCGAACCGGACGCAATTATCGAGGACATAACAGTCGGTATGCAGCAGAGAACGGAAATCTTGAAAATGCTATACCGCGACAATGAAATTCTGATCTTCGATGAGCCGACAGCTGTTCTGACTCCCCAGGAGATAGCAGAACTTATGGAAATAATGAAGAACCTTGCTGCAGAAGGTAAGTCAATACTCTTCATCTCCCATAAGCTTGCGGAAATCATGGCTGTTGCTGACAGATGCTCAGTTCTGAGAAAAGGTAAATATATCGGAACAGTAAACACAAAGGACACAAACATCGAGGAGCTCTCGGCAATGATGGTCGGAAGAAACGTCAACTTCCACGTCGAGAAAAAGCCATGCAAGCCCGGTAAGCCTATTCTTGAAGTAAAGAATATGACCGTTGCTTCCAAGATACACAAGAACAATGCTGTCAAAAACGTATCTCTCACTGTCAGAAGTGGAGAGATTGTCTGTATAGCAGGTATCGACGGAAACGGCCAGACGGAATTTGTCCACGGCATCACAGGACTCGACCCGCTTGTAAGTGGCACAATCACTCTTGAAGGTAAGGATATTACAAAGGCTTCAATCAGAGAGAAGAGCATTCTGGGAATGAGTCACATCCCCGAAGACAGACATAAACACGGCCTGGTTCTTGACTACTCGCTGGAAGATAACCTTGTCCTCCAGACCTATTTTGAGCCACAGTTCACATCAAAGGCAGGATTCTTGAAGCGTGACAATATAAGGAAGTACGCTGAAAAGATTATCGGCGAGTACGATGTCAGGTCTGGGCAGGGGCCGATTACAATTGCCCGCTCGATGAGTGGCGGAAACCAGCAGAAGGCAATCGTTGGAAGAGAAATCGAGAAAAATCCTGAACTTTTGATTGCAGTCCAGCCTACCCGTGGCCTTGATGTCGGGGCTATCGAATACATTCATAAACAGCTTGTAAAGGAGCGTGACGATGGAAAAGGAGTGCTTCTTGTTTCCCTAGAACTCGATGAAGTCATGGATGTATCGGACAGAATTCTTGTCATGTATGAAGGCGAAATCGTTGGAGAGTTCGATCCGAAGAAGACAACAGAAGAAGAGCTGGGACTATATATGGCAGGCGCTAAGAGAATGGAGGTGAAAGCATGAAAAAGAATATCTGGAAAACAAACGGCATGCAGTCGCTTGTTGCCTCCCTTATCTGTATCATCCTCGGCCTCTTTGTGGGATTCCTTGTTCTCCTGATTATCAACCCATCAGGAGCCGCAGAGTCAATTTTTGCCCTTATTAAGAACTTCATGGACTACAGTTCACACCGCTTGAGAATTAAGAACTTCGGTTCCACTCTAGTAAAGACAGTTCCTCTTTTGATGTGTGCACTGAGTATTCTATTCTCATATAAGGTAGGCCTCTTTAATATCGGATGCTCGGGACAGTACACAGCAGGTTGCTGTGCCGCACTCTATGCCGCACTCAAGTGGGGATGGGGATGGCTGCCGTGTCTGTTGTTTGCAATGGTGGCAGGAGCAATGTTGGGAGCAATTGTTGGAGTATTGAAAGCTTACCTCAACGTCAACGAGGTAATATCGGGAATAATGCTTAACTGGATTATCCTCTATCTTACAAATACAATCCTCTCGATTGTACAGGATCCGGCTAAACCTTACACACTAGCTCTCAATACAAATGCCCCGCAGGCACTACTGCCGACACTGGGAATGGAGAAACTCTTCAACAACAACTACGTCTCAATTGCAATCCCGATTGCCATACTCTTTGCCGTCCTTGTCATGGTAATACTCAATAAGACACGCTTCGGATATGAATTAAAGGCAACAGGATTCAATAAGAATGCTGCAAAGTACTGTGGTATGAAGGAGAACAGAAATATCGTATTGTCTCTCCTCATCTCCGGCGCATTTGCAGGAATCGGGGCTGCACTGTTGTACCTGACAGGAATCGAGGACTGGGAATGTACAAGGGCATCTGTTCCTGCAATGGGATTCAACGGTATTGCAGCAACATTCCTCGGCGGTCTCAATCCGATCGGCACAATCTTTGCGTCATTCTTCATCGAGCACATAACACTCGGAGGAGCAAACGTCGATTTAACGAAGTATTGCTCTCAGATTTCCGACCTTATTTCTTCAATCATCATCTATCTATGTGCATTCGTGCTTTTCTTCAAGTTGAAGATGAATGCCATCATTCTGCGCATAGAGGAAAAGAAGAAGTTGAAGGATACCCCAGTCGAAGGAGGTAACAAATAATGCTTTCAGTGATTCTACTTATACAATACACTCTGATTTTCTCTTCCGTCCTGATTCTAGTCGCTCTCGGAGGATGTTTTTCAGAACACAGCGGTGTTATCAACCTCGGGCTCGAGGGGATCATGGTACTCGGGGCACTGGGTGGCGCACTTGCAATGCACTACCTTCCCATCGGTATCCCAGCATTCTTCTATATATTATTGGTAATAATAGCAGCAATGGCTGCAGGTACAATCTATTCGGCACTTCTGGGTGTTGCGTCAATCAACTTCAAAGCTGACCAGACACTCGTCGGAACAGCACTCAACCTTCTCGGTACCGCAGGTGCAACAGTATTTGTTAAAGCTCTCAACACAGCATCCAGCGGTGGTAACAACGTCTCCTCCGACATCTACTATGTTGAACCTAAGAAGAAGTTCATCGAGAATATCGGAGCATTTGAATTCAATTGGTTCATGGTCATAACAATCATCGCACTCGTTATTGCTTATGTTGTTCTCTATAAGACACGCTTCGGATTGAGGCTTATGGCGTGCGGTGAGCACCCGCAGGCAGCAAGCAGCGTCGGAATCAACGTCTACAAGATGAGATGGGCAGGCGTTCTCATAAGCGGTGCTTACGGTGGACTTGGAGGAATCTGCTACATCCTTGCGGGAGTCTCGATGTGGAAGTTCGAAAATGGTGTTGTCGGCTTCGGCTTTTTAGCTCTCGCTGTCATGATCTTCGGACAGTGGAAGCCTCATAGAATTGCACTCTCCGCCTTACTCTTCGGGTTCTTCCGTGCACTTGGAAATACATACAACGGCTTTGATTTCCTTGTTGCATTGAAGCTTCCGAGCAACGTCTACAACATGATGCCTTATATCATCTCACTTGTAGTCCTTGCTCTTACGTCCCGCTCAAGCAGAGCGCCTAAGGCAGAAGGTATACCGTACGATAAATCCATGAGGTGAGAAATCACAATTCTACTGGGACTGGAGAATTCTTCAGTCCCATTTTATTTTACTTCCATCAAAGATAGTCTGATTCCCAGTGAAAGCAACAGACCAATATTGAGTCGGGTTGTAAGAGCTTGATGCTTTCCTCTCTTGATAGAACAAGAAGTGCAAGACAGAATTATATGTACACCCACTACGAACGATGGGTCGAACTACACACACTCAGCGCCTACAAAAAAAGAAAGATTACCTCAATGTCTTTCTCGAGTATTGTGATCACGCCAAGGACGGAGAGACAAGGCCTACAGCAACAGTACAGACATATGTTCTTGCAAAGCACAATGATGATATAAACAGAATGATTCATAAGGAATTTATGGAGTTGAAGGCATTGATGAAGAGGTGCCTTGTATCTTCATTCTGGGAAGAAGTTAAAGATGAGGATACCGAGTTTATGATGGCCTAATTACCCAGATATTCATGTACAACTACAACGATGTACTTTCCCCACCTACGGAGGTGATATGCTCTCGTCTCTTTCGTTTCTCGGCAATTGAAAGGATATAGCGTGACGGCCTGAATTTACTCATAGATACAACTTGTTGTCAGTTCTGTATTCCACTTCTCCCTTTTTTTTTCTTTGTTTTCACATCTTTTCGCATTATATTTGTAATAAGGAGGACACGATGAGAACAAACATCATCATCCATTCTGTTTCGGGCAACATATATCTTTTAGCCCAGGCTCTCAAAGAGAAGTTGATTGAAAAAGGAGTAGACGCAAGAGTCTATCGCATTGACGACCAGGATTTGCATGTCGCTGCGGCAAAAGACAATGAAGCAAACGAGTACTATGAGGAGATTATCTCACTCCCTCTTGCTTCAAATGAGAAATTAAGGAAAGCCGATACAATTGTACTGGCATGCCCAGCAATATTCTCCCTGCCCTCTGCAGAGATGGTTACATTCCTCAATGGAACACTTTCTCTCAAAGAGTCAGGAGAACTCGAAGGAAAGCGCTTCTATGCATTTGCTTCTTCAAGAGGAGGAGAAGAGGAAGGAAAGAGTGCAATTACCGGCCTTCAGCTGTGGGCTGACAGCATGGGACTCGATATCATCCCAGAGCCGGTATTCGTCCACGACGACGGAGACATAATTGCCCTGAGGCCCGGGGTAGATACCGATAACAAACTTGATGAAATAGCACTGGCAATCGCCGAATAAAGTAATGAGCAGAGGAGAGATCTTCTGCTCTAGCATTTCTCAGCCATGCGCTGATTAAAAGATTCGCGTCCTACGTTATTTCGGGACAACAAATTGCCTTCACTATTTCGTTATGATACATTTATTTCATGACGAATGAGATAACAATTTTTGAAACAAAAGATAAGGCTATTGCATCCCAGTAAAAGTTGACTCTGAAACATATGGCTTAATCAAAGCGAAATGGCTGAACTGTTGCTACTACTAAACAGAATATCAGTTTACACATGAAAAACTGCTTCAAGGAAAACGAACTTCACAAAAGATCTGGTTGTAAAGATTTCTTTAACAGCAATGGGCTAACAGGATATTGAAGGATTACATCCTCTAGGGAATATGCTGTTAATCAGAAAAGACTTGAGACCCTTAACAAGGCTGTTGAGATTGGGGGTGCAATCATCGCACGCCTTGTCGACATAGAAACAAATGAGCTGCCCTCTGTCATCAACAGCTACACAATGCACTTGAGCTACTCGACAATTATGACCATCAATGTATTACAAAGCCGACAGGAAACAGAGATTATGAGCCTCTCACAAACACTGAATGCTATGCAATTATCCGCGATATGAAATTTCTTCCAACTCTGACTTCTTCTGAACGAAAAAAAAGAGGGAAAACTTGACGGTATCCTTGGCTCCATATACCAGAGTGTCTTCGATAGAGATGTCTACCCGACTGTGGAAGAGAAAGCAGCCAATCTCCTTTATTTCCTCATAAAGGACCATCCTTTCAATGACGGCTGCAACAAATAGCAGCAACACTCTTTCTAACTTTCCACAAAAAGAACGGAATACTTAGAAAATCAGATGGGGGAATAACTATCAACAACGGGACATTGGCTAGTCTTACTCTTCTTATCGCAGAATCGAATCCGAAAGAAAAAGAGACAATGATAAACGTTGTCATGAACATACTCAAAATAAATTAGTATTGTGAGGATATAGCTCCGGCATACGGAAATATCCGGTGAACGGGGTCTTATCCTTCTACTTTCGACCCGAACGGCATAAGAGAGAGCATCGCCAGTTTAAAAAACTGCAAACCGAAGGGAATACCGACAATTGTCACACATAAAACAAGGCCACAAAGCGCGTTTGCAATAGCCATTTCAAGACCGGTGAAGATTATCCAGATAATGTTGACAATCAACTTGAATGCCCCTCCTGTGTACTCAACTTCACGTCCGAAAGGCCAGAGCGAGAGGGAAGCAAACTTAAAACATTGAAGGCCAAGTGGAATTCCAACTATCGTCACACACCACAATACACCGTATATACACCATCCTAGGGCAGTAACAAGACCACCGAATATAAGCCAGAGAATATTACCCAGAACTTTCATCATTTTCCTCTTGTTCACTCAAATTTCAACAAAAAATAGCAACATGAGAAAAAGAATGCAATATATCTGTGTAAAATTGCCAATGAAAGTGACAAACCGCCAGACCAAAAGGGAACAAACATTAATTGAGTTAGAACGTCATTTTTACATGGAGAATAAGACAATACTCAGTGCTCTATCCTGTTCGTCAAAACAACCTCGGCACTCATTTCTGTAACACACCGTATTTTATTATAAAATTGCGGCCCTCAAGACATCAATGTACTTTTCCATCTCTATCTGGGCTAGCGCATCATGTACCCTCTCATTTTCACCCTTGAGAAAGAACAATGGCAACCCCTTTGCGTCTCGAGTCAAAAACAACGATATCGGGAATTTTCATTCCGTATTCCTTGTTTGAATCTATTTTGTACCCGATTTCTGTAAAAAAGCCATTGAGGAAAAGGTGATATGCATATTCGCGCCAGATATCATTATAGGAAAGCGTTGTGTTAATGATTTTTGTACAATAAAAAACCTGCCAAATCACCGAATGAAAACCTGCCAAATCACCGAATGAAAACCTGCCAAATCACCAAATGAAAACTCGCCAATTCACCGAATAAAAACTTGCCAATTCACCGAACATCTACTAAGATTTATATATGGAAACAAAGTACAGGAAAAGAATTGCAGATAAACTTATTGCCAGAAAACTGAAAGGGAAAGGGGCTGTTTTAATTGAAGGTCCGAAGTGGTGCGGTAAGACAACTTCTGCAGAACAGATTGCAAAAAGTGTTTTGTATATGACGAAACCGGAGGAGATTAAAGCAAATCTTTTAATGTCTGAAGTTGATACTTCAAAACTTTTATCTGGAAAAACACCTCGTCTTATTGATGAATGGCAAGTTGCACCTTCTTTATGGGATGCCGTTCGATTTGAAGTTGACCACAGACGTACAAATGGACAATTCATCCTTACCGGGTCTGCTGTTCCTCCGGATAACTCATTGATTACACATTCCGGAACAGGGCGGTTTGCATGGATTAAAATGCGCACAATGTCATTATATGAATCTGGAGAATCTACAGGTGAAATCAGTCTTAAAGATTTATTTGATAATTTAGATTTTCCCAAAACAGATAATAAGTTAAAGATTGAAGATTTAGCTTACCTTATCTGTCGTGGAGGATGGCCTAATGCCTTATCCATGGAAAGGGATATAGCTTTAGACCAAGCCTTTGATTATGTCGATGCCATAGTCAATTCTGATATCTCACGTTGTGATGGAATCAAAAGAGATAGCGAAAGGGCAAAACGACTGATGAAATCCTACTCAAGGCATCAAGGAACAGGGGCTCCTTATACAGTTCTCCGGGATGATATAGCTAGTAATGATTCAGATATGCTCACAGACGATACGGTATATTCTTATACAAATGCCCTGAGAAAAATATTTGTTATAGAAGATATGCCGGCATGGAATCCAAATGTACGCTCAAAAACTGCAATTCGAACCTCTGATACAAGATATTTCATTGATCCTTCAATTGCAACAGCAAGTCTGGGACTCGGACCGGATAATCTTTTACATGACCTCAATACATTAGGATTGCTATTTGAGACGATGTGTGTACGGGACTTGAGAATATATGCCGAAAGTATTGATGGTAACGTATATCACTATAGAGACAAGTCAGGGCTTGAATGCGACGCTGTTGTGCATTTAAGGAATGGGTCATATGGATTGATTGAAATCAAACTCGGAGGAGACACTCTAATCGGGGAAGCTGCAACCAATTTGAAAAAACTCAAAGAACGAATAGATTTAACAAAAATGAATAATCCATCCTTCATGATGGTACTTACAGGCCTTGGAAGCACCGCATATAAAAGACCGGATGGAGTAATAGTTGTACCAATAGGTTGTCTCAAGGATTGAACAATAGAGCCCACAGCATACCGTGAGCTCTTTTGTTTTTATCTCGGCCAGGAGGATACGATACCCTTGATGAGAGAAGTAAACTTTTCTGCAACAACCCTACCCGTTTCCAGGACTTCCTCATGATTCAACGGTTGATCAAGTATTCCTGCCGCCATATTCGTCATACAGCTTATTCCGAGAGTTTTGAATCCCATCTGAGAGGCGGCAATAGCCTCGGGGACCGTACTCATACCGCATGCATCTGCTCCGACTATGCGCGCAAGTCTTATCTCGGCAGGTGTTTCAAAGTTCGGGCCGCTCATAAACATATAAACGCCTTCTCTGAGAAGAATGCCTCTCTTCTCTGCCTCTTTTCTTGCAACAGCCTGAAGCTCTTTGCTGTATGTGGTTGTCATATCGAAAAAGCGGGGTCCCAGTTCATCATTGTTGGCGCCTCTGCAAGGACTAGCGGAGCATAGTTTTATGTGGTCGGTAATCATCATCAAGTCCCCGACATTCCAGCTTCTGTTTACACATCCTGCTGCATTTGTGAGGATGAGTGATTTGATTCCCAGCATGTACATTGTTCTTATCGGGTATACACACTCCTCCATCGAGTACCCCTCGTAGAAGTGGAATCTTCCCTGCATGCACATAACTGTGCGTCCCTCAAGTTCTCCGATTATAAGTCTGCCCTTATGTCCCTGTACTGTAGAAATCGGGAAGTGTGGTATATCTTTGTAGTCGATGATTATACTGTTTTTAACTTCTTCTCCTAATCCTCCGAGTCCGGAACCCAGAACAATTGCTACTTCCACCTTTCTCTCTCCAAGCTTCGAGCGGATATAGCTGCTGCTTTCTTTGAGGTTATCCATTGTTGCACTCATTTCTTTTCTTCTCCTATTTTAAGTTTTCTAATGCTTTAAAGAACAAAGCCCAGAACTTTTCAGCATCTGCCTTGATTCCTATCTTTGTCTTCTGATTTTTATCTTCTTTTCCACCCACTGTCTTACCATAGGTTCTTTCATCTTTGGTTTCAACTGTCACCGGACAATATTCAAACTCGAATATCGACGGGTCAGAAAGGTATGCTATACAGCACGGGTCATGCATTGCCGGCCATGTTCCTGTCGCATTAACAATTGAAGGTATATAATACTCCATACTGTTGAGGAATATTTTCTTATAAACGGAGTCCTTTTCCCTCTTCACCTTCTCAAGTATTTCTTCGGTAAGTAAAACCTGCAGTGTTACATCAAGACCCATCATGGTAATCGGAGCGCCGGAATGCAATACGATTGCTGCCGCCTCGGGGTCTGCATACACGTTAAACTCTGCACTCTCTGTGGTATTACCTTTTCGATGGACGGCACCTCCCATAAGAACAATCTCCTTCAGTGACGGAGCAAAGCGCTCATCGGCTTTAATACATAAGGCAAGATCTGTCCACGGTCCTACAGATACAAATGTAATCTCACCGGGGTTGTTGATTACCCTATCAACTGCCCATATGATACCGTTACCTTTGCACTCCTGTTTCTTTCTTGGAGGAAATACAGGGCCGTCAAAGCCTGACTCTCCATGTATTGTTCCCGCACTCACTCTCTCCCGTATAAGTGGTCCTTTCGAGCCCGCAAATACAGGAGCCTCTATGTCGAGTGCTTCTGCAAGATTTAGAGTATTATTGAGTGTTTTCTCCCGTCCAGTATTTCCGAAAGACGCGATGAGGCCCTCGATTTGTATCTTGTCGCTGAGTCCCCGGGCAAGGGCGATTGCAACTGCATCATCGTGTCCTGTGTCGACATCAAGGATAATTCTACGCTCAGCGCTCATCTAAATCCTCCACTTCACTATATCATCAAAATCCCGTCTAACACGATCCCTTTTCTCGTCAGGGTAGCCTAGTGCAAGACATACTGAAACCTGGTCTTCTGTTCTATCGAGATTGAGCTTATCTAAGAGTTTATCGTTTTCAAAGCCTTCGATGGCACAGCTCTCGATTCCCATCTCTGATGCCGTGAGCATCATAAATGAAAGAGGAATGTATGCCTGTGCTTTTGCCCAAGAGTCGAGTATCCCCTCTTTTTTCATGAGTTCGTAATAGCCACGGTAGTCATCTTTATACTCTTTAAGTGTGCCGGGAAACCTCACGCCTCGTTTCTCGACAAATTTACTGTCTGGGTCGTAAAAATGAGCCTTCTTTACAGTAAGAACCAGTGTAATGGGCGCCGTCTTCATACTCTCTTGGTAACAACATGCATCGATAATATCTTTGCTTTTGCATACATAGATATCGAATTGCTCCATGCCGAATGATGTAGGGGCAAGCCGCCCGCTTTCGAGTATTATCTCAAGGCTTTCCCTATCGATTTCCTTCCTCAGGTATTTCTTACATGCAAAACGGTCTTCTGCAGCCTTCAATACAATACTGTCTTTCATTTTTCTTCATATACCTTTAGTGCAGTCTCAAGGGCAACAAGAATCATCTTTCTGTTACCTTCCATTCTCTCTTCGTCTTTAAAGCTCTTTCCCGTCACAACGTTATCTGTCATGGTAAGAATGGAAAGTGCCTTTTTATGAGTATACATTGCAGTTGAGTAGAGCGCCATCGTCTCCATATCCTGTGCAATTGCCCCCATTTCGGCAAAGCTCTTCCATTCATCTTCTCCCAGAGCATTGTAGGAAGAAAAATAATCAGAAGAGAAAACCATACCCGAATAGAACGGGATGTTGTTTTCCCTCGCAGAGGAGACTGCCTTCTCGAGAAGGGAAAAATCTGCGCATGGCGAAAATGTTCCCTTGAGGTTATATTGCGCCGCCCATGCTGAGTCCGTCGAACACGTGAGGGGAAAAATCAAAGAGCCCACATCAATGTAGTGCTTGAGTCCCGCACTTGTTCCGATACGGATTATGTTATCAACATCATAGTGGGTGAAGAGCTCATATGAGTATATCCCCGCACTCGGTCCTCCCATTCCCGAGCTCATGACGCTTATGGGCATTCCCTTATAAAAGCCCGAGTAGCCGAGAACATTCCTTACATCCGTAATAAGCCTGGGCTCATCAAAATAGTTCTCTGCACAGAATTTAGCCCTCAAGGGGTCTCCCGGCATCAACACAGTCGAAGCAAAATCACCTAATTGCGCTCTGTTATGTGGTGTCATATCTCCTCCTTACGAACTACCCTTTTCATACGGGATCCCGACTGCCTGTGGAGCGTAATCGCGTCCCGAGAAGATTACAAGCGCAATCAGTGTCAAAAGGTATGGAATTATATTAAATACATAACTCGGTATAACCTTCAATGCAGGTACCATTGATGATATTGTCGAGAGCGCAAGGGAAGCTCCGAATAAGAGGCTCGCGCCCGTTACTCCAAGTGGTGTCCACCTCCCGAATGCAACAGCAGCCAGGGCAATGAAGCCGCGTCCGTTAGTAAATGTATTTGTGTACTGTATAGTCTGTGTAAGAACTGCGCATCCTCCCGCAAGCCCACCTAAGAAGCCTGAGGAAAGAACACCTATGTACCTTATGCGCCTCACGTTTATTCCGACGCTGTCAGCAGCTGCGGGGTGCTCACCACATGCCCTGAGGTGCATCCCGAACGGTGTTTTATAAAGAATAAACCATGCAGCAACCATAACGACAACAGATATATAGAGTGTCGGATAGAAGCCGAGTGCATCCTTAATCATACCAACCTTGAATGCTTCCGATCGGTCTGTTCCGTAAATACGCTGGCAGACAAATACTGTAAGCCCTGTTGAGAGCAGGTTGATTCCCGTACCGCTTATCGTCTGATCGGCCTTGAGGTCGATAGAGGCAACGGCATGAAGAATAGATATAAGCATTGCAGCAATGCTGGCAGCAAGGAGTGCAATTATTATCGAGCCGCCTCTTGCCATTCCACTGAGTTCTAAAAGCTGATGAACAATAGCAGCTGTACATGCGCCGATTGACATAAGACCGTCGAGTCCTACATTCGTCACCCCGCTGCGCTCGGATATCATACCCCCCGTGGCGATAATTAAAATCGGGGAGACAAGCATCATAATAGTTGAAAGTGTGTTAATCATTTTTCTTCTCCTCCCTTACTTTTATCTTCGCTCTCTTATCTTTGATTATTGCCAGTCCGCTCCTGAATGAGATGAAGATTACAATCAAACCCTGGATAATGGAAACGACCTCCTTCGGTATTCCCGTTCCCTGCATTAAAGAATAGGCCTGTTTCAATATACCGAAGAGATATCCGGAAATAAGACAGCCAAGTGCCGTGGAGTTACCCACAAGAGCAACCGCTATTCCCATGAAACCGTAGTTATCCTGCCCTGAGAGAATTTTCGAGTACCTTATCGAGCCCAGAAGTACACATGCGCCTGCCAGCCCTGCAAATGCTCCCGATATGGCCATTGCATAGGAGATGTTTCTCGTGTCGTTTATACCAGAACACCTCGCAGCATCTTTATTGAATCCTGTTGCCCTGAGGCCGTAGCCGAATGCTGTCTTTTCCATTATAAACCAATAAATGACAACCATTAAGAGCATGAAAAATATTCCAATGTTTAAACTGGAACCAGGAATAAGACCGTCCTTCAAAAGGGCCGTAGCCTTCAAATCTGCTGTGCGGTTTGTCTTATTTACTGTACCTTCTGGTAGAAGATAGAGACAGACCAAGGGATAGAGATAAAGCGCTATGTAGTTGAGCATTATCGTAGCAACAACTTCGCTCACCTTGTATTTAGCTTTTAAGATGCCAACTATTCCTCCCCATAGAGCACCGGCAACGAGAGACGCAATAAGGCACACGAGCCACTGTCCCGGGAAAGCGGGGAGACAGACACCGACTATGTGGGCAGCAAGCATTCCAACTGTGTACTGCCCCTCAGCGCCTATGTTAAAAAGTCCTACTCTATTTGCAAAGGCCATCGAAAGACCGCATAGGACAAAGGGAATCGTAAAGGCAAGAGTCTCGCCGACACTGCGGAAATTCCATCCTCCGTTTTTTGCTGCTTTTCCCACCATTGACTGGAAGACAGCTTTAAAGAGCCCTGCGGGATTCTTTCCGATACATAAGAGTAGTATTACACCTGCAAGAAAGCCGAGGAGAACTACGACAACAGAAGAGGCTCCTTTGCTATCTAGAAACCAATCGATAAAGGAGACTTTCTTTTCTTTACTCATCAATTATCCTCCTTTGCCTTTACGCCTGCCATCATGAGGCCGATTTCAGAGCTTGTCTTTTCGCCTTCATTGAAAACGCCGACTATTTGGCCTTTGCTTATGGCTGCAATACGGTCGCAGAGGTTCATGATTTCGTCAAGCTCGAAGGAGACAAGAAGGATAGCCTTCCCCTTATCGCGCTCGTCGACAAGTCTCTTTCTTATGTACTCGATAGCCCCGACATCAAGGCCTCTAGTCGGCTGGGCTACAATCAAGAGATCAGGGGAAAGAGAAATCTCCCTCGCGACAATCACCTTCTGCTGATTACCCCCTGAGAGAGAGCCAGCGGGGGTTTTACTTCCCTGACCCGAGCGGATATCAAATTGCTGGATGAGAGAATCGGAGTTTTCAATGATGCGCCTATAGTCGAGTATATTGAATTTTTTCGTATATTTAGGTTTATAAAAATCCTTTAAGACTGTGTTCTCTGCAACGGTGAAGGCACCGATAAAACCATGCTTCTGCCTGTCCTCTGGGATATGGCCCATTCCTCTCTCAATTCTTTCTCTGATAGAGAGGTGCGTTATGTCCTCTCCGTTGAGATAAATATTTCCTTTCTCAACTTTACTCAATCCAGAAATTGCATACAAGAGTTCGCTCTGTCCGTTGCCGTCAACACCTGCTATGCCGACAATCTCACCTCGTCTGACAGTAAGAGACAAATTTTTTACCTTGTCGATGCCCACACTGTCTTTGACTGTGATATTTCTTATATCGAGAACGACATCTCTTGGAGTGCATTTCTTCTTATCTATATCGAATTTCACAGGGTGTCCGACCATCATTGTCGCAAGCTCCTGTTCACTTGTGTCTTCTGTTATATCTATTGTCCCGATATATTTTCCGCGCCTCAGGACTGTACAGCGGTCGGCAACCGCTTTAATTTCCTTTAGTTTATGTGTAATGAGCACAATGGTCTTACCCTCTTTCTTTAAAAGGCGGATTATATCCATAAGCTCATCAATTTCCTGTGGAGTGAGAACCGCAGTAGGTTCATCAAGTATTATGATATTGCTGTTGGAATAGAGAGTTTTGAGTATTTCAACTCTCTGCTGCTGTCCGACTGTTATATCATCAATTTTAGCCTTGGGGTCTACGTGAAGGCCGTATCTGTCGCTTAGCTCCTGTACTTTCTTCTCGGCATTTTTGAGCGATAACATCCCTCTCTGAGTCGGCTCTTTGCCTAGTACTATATTTTCAGTAACTGTATAGCTATGAACAAGCTTGAAGTGCTGATGAACCATCCCGATTCCAAGCTTTGTCGCACCCTTCGGGTCTGATATCTTCACTTCTTTTCCATGAATAAATATCTTCCCGTCGTCAGAGGGATAAGCACCGAAGAGAATGGACATGAGAGTGCTTTTCCCCGCCCCGTTTTCACCGAGAATCGCCAGAATCTCATTCTCTCTGACTTCAAGATTTATATTGTCATTGGCAATGATTCCCGGAAATGTTTTGGTGATGCCAAGCATCTGTATTGCATATTCGCTCAAATTAATCACCTATAATAGTTTTAAAGCACGCCCATATAGAGCGTGCCGATATTAATTTTTCAATGAATCAGTCGTCGATTGCGCCCAATCCTGCCGGAGCGAGACCTGCAGCCTTGGAAGCCTTATATGTCTTGTTGACAACAATCTTTCCCGAAAGGATGTCTGCTTTAGCATTGTCTGCAGCTGCTACTGCTGCTGCTTTGAGCTCACTATTAGCCTTTGAGTAGCCGACACCTTCGTTAGCCATATTCTGTGTAACAACACCACCCTGCCATGTTCCATTCTTAACCTTGTTGAGAGCGTCGATAGTAGAGTTTTCAACTACCTTGAGCATTGATGTGAGAACAGCTGATTTTCCGTCTGCATAGACACCGTCTTCATATTGGTCGGAGTCAACACCGATAGCCCATACGTTCTTGCCCGCCATTCTCTCTTCCTTAGCCTGGTTGATGACCCCGAGTCCCGAGCCACCGGCTGCAGCGAAGATACAGTAGACACCGTTATCATACATGTTCTTTGCAGCTGTCTTTGCAAGAGCCGGATTACCCCAGTCGTTTACATAATAGTCTACGATTTCTGCATCGGGGAATATACTCTTGATTCCTTCAATATATCCGATTTCGAACTTTGTGATTGTTGCACCTGCTATTCCACCGACAAAACCGAACTTCGGAGAAGCAATACCGTCTTCTTTTGCCTGCATTGCTGCTGCAACACCAACGAGGTAAGAGCCCTGCTCTTCTTCGTAGATGTACTGAATGAGGTTGTCTGTTTTATTGAGGTAGTCAACATCAACGATAATCATCTTCTGGTCAGGATAGAGAGCTGCTGCTTCCTGGGTCGCATCTGCCCATGTAAATCCTGTTGTAATGATGAGGTCCCAGTCCTCTTCTGCTGCATTTTTAAGGTTTGGAAGATAGTCATCAGCTGTCTGAGCTGTAACGTTCTCGTAGAGAGTTCCCTTTCCTTCTCCATTGTCACCGTAGAACTCAAGCATACCTCTCCATGCTGCAGCGTTGAATGACTTATCGTCGATACCCGTAGCATCAGTGAGAAGGATAGCTCTAATCTGGCCGTCATCTGCTTTAGCACTTTCCTGACTTCCACCTGCAAAGAGAGCGATAGTGCACAATACCATTAAAATAATTGCAATTGTTTTCTTCATTTATTTTTCTCCTTTTTAACTGCGTCTCTAAGACGTATATTATATTCTAATACAGTTTTTCCTTATCTCATAGGAAAAGTTTAAGTCATTCCATTCAACCCTGATTGTAATTGCTGGGTTTTAACAATTACTAAAAAAACTCCCCCGGGGGTAATCCGGGAGAGGTAACTGGATTATAAATCCAATCAGAGAACTGTGATTCTGCCCTGAGGAGCTGAATACTCTTCTCCGATTGTTCCGTCGAGTCCCTGAGTGATGTATGTGATAATCACCTGGTTGTCGAGCATGATGCTCTCGAGTAGGAAGTGGTTATCAGCAAACATTGTGTAGCCATCTCCCATATCCTGAAGCATGTAATTGTGAGAAGCGAGTGTGTATGTCTTCTCTGGGTCAATTGCAACCCATTCATTATTTTCAAGAACATAAACATCCTTTACTCTTCTCTCGCCTTCGACACCTGCAAAGAGTCCATCAGCATCTTTCTTGACGCCGGAAGGAATTGATGCATCGATTGTATACTTGAGACCTGATACCTGTAAGAAGCCACCACTCTCGCCGACAGCATTTCCACCCTCAGCTGCAACAGATTTTGTATTCATACTTCCAAGTTCAAGAGCATCAAGAATCTCCTGTCCTGTAGCTTCACACATACAGAGCATGTTGCCGTAAGGATGAACGGAGATCATGTTGGCTGTTGAGATATCACCCTTGTGGATAGCTGCGCGGATACCACCACCGTTGACGAATGCTATGTCAGCGCCTGAGACATATCTGTAGGCATCAGCACAGAGGTCACCGATAGCTGTTTCCTGGTTTCTGACCATTCTTGCACCTGTCTCATCGGCAATTGCAAGTTCAACATCAGAGTGTGCAACAACTGCATTGAGTGCATCTTCGTACTCAGCCTTGATTGAATCAATATATTCTGTGAACTCAGGGTCCTTCTCGTACTCGCTGATAAGTTCAGTCTTGAAGACACCGTTTTTTGTAATCGTCATCTTACCGATGTTTTGAAGCTTTGTTCCTGTCTGAGTAAGGATAACATCTTCCCCATTCTTATTTTTGACATGCTCACATTCCATGACGGTGTGTGAGTGTGCGTCGATAACGGCGTTGACACCTGTTGTGTTGGCAATAAGGTCAACAGATCTATTCGGCTCGCTGTCTTCCTCAACACCAAGGTGTGTAACGAGCACAATGTAATCAACCCCTTTTTCATTTCTGAGGTAATCAATTTCATCCTGGACTGAGCTGTAGAGTTCATCGCCTGAAGCAAAGTCATAAACAAACTCACCGTCTTCCATGAAATATCTAGGAGTAGACTTAGTAAGTGTTTCAGGAGTTGAAACGCCGATGAAACCAATGCGGAGGTATCCGAAAACACCGATTACTGCAGGATATGTTCCACCAAGAAGGTTCTCACCCTTTCCGTCATATGTAATTGTTGAGTTGAGGTAGTATGCATTTGACTTATCGATAAGTTCAGCAAGTCTATCCATGCCATAATCGAATTCATGGTTGCCGAGGACACAAACATCATATCCTACTGCGTTCATGATATCAACAAGGTATTCACCCCTGCTGACTGTTCCGATGACATCACCCTGGATAGCGTCACCTGCATCAATAAGAGCAACTTCATAGCCCTCAGCAAGCAAGTCATTCTTACAAGCATATAGACCTGCATATCCGATATTCTCATCGATTCCGCAATGGACATCGTTTGTATATAGGATGACAACATCTTTCTGCGCATCGAGTGCTTCTCTTGCACCTTCAGCAAACACCATTGTAAGGCTGAAAACCATTACAAGCGCAACAATGGCGAATCTTTTAAATCTGTTCATTATCTCTCCTTCCCTTGTTCACAGAAAATGTAATCAAGGAACATTTATCATTATAACACCGGATTTTCCATCAGCGCAAAATAAATTGAAAGTAAAATTTAAAACTCTTTTCCCTAGATAGGAGTGTTCTCCCGAGAAGATGAACGCCTGCAGCCCTCATAAACGAACAAAGTAGCTCTCCGGAAAACAATATAGCCGCCGAAGACTTTACTCTCCGCTATATGCAGTTACCGCCTTAAAGTGACGATAACTACCGTTATCACGATTTCGATTCGTTACATCTCAGGATTACTGACAATACTTCCCGGACGGCAGAGAAAACCGGGAAAATAATAATTAAGAACGACATCCGGCCACCTCTTCCAAAGCCATTGTAACAGCACCGTCAACGCTTTCCCTTTCAGGAAGCATTATTCTGGCCCCCGGATAAAGAGACTCTGCCTTTACTATAAAATATTGCTGCATAACAGAAGATTTTACGATATTGCTTCCCCATAATCCAAGATTGAAATGAGGCTCTATTTCATCAATCTTCAATGCATAAACCACATCTTTTACAATATTAAGAACCTCATCTGCAGCATCATGGAGGATTTGCACGGCAGCCTCGGAGCCGAATGAAGCAGCCTCATCGACAACACTTCCCAACTGTGGCCAGACCCAAGGACGATTACCGATTCTTGAGGCAAGTTCATTCAATGCTTCCCTATCTCTTATACCGGTTTCTTCTTCAATCAGATCAATGAAAACGCTGCGCTCAACTGCATTGTCATAATACCGTGCCAGATACCTCAGCGCGGCTCTCGATACCCATGCGCCTGACCCTTCATCTCCGTTAATAGTAAAAAGCCATCCCCCAGCACGTGCAGTTTTTCCATCTCTCCTTCTTCCTACAGCTATTGTACCTGTTCCTGAAATAATCAATACACCGTAGCCGCCTGTTACTGTATAAAGAGCAAGCTCGGCATCATTAATGACCTTCACAGGACAGGAAAAACCTTTCAGCGAAGAATAGATATTATTCAAAATTATGCCGTCCTTATCACTATCGAGGCCTGTCGTGCCGCAAAGAATATAGGAGGCATCCTCTCTTTTACCATTAAAAGAAGAAAGCAGGCCATCAATATTTTCATTGATTCTTTCTATAAGTTCACACTCTCTCATTGAATATATATTTGCACTCTTTCCTTCATAATATCCAAGCTCAATACCATCCAGGGATACAGCCTTCAAACGGTATTTTGTACCGCCACTGTCTATTCCGATTACATATTCCATTGCTATTCTCTTTTTGCTTTTATTTTCAGGATTTTATCCAATTGCCAGAATCTGCTGTGGCCGACGCCATCCAAACCGATTTGAGGAGGTATAAGTGCACTGATAATCTGAAAAAGGAGAATATCTTCAAACGGTATAGTATATTCCTTCCCCGTCTTCTTGATTATGAGGTCATTCCCGTCATCTGCACTAACCTTTCCTATGGTAAAAACAGCGCTCTTTATATTCCTGTGATAGTCAGCTAAATTCTTCATCCTTTCGTAGTCAATCTCATTCTGTCCCGGCATAAGATAGAAGCCGGAAACTCTATTTGAAATTGAACATGCAGGACCGTGCATAAACTCCTCGAATTCGAAACCGAGAGAAGGAATAAGGAAGGTCTCCATAATCTTCAGTGCCCCTTCTTCTGCAACAATCCCTCTCGTCCCTTTACCGACTATGTAGGCAGTCTCCATCCCTTTTAATTCATCAACATTTCTATTTGTAAAGGCAATGGTCCCTCTTATATTCTCTTCCATATTGCCTGCAGCTTCATAAAGGACGCTGATATATTCGTCATAGCAGTTTTGTTTGATAGTACCACTATTTAAAGCAAATTCAAGGGCCATTATATATAAAACAAGTATTGTCGAAGTGTATCCCTTTGTCTTCGGCCCGGCTGTCTCAACGCCGCATGGAATCTCAATATATTTCGATATCTTATTTACCTCACATCCCGGATTTGCAGTAAGAGAAAGCTGGCAGTAGGCCCTGTCTCTTTTTATTGCATTGATTGTGTTTGTCGAGTTTCCTCCTTGAGATATGTAAATAAGGAGTGGATTCGAGGTGAAATATTCAACATCTTGAGAAGAAGCCACTACCTTTACTTCAACATCAAGAACCCTTTCAATGAACTTGAGCGCAGCATCAGCACCATTATAGCTTGTACCACTCGCAATAAGATACATGTGTGTAAAGTGATTTGCCCCCGCCATAGCAATAAAAGGCGCTGCAATATCCTTTCGACTATCAAGGATTTTTTTGAAGAGAGCCGGCTGCTCCTTTATATAATCCATCATTTCCATACTTTCCTCCTTATTTATAAATAAACCTTATTAAATTTTATTAAACCAAAAAAAACCTACAACAAAGCCCAAAACAAGGCTTCAATCTTCCTGAAATTTGTCGAATAGAATTTTGTCAAAGACAAGATTCGAGCACCCGACAAGAGCTATGGATGGCTCTCTGGAGTGACATATCTCTATAGAAATATGCCTCGGCATCAACATTCTGTTGATTTCATCCTCCAATCTCTTTAAAAACGAGTCGCCGAGTATCTCGGGAATAACACCACCCAGGACAAATGTTGTCATATCCAGCATCATCACGACATTGTAGATGCCCAGGGCAAGGTTCGGAATAATATAAGATGCAATATCATCTTTTTTCTCCTGTGATAAATCCCCCCCACTTAAAAGATCTATGTTAAATCGCCCTTTGATTGCATCAATGTTGACAGTACTTTCAAGCTTCACGTTCTCTTTTGAGTCAAAAACAAGCATATTCCCGATTTCACCGGCATAAAAATGTGTACCCTGCCATAATTGACCATTGATTATTATTCCACAACCCAATCCGGTACCCAAAGATAAATAAGATATATTTCTGCTGTCATCCTTTCTGCTTCTAATATTAAATTCCCCCAGAGCAGCAAGATTAACATCATTTTCTATATAATACGGCATCTCCAGTCCCTCCAGGAAAGATGCGAAGAGATTGGAGAAAAGACCACCTTTTTTGATTCCCAAGGAATAGTACCCTAGAACTTCGCCGGTGTTGGGATTGACGGTCGTCGGAATGGCAATACCCATGCCGAGGATTTTTGACTCTTCTGACGCTGTCAGCTTAGAAATGCAGCAAGCCAACTCCCTCTGACGACTTTCATCCTCGAAATCTGCAAAGGGCAATCTCTCCTTCAAGTAGACTGTGCCATTCAAATCAACAAGACCAACCTCAACAAATTGACCTTCAAAGTTCAAACATACCGCTTTGAAGACGGTGGGGTTGAAGCACAACGTTTTTCTCTTCTTGCCTGGTCCTTTCATTGACTCATCAACTTTATCAGTCTCTAAAATAATTCCTTTGGAAAGGAGATAATCTATGCTTTTGCTCGCTGTCGGAAAGCTCATATTAGACAGAGACACAACTTCAGCTCGTGATAATTCTCCATACTTCTGAAAAAGATTGAATGTCAATTTTCTATTTTTAGCTTTCAAATATCCGGGAACATAAGTATCCATCTTCCTTTCTACCCCAATTATTCCTTTTTTATACTTTTAGCCAGTATAAACCATGATACGTGCGGAATCCATTGCTCAGCCCAGCGCCAATTATCTGTAATTCCGTCTCTCGGCTCTGTGACAAAATCTATTGACTCCTCATCCTCAATACCACTCGTAACTCCATTAACAATTCCACCGGGGCAATTGAGATAATCATAATGTTCATAGAAGAAATATTGAGGATTATTCCTCCCGAATCCTTCTATCATCGAGGCATCAAATGGATTTTGCCCCATTATCCAATCCAGACAGAAACACGATACACTCCTCAGGTACTCTTTCAAAACAGAGTCTTCTGTATATCTCTCAAGATAGGAAGAAGCGGTGGAGATGGAAGCTAACCTAGCATCCTCACCCTGCCACCATGGAGAAACAGTCGTTTTATGAGGAAAAAAGAATTGAGTCTTCACTTTTCCATTCTGTAAAACCTCTTCCAGTGGATAGTCAAAAGGATTATTGATGAGGTTCGATATCTTCATCTTATGCCTCATCACATCTTCACATATCCCAAGTGCAGTGTTTCTTCTTTCGCTGTTATTCTCAATTTCCATATAAGAGAGTAATGCAACAATCGGGAGCCCTTCATCAGAAGCATGGTGATAGGGCATTCCACTCACATATTCAAAACGAGCTTCGTTCCCGTTTATTTTCAGAGTAGATGCAATAGTGAAATCAGCCCACCTTCTGGCATCATCGAGATAAAACTCTTCTCCCGTTGCCCTGTACAGCTCAACAGAAGCAATAAGCGTAGTAAAGTAATCTACAAAATTCCACTTCCCGTCATTTGTATACTTTTCGTTATTTGCCCTCAGGTAGGCATACACAGCTCCCGCTACCTGAAGATACTGTTTCTCCGTATAATCATATGAGGAAGATTCGTACTTTGAGGCTATTGCGAGGGCTGCAATTGCCATTGCCCCGCCACTACGGAGAGATGCTTCATAATTTGTATCGTCCACACTCTCCACATCTGATGTAGAAGCTTTTGCTGAAAACTGATCGGAGCTTGAATGGTATTCAAAGCCGATTCCCCTTGTTCCCTTTATCTCATCCATATGATTAAGGTCTTCCTCACGCCTTATCGACCTGATGAAAGAACCCGATGGAGCATGAAGGCGCATCAGAAAATCCGCGCCCCAGGCCCCTTCATCAATCATTCGTTTGGCCAATATTTCATAAGAAGGGTATTTCTTCTCTTTTATAAATTCATAAGCCTTGTAAAATGCATAGACAGAGAATCCCGTCTGCTGTGGATTGTAATATGTGCTGTGGGAGAGATGAGAAAGGTGTATACCATGGTCTCCTGAAGCATCAAACCAACCACCGTGCAAATCCATAGTACCTTTTCTCGGCCCCCTGAATGAAAGATGTCTGTCCTCATTGAGCCACTCACCTGTTGAACGCTGTGCTTTGAAGAAATAAGTATTAGCGTTGATAAGCCTCAAATTAACCAAATATTCTGTTATCTCGAAAATCTCTGAAAATTTACCACCCACTTTAATCTTAAAGGATCCGGTTTGAGTAAAATCAGAAAAATATCCTATGTAGTAATTGCCTGTATTCCATTTTGCAACAGGGCCGCAATATGTAAGAGGTGCCCTGCACAATACTTCTTTTTCTTCAACATCAAAAATCTCGAAGAAATCAAAGCTTTCATTGTCATTCACCTGTACTATCACTTTTTTGGCATCATTTTTTATATAGCCTATTTGATTAAGCAGAATTTTCATACTCTCAACTCTCTTTGAATTCTTTACAAGCTGTCTCTTTCTCGGAGACAGCTTATTCATTCTATTTGTTGTATTTCTCCCAAGCCTTCTGGACAGAAAGTGCAACTTCCATCACAGTCTTTTCTCCCAATCCCAATTCCTGGAGCCCGATATCGATGATATTTGAAACAGCAGAATCAAGAACATCATCAATAACCGGGGTCGTCCCATGCTCCTGATAGAATTTTGCTCTCTTTGCAACAATCGGTTCAAGATTGTTTTCTTTTATAACTTCATCAACGTCTACATCCAATAAGCTTGGGAATGCAAGTCCGATAGCAAGTCGATAAGTCTGTACATATTCACCCTGAAGGTATTTCACGAGTCTCCATGCAGCCTCTTCCTTTTTCGAACCTTCCGCAATTGATGCACTGATTGCAAAACCTGTTCCGATTGTACCACTTGTCGTTTTGTGAACAACCTCACCTTCTATCTCGGGGAAGACTATCATCTCGATATCATTTTCCTGTGCATCTCTATCAAATAAAGCTTTTCCCGTTGTATTATCCGTTACAAGGCTTGAGCTGGCCCAGTCACCATCCACAAGGAATGCACACTTTCCAAGAGCAAACTCCCCTGTGCTTGTACCATATGTCGAATTAAGCGAATTTCTATTGATTACACCTGTAGAATATAACTCGTCGACAATCTCAAGGGATCTAACAAACCAATCATCGGTGAACGTAATTTCTCCGGATGCTAGCCTTTCATACCAATCAGCGCCACCCATCCTTCCTACTATACAGGAGAAAAGTGTCGACTGCATAACCCATGTCGTCATATTATCCATTCCAAATACATTTATGCCATTTGCTCTCAGCACCGGTACCATTGCAATAAGGTCATCCATGGTCTTCGGCAATTCCAGCCCATTCTCTTTCAAAAGCTTTGTATTTGCATATAAAACATGAGAAGCAGTTATTCCTTCGGGAAGCTCTGCCAGATAGCCGCCGTATTGAGAAACCAATACTGCAGGATTGTAGTGGTCAACCAATCCATCCTTCTCCAAAAGTGGCATCAAATCTTTAACTGCCCCCGTTTTATGGACAGTTGCACTCTTTCCTCCGGCCCACATATATATGACATCAGGTAGATTTCCAGAAGCAAGATAAGCCTCAGTCTTCTGCAGGAACACCTCTCCGAAGAGATTCTCAATCTCAAGCTCGATATCGGGATTCTCTTGTTTGAACTTCTCCCATATAACTTCCTCTTCATCTGCTGCATTAGCTGCAGTATTGTCACAATAATACAATACAGAAAGTTTTATCTTTCCGTTCTCTGCTCTATCTGCGCTTTCCTTCTCTCCTTTGGCAGAAATCGATACAGAAGCAAAAAGTAACACAATTAATACGATAACGATTTTCTTAATTTCTTTCATACTTTCCTCCTTTTGAAAGAATCATTTATCCTTTTACTGCACCGGCAGTTACACCCTTTGTTATTTCTTTTCTGAATATAAAGTAGAAAATAAGCATTGGAATCAAACCTATAATCAATGCGGCAAATTGTTTTCCATAATCCGTGCTCAATGTACCCGCAAATTGATTTATACCCACAGGCAAGCTCTTCAGACTATCATTACTTGTAAGGATGTTGATCAGCATGAATTCATTCCAAATGCCGGATACACTCAATATGGCAGTCGTCACCGCCACAGGCTTAGCCATAGGAGCTATTATTCTCAGGTAAATAGTGAAATAACGTGCCCCATCAACTCTTGCGCTCTCAATGAGCGAATCTGGAATGGCCTTTATAAATTCAGTGCTCAGGTATACTCCCATTGGCAATGATATTCCTATATAGGGTATAAGAACACCCAACCTTGTATTGTACAGTCCGAATGCATTCACAATCAAAAACAATGGGACCATAATACATTGAATTGTCAACAATAATCCTATTACAAATGAACCATGAAGATATTTTGTAGCCCTGCACTTCAATTTAGCAAAGACAAAGCCCGCCATCAAAGATAAGAATATAACTGCCAGCACAGTAATTGACGTATAGAAGAGACTGTTGAGAATCAACACAAAGAATTTACCCCTAACCCAGGCGTCTTTGTAATTAATTATCGTCGGCCCGTACCCTTCGATTCTTCCCGGAAGTCCAAGCTTATTCATCATGAACTCCTGTGTTGTTTTGAAAGAATTCATCAGAAGCCACAAAAGAGGAACAATTGCAAGAAGCGAAAAGAAAATCAAGATGACATATGTGAAGAAATTGAAGACTCTAGCCGCTCTGTTGTTGTCTTTGATATCCGCCATTACTCTTTACCTCCGATTTTCTTTTCCACAAGTTTGGTAATACCGATAAGAGTGAAGCTGATTATCACCATTATGGTCGATATCGCATTAGCCACAGGATAATCAGGAGCTCCTTTGAATGCTTTATCGTACATAAAAAGTGAAAGTACAGTTGTTCTGTTTGCGGGTCCGCCGGCAGTCATAATATAAACAAGATCAAAGCTTTTCAAAGATCCAGCTATTGCAAGAATCGAGGATGTGACTATCACGCCGGATAAAGACGGCACTATTATGTGCCGCAAAGTCTGAAGCTCTGTAGCACCGTCTATTTTAGCTGCCTCGATTATTGAGACATCTATCTTCTGCAGATTTGCGGTAAAGATTATTAGATATGTACCTGTATACATCCAAAGCATTACAAACAAGACCTTAACCATAGGGAATCTACTGACTCCCGCTTCATAAAGAGGATTAAAGTGACGTATCAACTCAGTAAATGCACCGGTAGGAGAGAAAAAGCTTTTCCATAAGAGCCCGATTACAACTGTAGATATTACGCATGGAAGATAAATCATCGTCTGGAAAAAACCTCTGTACTTTACCATCCCCCTCTGCAGGATATATGCAAAAAGGAATCCCAATGGTATCTGGCCGAAAACTGAGATTAAAACAATCAAAAAATTGTTCTTAAGTGCAACATAAAAATACTCATCTTCAAAAACAGTTTTGTATGCGTCAAACCCCACAATCGAAATCTTGTGTGTAAATAGATTTCCCCCTTGATAATCGCTCAATGATAAGAAAATGGAATATATAGTCGGAAATGCCATAACCGCTAAATATATGACAACTGCCGGCAGAGACATCCCAAGATAAGTCAGGTAAAACTCTCTCTTACTTTTACTCCGCTTATTCATCTATCCCTCCTTCTTATTATTTAAGAAACTTTACTAATTAATTTACATACACAATATCGCATGTTACAAAGCTAGTCAAGAAAATTCTTCATGGATTGTCCATGCGTTTTAGATCAAACGCAACAAATACCCATCCCCGCCTTGGATAAGTCATGATTTTTCAGAGTTTTCTGGTTGAGAAAATATCTTTGCTTCTTAATGTGACTATGAACAATCAATATAACGATAGCTATAAAGCTAAACCCTTTTTTTCGACTTTACAGATAGAAGAAACCTGTGGTTTTATTGAATTTAAACAGCTTTACCTCTAAAAAGCTGATTTCAATCAGTCTCGGAAACCCCGACAAAAAAAAGCTTTATGACTGATTGACTAACACACCGAGAGGAACATCGAGCGGGTTTTCTATTTCTAAGCCCATACAATGTTAATTCCGCTAAAAAGGCAATCAACAGAACATGATTACTGATATAACACCCTTAAAAAAAGCTCCTTCCACCTCTATCAGTAGAAGGAACAATTCTATTTATCTTATCTATGGTTGGATTCAATTGCTGTAAGCTGCTGCAGCCTTTCTGAAATCCTCAAGAGTCA
>CAVFNE010000008.1:4493-28880 GCA_963623755.1 Muribaculaceae bacterium | reverse complement strand
TAGCTGAGAATGGCCTGGACGTCATGCCTCATACCCCCCAGGGCTGAACTGTTACTTTTCTTTTAACGAATTACCAAGACTAAAATGAAGATAACTGTCGGATTTTAGTGAAACTTTCTCAGGAAGTTAACAATGTAACGGTAGCTCCCAAAACAAAAATGACCTAATTTAATCGAACTTCCGCTTTTCTTTTGACAAAAAAGAGAATTATTGCGTTTAAGTAGTATGGAAACTACTAAACTTGAATCAATACGAGAAAAACTTGAAAAAAAGGGAGCAAGGGCGCTCTCGGACGAAGAATTGGTAATGCTCCTGATAGCAGACGATAAACCTCTTCAGAAAGAGGATGATGTGTGCTCGGCTGTACTCTCCATTGTCGATAAGGGCACAAGCTTTCCACTTGCGAAGTTGATAAACACAGAGGGAGTGGGAAGAATAAGAGGCTTGAGAATCCTTGCATCCCTGGAGTTCGGGAGACGAAAGACAAACCGTAAGCCCAGGCAATACAATCACCATCAGGATATCTATCAGGAGATAAGGCACTTTGCAACGAGAGAACAGGAACAGCTGATAGTGTTATCGATGAATGCAGCCTTTGAAATACTACACATCCATGTAGCATCGGTTGGATACATAAACCAGGCCTTCTTCCACCCCAGGGAGATATTTGCTGAGGCCATAAAGCATCATGCCGTCCAGATAGTAATTGCACACAACCATCCCTCGGGAAGGGTTATTCCAAGCAGGGAAGATATCGCAGCAACAAAGAGGATAATAAAGTCGGGTAAGGTATTAGGGATTCCTGTAGTCGACCATATTATTTTCACCCTTGACTCCTACTCGTCGTTTGTAGAGAGCGGAATCATGGGTGAGATAATGCTTGAAATAGAAGAGGAGAAATCTTAGATTTCGAGATAGCCCTTCAAAACAAGCAGTGTATTTCTGACCCCGTCACGGTGACTGCGCTCATTACAGTGTGAGGCAAAAACTCCAGGGCCTATAAGGCCGTGGCGTATATCTGCGCCACCGGACAGGGATGCTTCGACGTCGGATGAGTAATGGTTGTATACGTCAACTGCATAAGAAGCCCCTTCCTTCTCTGCGGCCTGGATGAGCTTACCGACCATCTGGTAGTTATACGGTCCTCTTGCGTCCTTTGCGCATATACTCACTTCCCTCTCCGTGCATTTAAGCCCCTCTCCGACACAGCCCATATCGATAGAAAGGCCTTCTGTCACGCCCTCCGGTACACTTGAGGATGCGCCGTGTCCCACTTCCTCATAAACAGTTATGTGTATGTAGGTGTGTCTCTTGAGTGTCAGGGCGTTATCACTGATGTATTTGGCAAGGGCAAGCAGAATCCCAAGGGAGAGCTTATCGTCAAGAAATCTGCTTTTTATGTACCCTGATTCAGTTACGTGTGCACCTGTAAAGAGGCAGATTGGGTCTCCTACCTCGATTCCAAGCTTCCTCACATCATCGTAAGATGAAACAACTTCATCTATGACACACTCAAGTGTCTTCCAGTCACGTTTTGTGCCGTCAAAGTCATCGTTAACGTGTACACTCGGATTGGGAATCTGTATTGTCCCTTCGTAGACCTTACCATCACGTGTGTGAATGCGGACATTCTCACCCTCGACTCCACTCGGGTGTAATCCACCCAGTTTATCCATTCTCAAGCGTCCGTTAGTTTTTATCTCGCTGACAATTGCCCCGATAGTATCCATATGGGCCATAATACATAGCCCGTCATTATCATCCTCGCCTCCAAGGTCGACAATAACGCCCCCTTTATTTGTAACGCGGCCTCTGAATCCCAGAGCTTCGAATTCTTTCTTTACAAGATCTTTCACCTCATCGGTGTAGCCTGTCGGGCTGTCGACAGAAAGAAGAGAAAGAGCCTTTTCAATCGCAAAATCGGTATATTTATTATCCATACCGGATATTATAAAAATAAATCTCCACCGGTTAAAGTGGAGAAAAGATAACTCATAAAAGAGTTTAGAACAAATTGACAAGTACTGATACAGCGAATTTGCCCTGCTTGAAAGATTCCATATTCGCCAGGTCCTCGCCCTTAGCATAATCAACGATTGTCGAGAACGGAATTGTGTAGTCAAGTCCAACTCCGACAAGACCGAGGTTGACAAGAGCTGAAGCACGGCCGAGAAGCTGAGAGTTCTTCAATACTTCCCAGAGTTCACTTGCAGGCTGGCCGTCGATAATAACACCGTCGTCACTGAATTCGACAGGAAGAGCATAACCTACACCTAATGCAATCTCTAAAACCTTGAAGTCAACGTGGAGGTTTGCGGTAACAATCGGGTTAAGAACGACATTGTCATTGTTCTTTCCGAAAAGAACATTAGCAGCTACTCCGAAGATACCGAGGTTTAATCTTGTATCGAGACCGAAGTCATAGTTCGAGATTTCCTTATATGTCTCGAAATCTGTAAAGTCTCCACCGAATCTTGCAGTACCACCAACCTGGAATGTAGATGCGAATACCGAAGTACATACAAGTGCAAAAACAACTAAAAGAACAAGAAATTTCTTCATAATTTAATCCTCACTTATTCAGATTTACTATAAAATAATACAATCTAAACAACAATAAAGCAACAAAAGTTACATTTTTGTGTATTATTTATTGATTTACCTGGAATGTCTGTCCTTAAGGACATCCACAACTTCCGATAGTGTGGAGTCTTTCTGTGCAAGGAGTACCAGAAAATGATACATCAAATCTGCAGCCTCACCTAAGAAAAGCTCCTTATTATCGTCCTTGCTCGCAATCACAAGCTCGACTGCCTCCTCTCCTGTCTTCTGGGCAATTCTATTCAACCCCCTTGAGAAGAGATGGTTTGTATAACTGCCTTCCACTGGATTAAGCCTACGGTCCTGTATTACAGATTCAAGATAAAAAAGGAATTCCGGGGAGGAAAAATCATCGGGTCTGTTATCTTCCCCGAAGCATGTATCACTTCCGGTGTGACATACAGGCCCCGACGGCATAGCTTTGACAAGAAGTGTGTCGCCGTCACAGTCGACAAGAATCTCCCTAACCTTTATGTAGTTGCCGCTGTTTTCTCCCATCACCCTGATACGGCCTTTACTGCGGGAATAGAATGTGACAAGCCCCCTCTCCAGTGTTAATGAATAAGCCTCCTCGTTCATGAAGCCTACTGTAAGGACATTACGTGTCACGGCATCCTGAACTACTGCAGGTACAAGCCCGTCCTTATACTTTGAAAAGTCTATTGTCATATAATCCCTCAATTGGTGTTTTTTCTTTTTAGTATCGATTGCAGAATATTTCTTGTCAACCGAGAAAAAGGGCGAATGAGGGATTTTTGCTAGAATAAATTCTTTACCTCTTTATATTTAACTGTCTTACTTATTTTCCTTGATAGCGAGAATATTCTGATTCCCCATACAAAGAGAGATACGCCTGCGATAATCAATATGATTCCGAAGATGTTCATGACTGTCTGTCCGATGAA
Source organism: Muribaculaceae bacterium (assembly GCA_963623755.1). Taxonomy (GTDB): domain Bacteria; phylum Spirochaetota; class Spirochaetia; order Sphaerochaetales; family Sphaerochaetaceae; genus Ornithospirochaeta. The sequence goes on along the minus strand of CAVFNE010000008.1, from coordinate 25,374 downwards.
GAACGGGAAAGCAAAAAGAAGGACAGATGTCAGTATGTAGACAAGGGAATTCGACCTGAAAGCATCACTGAGCACAGGATAGGGCTTCAAGCGGTGGCTCTCGATAAGGTTTGCGACTCCCGTATACATAAACCCTGCAGCAACAGCATATACAACACCCTTCATTGTAGCTTCGCCACCGTTTTGGAGAGAGGTGAGAGTCAGAACAAATGCTGCAATTCCTATAGCCAGGGCTCCAATACCATCGCATAAAAGTGTTGTCCTGATGCGCTTCTGTATACCAAGGTCTATCTTAGCACCGTCAACGACAACAGACAAAGCATTCTTCTTGAAACGTATGGCATCAACTATTCTCCTCAAACCACGTAAGGCAAGAATCAAAGAGAAAACAATACATGCGATATTTAGAACCGTTGCAGGTTCCATAATAGTGAAAACTCCAAAAAGCAGGGCAATAAGACCTGCGCACCAAAACAATATTGCGCTTTTCATTTTTTTCCTCTTCCTTAATATGACACCAAAAAGACAATTCGTGTAGAGCAAAATCAGGCGAATATGTTAGACTTTCTGTGTGAAATACTTACTTTTTGACGCAGATGAAACTCTTTGGAACTTCAAAGTTACAGAAGAAATAGGACTGAGAAAGCTCTTCTCTTCTTTCCACATGGAATATGATGAGAAAACGATTGAAGACTATGAAGTAGGTAACAGAGCCTGCTGGAAGGCGTATGAGGACGGCACACTCGATCTCGACACACTTGAAGTAAAGAGATGGGATCTCTTCTTTAAACGCCGCGGTCTTGACTATTCCCCGCTTGAAGCAGCACTTCTATTCAGGAATCTTCTTGCCCATAACGGTATTCTTCTTGACGGCGCATCACTTTTTCTCGAAAGCATCAAAGAGCGGCCGAAGTCTCTCGTCACCAATGGAATTGCTTCGATACAGCGTCAGAGACTTAAGGACACAGGTATAGAGAAATACTTCGACAACATCTATATCAGCAGTGAAATCGGATTTCATAAGCCGCAGAAGGAGCTTTTTGAGTTTATTCTCACAAACCTTGGTAAAGAAAAAGACGAATGCATCATGATCGGGGACAGCGAGAACAGCGACATCATGGGTGCGGTGAATGCCGGAATGGAGAGTATCTACCTCAACTTCGATGGAAAGAAATCAGATAAGGCAACTTACTCTGTTTCGTCATACAAAGAGCTGGAAAACCTCATCAGGAGAATATAGGTCACCCTGTTTAAAGCCGTTTTCTTTCATGTAGTCATCAAGAGTGCGTAAAAAGAGAGACTTATCCATAAAGTGTCTCGGCTCTATAAGTCTGTGAGAGGGTGTATCACATACAAGCCTCTCTATTATGATATCGTCTCGGAGCAGTCTCAGAGCATAGGCCGAGTCCTCTTTGTGACGTTCCGTCGATGAGGAGACTACCTCCCCCAGATAAAACTCGTCTGCCATTCTTGTTCCACCTGCTATATGCAGATTATGGATTTTCACAGCATCGGAAGAATCGTTTACATAAGAAATTGTCTTTCTGTAGTCTTCCCGTGTCTCCCCGGGAAGCCCCAATATTATGTGACTCGATACCTTAAGACCGTATTTCTTCGCCCTTCTCGCCCCCAGTAGGAAGCACTGGCTGTCGTGGCCGCGGTTAATTCTTTTGAGAGTTTCATCATTTGCTGTCTGGAGCCCCAGCTCAACCCAGACTTCACGCTCGGGTGTTATATAAGACGAAAGCAATTCACACACTTCGTCGGAAATACAATCGGGACGTGTCGAGACAATAAGCTCTCTGAAATTATAGCACGAGAGCCCTTTATCATAGATTTTCTTTAGAACGGAAGGTTTATCATAGGTATTAGTCCAGCTTTGAAAATAGAGTGCCGCATCATGGGCTTTATAGCGCCTTTTTATAAACTCCAACCCCTTCAATATCTGAGCCTCCATTGAGGCATAGCGTGCGGTTATTGTCTTTGCAACACGCTCCTCATAGTCCGACGAGCGCGAAAAGGAACTCTCACTCCGTCTCTGATATACAGCAACGCTCCCCGTCCCATCACAGAAAGAGCATCCTCCCGAGTGGTCATCATTGCGGTTGGGGCAGTTGAATCCCCCGTCAACACCGACACGATAGAACGGGCCTCCATATTTCTTATTTAGATAGTCTCTGTAGTTATTCCAGCTGGAGTACATAGCCCTATTCTACTCCAAGGAGGAAATCAAGAACAACCTTATCAAATTTCCGGCTTTTCTTATAAGCGATGAAGTGGTCACCCTCTATAAAACAGAGTCTGGATGAAGGAATGCTATCTGCAATAAGTTTTGTGTGACTTTTCTTTATCATATCGGTAGTGCCTGCCACAACGAGAACAGGCATTTTGAGTTCTTTAAGTTCTGATGGTGCTATATGCGGCTGGAAGAGCATTAAGGCCATCAATTCTTTTGTTGCCTCGTCATTGTCTTCTACTGCCTTGTCATATTCATTTCTTATCCAGTCGAGTGTGCTCTTCTTACATCCCCTGGGAAAGAGATTGCCACCGTTGAGAATCAATTTTTCTATCATATCAGGATGTTTGAGCGTAAAGATTAGGGCTATGTTGGCGCCGTCGGAGAAGCCGAGAAGAGACGCCTTATCGATATTCTTATCTACAAGAAAATCGTATAAATCATCGGCAAATTGATTGAGAGTGAAGGGCTTATCGCCCCGCAAAGAGAGCCCATGGCCGCGAGTATCGAGTGCGATAGTCCTGTAGTATCTGCTGAAATCTTCAAGCTGAGTGGAGAAATTGGTATGGTCCTCACCATTGCCGTGAAGAAGTATCAACACTTTCCCTTCTCCTCTTTCTTCATAGTTGAGAGTAATATCCACAATTAAGCCTCCAGAATCAAACTATTACACAGTAAACCTATACTTACCCTTTTCATACTAGGTTACAGGCTCAAGCAATTCACAAGTCTTCAATTAAGATACTTGTCGCGCCAGGATTCTTTATACTCAATGTTCTGACTTTCTGCCATTTCCTCCTCCTTTGCTTATTCTGAAGCACCCATCCTATTCTTCGTCCTTTTACAATTCTATTCCATATTTTGACTATCGGGCAACAAAGAGCCCATCCATTCCGGCTCTTTTATGAATGACTATAATATATTGTTGACTTAATGATTTTTAGGATTACACATTCCTACAGATACACCTGATGATGATAGAGTTTGTCCTTATATATGGTGTTCGTTTTCGAGCAAGACAACAAATGTATGCTTAAGCTTTATGAATCATCCCCAAACCATTTTCAATCATCTCCTTCTTGATTTTCCTCCCCCGAAAATGTTAAAAAATACGCGACACGATACAAGAAGAGCACACTTCCGATACGACACAGAAATTAACTCCGTGTCTTTTTTTACACGGGAAGGAAGGTAAAAATGGAAGAAAAGCTCAACTCTTCACTTGAAACGGAAAAAGTTGGAAAACTCATGAGGAAGTTCTCACTTCCCTGTGTAATTTCACTTCTTGTAGGGGCACTCTATAACATCGTCGACCAGATCTTCATCGCCAACGCTCCCTATCTCGGCTCCAATGGAAACGCGGCTAACACAGTTGTATTCCCTATGACTGTGCTTGCCCTGGCAGTTGCTGTGATGATTGGGGACGGCGCATGTGCATTTAGCAGTATTTCCCTCGGGGAGGGAAACGGAAAAATAGCCGGAAAGACTGTCGGTAATGCCGTTATCCTAGCTTTGCTCTCAAGTATTGTCCTCACCCTTCTCTATCTTCTATTCGCAACGCCTCTTCTTCTTTTATTCGGAGGTGGAGTCAACGATGAGACATTCGCATTGAGTAAACAATACTTTTTCTACATAACACTCGGTATTCCGTTCTACGTATTCGGACAGGCTCTCAATCCTATAATCCGCAGCGACTCATCCCCGCGCTTTGCCATGGTTGCAACTCTCTCGGGAGCTGTGGCAAACATAATACTCGACCCCATTTTCATCTACACATTCGGCTGGGGCATGATGGGAGCAGCAGTAGCAACAGTAATGGGCCAGATTCTGACTGCGGCCTTATCACTGGGATACCTCTTTCACATGAAGACAGTAAAACTGGAAAAGCAAAGTTTCATCCTCTCGCAAAGTGTCATAAAGAGCTTTTTGTCTCTCGGGCTCACGAGCCTGCTTTCACAGGTATCTCTTGTCTTGAGCATGGCTGCCGTCCAGTCAAGCTGCACTAAATACGGCGCACTCGACCCGATATTCGGCAAGCCTGAATACTCACAGATACCTCTTGCCGTCCTTGGAATAGTCATGAAGTTCTTCCAAATTGCAATATCTATTGCGATAGGACTTGCAGCAGGAGCAATCCCCATTGTCGGTTACAATAAGGGAGCCGGAAGATATGACAGGGTGAAATCACTTTTTTCGCACCTTCTTCTAGCTGAAGCTGTGACCGGAGCCATTTCACTTTTCATAGTAGAAGTCTTTCCTCTCCAGATTGCATCTCTCTTCGGATCAGCAAACGAGAGCATCTACTACGCCAGTTTTACAGTTAAATGCTTCAGAATCTATCTGTGTATGTTGGCTCTTGCAACCATAAACAAGGGAACATTCATATTCCTCCAGTCATATGGAAAGGCAAAGGAATCCACACTTATATCGCTTACAAGAGAAATTATATTTGGAGTTTCCCTTCCTCTCCTGATGCCGCTTTGGATGGGACTTGACGGACTATTATGGTCATTTCCTCTATCAGATATCCTCACTGCCGTCATCACGCTCTACTTTGTAAGAAAAATATACATTGAATTGAAGGAACTTCCTTCTTGATTTAAACCCAACAACCAAAGGCTATGAAAGGGGTCATCTCTTAAAGGGATGGCTCTTTTCAATTAAGAGCTTTCCTTCTGTCATTTACCATCCATCAAGAGATGCTCTTATGAGAACCTCGCTCCGATTATTCCTCTGTTGCCGTTGACGAATGAGAGTGCGTCCATCTCCTTCTTCATAGGAGGAAGGACACGCGTAACGTAGAGGTATCCCTCTCCTGTTGCAACCTTGAGGCCTTTCTTCTTATCGAGTGCTACAACTGTTCCGGGTGCCTCACAGGACTCTTCGAAGGGAAGGAATGACGAGGAATGAACACCTGTGATTATAAATGGAGCTTCATTATATAAGCACCATGCCTTGGGCCATGGATAGGAGGCTCTTATAAGGGCATGTATCTCCGAGGCACTTTTACTCCAGACAATTCTTCCGTCATCCTTATTGATGAATCCAGTATATGTTGCCTCTCCCCTCTGAGGGTAGGGGATTATGTTTTCCACACTTTCAAGTACGGAAAGAACAAAGCCTGTCGCCTCTTGAGATATTACCTTCTCAAGGCTCTCACTTGTCTCTGTTCCGTCAAGGTAGAGTGGCAGGGATCCATATATCTCACCCTCATCAATACCTTCAGCTATTCTCTGGACAGTAATCGCGCTCTCTTTTTCCCTGTTCTTTATGACAGCAAATATCGGGCTGCAGCCACGGTATAAGGGAAGAGCAGATGGGTGAACATTGAAAGTATACTTGAAAAGAGATAAGAACTTAGGCCCGAAAATCTTTCCATAAGAAAAAGAGAGGAGGCTGTCGACCCCCAGCGTGGAGACTATCTCTCTTTCATTTCTATTCAAGTGTTCAGGTGTGTAGACGGGAAGAGAGAGGGATAGTGCCTTTACCTTAATAGGCGACGGGACAAAGCCTGAGCCACGTTTTTTCGGAGCATCGGGCGAAGTGAAAACTGCCGCCACCATGGCTTTTGAGGAAAGCACATCAAGTAAAGGTATGGCTATTGAGTCCGTAGCGCAGAAAAGAATCTTCATTGTTATACTCCTTCAAGCTTCCTCCCCCGGCCATTCTCACGTGGGAGAAAACTGGTAATATCTTAAAATACCTCCACTAGAGCCCTGCCTGAGCCGAACTGGAGTGGAGATAAAACGTCGCCGCGTCCCGTCTCTCCTGCGGTAACGGAGTCGCCGCCTCCATCCTCCTTCGCCAATGTTACGATGAGGTTTAGAACCCGCATCACTCTGTACCCATCGAGACTCTTTAAACATGGGCCGTAGAGCGAGAGAGTAGGACAACAGTATCGGGGCCTATATATTCGTTGTTGATTTATTACCCTTTCTATTCTTCAGAAAGTTCTTCTTTTCATACAGGTTGAGAACCTTTTCCCTCTCATCGAGAGAAAGGTGATCTATAAAGAGACGGCCGTTAAGATGATCGTACTCGTGCTGTATTACACGCGCAAGAAGTCCGTCAGCCTCAAGTGTGAATGGCTTACCGTATTCATCACGGGCATAAACCTTTACTCTGGTAGGCCTTATTACTTTGTAGTAAACTCCGGGAATGGAAAGGCATCCTTCTTCATAAGGCCCGGTCTCCTCACTTGTCTCAATTATCTCGGGATTGGCAAAAACATATTGTTTCCCGTCACGTATATCGACAACGAAGAATCTGCCGTCGACTCCGATTTGAGGAGCCGCAAGCCCCACCCCATCAGCCTCTTCAAGGGTTGAAAGCATGGCAGAAGTCAGCAATCTGAACGAATCGTCGAAAGAGTTAACCTCTTTACAGTTTTTTCTTAATATCTCATCACCAATTTTTACTATATCTAGTACTGTTTCCATTGTTTATTCCTTGCTTTTAATATACAGGTTTTTTCCACTATATGAAAGAAGAAGCGTGAGCGGATTGAGAATCAAAGAATATATTGAGCCCGTTCAAAGACATTACAATGGGAGAAGTAATCGTTCTCCATGGGAATCCAGCGGGAGATGAACATATCCAGTTTATCCGGAGAGCGGAGAGAAAGACGTCTTATCTGCTCGGAGGGAGAGACTGTCAAGAGAAGCGCTATGTCCCAATAGCGGGAGAAGGCAGGATGCATGGCATAACTACCCTCCACTATTATAAGTCCACTACATCCCACATTTACTTTTCCGGTATATGAATTTGTAGAGCACGAGAATTTACGGTATGAGAAGCTTTTCTTCTCTTTCAACGGCCTTATTACCTCTTCGATGAATCTCTCGTAGTGTACATTTCCACCCCTCTCGGACAAACGGCTCTTTGTTCTGAGTTCTAGAGGGAGAAAGAAGTCATCCATGCTGACAAGGGAGAAAGATATATGTTTTCCGAGGTCCTCCTGAAGCGTTGTCTTACCCGAAGCACATTTGCCGTCGACTACAATAACTCTCGGTTTTTTATCTTCTATTACACTCAGGACAAAGTTCACTCTTTCTTCTCTTGTATACATAATGGTGAAAACTTTAGCAAAAACTACACATAAAACCAATTAAAGAATGGAAAAAAAGCTTATTCGAAAATACAATTGAACTATGAAAGACAAAAATAGAGCAAAAACAATATTGCATAAACTAATCATTTACGCCTACCTGCCGCTTTGTATTGCACTGGGCATTTTCACATCCCTCGGCAATGTATATACCCTTGGCAGGGTCAGCCTTGTAACATGGGTTGACTACATAGACCTCGCTCTCCTGTTGCTTCCGTTCATAACAGTTGTCATTTATTTTGTCTCTCTAGTAGCCCTTATGGGGAAGTTCAAGTGCGCTGTGAGAACCATTCTCTTCTCAACTACCCTCCGCTTTCTCATAATGCTCCCCGTTATGTACGGTTTTTTATATACGGGTAATATTACAAGAGCTTTCCACTATGTATTTGAGTGTATAATCACCATGTTAATATGGCTTTTCTACTCCAGGAACGGGAACGTTTTGATTGAGTCTTAAAGCACGGCTGATGGATCCACATCTATCTCAAGGTGTGCATTGGACGGGACTTTATACTCGTTGACGAGTCTTTTTGTAAAGGAGAGAAGCTCTCTTATATTTGTAGAGCGCAGGAGCACATGATAGCGCCAGGAAGAGGCAACTTTTTCAATCAGACAGGGAGAAGCTGAGAATATTTCTATGCTCTTATTTTCTCCTGCAATTTCCAGAGCCTTTCTTTCAAGATCCTCGGCTGCTTTTCTCGCCTTTTCTTCAATTCTACTCCGCACTGTCAGATTAATAAGCCTTGAGTATGGAGGAAATCCTGTCTCTCTTCTCTCTATGAGTTCCCTGTCGTAGAAATCAACAACACTATTGAGCGCAACTGAAGTAATCGCTCGGGCGGTAGGTTGATTGGTCTGTATAATAACCCTTCCGTCGGCGCGGTATCTTCCGGCTCTTCCAGCCACCTGATACAATAAATCGAATGTCCTCTCCCCCGCCCTGAAATCAGAAGAGAAGAGTGTGCTGTCGGCATTAAGAACTCCGACAAGTGTTACAAGGGGAAAATTAAGACCCTTTGCTATCATCTGGGTACCGAGAAGTATATCTATCTTTCCATCTCTGAAATCCTCTAGTATTTTCTTCGTCTTCTCTTTGTCACCCTTTGTGCTGTCTGTGTCGAGCCTGGCTATGCGGGCGGAAGGAAAGAGCTGCCTCACCTCTTCTTCAGCCATTTCAGTACCGAAGCCGCTGGGAGACAGTGCCCTCGAGCCACATACGGGACAAGACTTTATAAGCGGACTCGACCATCCGCATGTATGGCATATAAGCCTTTTCTCCCTTTTGTGATATGTAAGGGAGACAGAACAGTGCGGGCACTCAAGAACCTCCCCGCAGTCAGCGCATACATAGCCGTAGGAAAAACCACGCCTGTTTAAAAAGAGAATCACACCTTTTTTGTTTTCAAGGGCATTTCTTATCTCCTTCTCAAGCACCAGGCTTATATTTCTTGTCTCACCCTTCATATCGAGAATCGTGACATGAGGAAAGCACCCTTCTCCAATCCGTTTACGCATGATTAGAGTCTCAATGCGCCCCTCTCTTATAAGTTTCCATGCCTCAAGAGATGGAGTAGCAGAGCCCATAATCATCTCCGCCCCGCTCTTTGATGCTCTGTATTGAGCAATCTGACGCGCATGATAGCGTGGAGTCGACCCGCTCTTGTAGCACCCTTCATGTTCCTCGTCAAGTATTATGAGCCCGAGGTTTCGAAAAGGCGCAAAGACACTGCTTCTGGCCCCGATTACTATATCGACATCGCCATTCATTATCTTGAACCATTCTTTCAGTCTCTGGGATGGAGTTAGTGATGAATGGAGGATTGCAACACGCCCAGAGAAACGGGAATAGACTTCTCTGCTTATCTGGTGAGTCAGGGTTATTTCGGGAACAAGGTACAAGACCTGCTTTCCCTCCTGAATAATGTCCTCGGCGCGCCTGAGGTATACTTCACTCTTACCCGAGCCTGTAATACCGAAGATATAGTAGAGCCCTTTCTTCTCCTCCCTCAGCCTCGTGAGGGCCTTCTCCTGCTCCTCTGTTAATTTCTCAACCCTCTTGAAAGCCATCTGGGATGAGAATGGAGCCCATTCACTCTCCCTCTTACCGGAAGGAATCATTATTGAGAGATTGACACCGAGAGGAGAGAGATACATATCTCTCATCCACTCTGCCATCTCTACATGGCTTCGTGTGAATACAGGCTCTTTATCTATGACGCGCTTTATACTCTTTATCTCATAGTCGGTATTTTCGATTGTATCCCTATCGGCAATTACAAATCCCGTTTTCTCGCTTCTGGAGAACTCAACAACAACACGTCGCCCGAATAAAGGTGCCTCCTCATCCTCGACAGAATAGGTGAAGACCCTGTCAAATGGAACATTTAAAACAACCTCCACCCACTTCACAATCACACTCCTTCATTGATTGAAGCGATGATAAACTTCAAATCTTCCCAGATTTTTCCCCTGAGATTTATATTGTTCACAAGTTCAATGGGTGAATACGTTGTAAAAGTCTTAATACCGTTAATCCTGTATTGGCGTCCTCTCATATCATCATAGTTTCCACTACGCCTCAGCATATATGAAGCAACCTCCTTTCCCAAGAGTACAATAGATGCGGGAGAAAGAAGAGTCATTTCATCTTTCAAATAAGAGCGACATTTCTCTGCACTAGTCTGGTCGAATGACGAAAGCGGACACTTGATGAGCGCAGAAAGAGCTATATCCTTCGTCTCCAGGCCCATGGCTTTGACCCACTTTGCAAAATAAGAATAGGAAGGAGGAAGGAGCATGGTATCACCCTCGGGATACGGTAAGACAAAAAGAACACGTGGATTTTTATTAAGAATCCCCTCAGCATAGACACGACGAAAAAAGCATGCATTGCACTTATGACATGATGAAATATCCTCTTCAAAAGAAGGCTCTTTTCTATCCTCCAATGTATACTCGTATCTCTTATGCCATTCTCCCATCTTATCGCACTCGATTGAAGATACCGCATCATCGAGCACGCTCATGAAATATTCTTCAGTTGTCCTATCACCCATTATCAACCTCGAACCACCTGTATTCCTCTTCATCATAACTGATTCTTGCTAGATACAACCCCGTGGAAGGATAAGTTTTAAGCGCATTATCACGCCTGCAGCTTGAAAGCCTCTTTTCAAAAGACTCTACGCTCTCTCCTTTGAGGCCACATTCAATCATCGTCCCCACCATACTTCTCACCTGATGATACAGAAATGCATTACCCACAACCCTGTACTTGAAAAATCTTTTCCCCCAGCCGTCGCACTCTTCAGTCCATGAGGAAACATATATGTCCCTGTACTTAGACTGTGATAAATCTTTTGCAGAGCAGAATGAAGTAAAGTCATGCGTTCCCTCAAGGACATGGGCATAGCCGTTGAGAAGGGAAATATCGGGTAGAACTTTTATACTTGTCACCCTCCACGTGTCGAAAGGAAGGGTATCTTTCCATTCTTTTATGTAGTACCAATATTCACGGGCGTAAGAGGTAAAGCGGGCATGAAAAATGCCAGAGGCATCCTCGGAGGAGAGGATTCTTATAGTAGAGGGAAGGCGGGAATTGAGAATGAGGGCAAACTTCTCTCCATCAAGAGATGAAGTCGTGTCGAAGTGTGCTACCTGCCCTAGGGCATGAACGCCGCTGTCGGTCCTTCCCGAGCCCTGAAGATCAACACTCTCACCCAATAAATCCTCCAGAACCTTTTTAATTGTGCCCTGAACAGTCACCCCATCCCTCTGTTCCTGCCAGCCGTGGAATGAGGAACCGTCATAAGAAAGTGTAAGTTTAATGCGCCGCCCTTTTTCAGGCATTACAACCTCAGGCCTTCTCCAATCTTCTCTACTCATCTGAAATCACTACAAAGGCAACAGCATAGTCGCCGTCATGAGAGATGGAAAGCGCGACCTTTTCCTTTCTCTCACCATTTACATTGATATAAGGCATGCCGCTCTCTTCTTCTCTTATCTCGATATCCCGAGGCATTATTCCATTAAAACCTGTTCCGAGTGCCTTCGAATATGCTTCCTTCGCGGCAAAGCGGGAGGCAAGGTACTCCTCACGCCTCGCCCTCTTTCCAGCCTCGACTAGTTCAAAGGGCGTGAAAACTCTCTCCTCTGTATGTCCGGAGAGCTTATTAAAGCGTGTAATAAGCGCGATATCTGTTCCTATTCTTATCATTCAGCCTTCGCTTTGAAGAGGATACGTACTGTAAGAGGCGAGGAGGAAACAGAAAGATTATAGTCAGCAAAAATATCTCTGTCATACTCGATGGAGACAGTTCTCCTTGCTATTCCCTCTTCTGCAACATCCGAAAAATCGACACTTGCACTAATCAAAGACGGATCTACAAGGTATATGATATTTTCATCTCCTGTAATTACAATATTTATGGAATCAGGTACAAGAGAGACTGCTTCATAATCGCTCTCCGGAGCAAGTGTAACGGTAAGAGGAATCGTCACCGTCCTGTCGGTAAGAGAGAGAAATCTTATCGATACGACAATACACAGTGCCGATATAAAACATATAACTTTGACAACCCAGTTGCCGAATACGGCGGAGGTGAACTTATTCTGTGACTGCATTGTTATCATCCTCCCTGCTCTCTAATTTAACATCCTCCGGAACTACATCCTTACCGGAGAGAAGAATCAACAGCATTTCCTTGACAACATCTGTGTCAAGGTTGTAGTAGATATTGGCATTATACGCGAGTGATACGGCACCCGTCTCCTCGGAAACAATCAATATTACAGCATCACTCTCTTCACTGAGACCCAGAGCGGCACGGTGCCTTGTGCCGAAGGTATCCTTGATTGCAGTCTGCTTTGAAAGCGGAAGATAACATGCAGCATATGTACACTTACCACCCAGAACTACAGCAGCACCGTCGTGAAGGGGAGTATCGTGATCGAAGATGGTGAGGATGAGGTTTGCAGATAAGTCTGCATTGAGCTTTGTTCCCGTCTCGTAGATGTTCTTCAAATCTGTGTGACGCGGAAATACTATCAAAGCCCCCCTCTTCTTACTTACAAGGGTTGTGCATGCATTGAGTATACTGTCAAGCTGACTTGCCGTCGTCTGGGAAGTTCTGAAAAGGAAGCGTCTGTGGGAACCTGTGAATGCACGCCTAAGTTCCGGCGTATAGAAGACTACAAGCCCCATCATAATCGGGACGAAGAGCTTCTTCATTATAACCAGGATAACTTTCAATTGAAGAGCATAGGAAAATCCATAGACTAAAATGAGAGTCACAAAAATCGACGCTAGTTCCCTCGCCCTCGTCTCGGAGACCGCCATGTAGAACTTGTAGATAACATATGTCAGAATAATTGTTTCCGCCATCAGCCTTACATAGTCGATAGGTGCAAGGCTATTAAACAAATCAATCATCTCTATTCCTCTTCACTTGGAACCCAGTTGAGTGTACGGCTCACTGCCTTCTTCCAGAATCCTACCTTTTTTTGCCTCTCCTTGTCATCCATTGTAGGCGTCCATCTTGTCTGTTCCTTCCAATATGAACGAAGTGCATCTACATTTTTCCATACCCCTGCGGTAAGTCCGGCAGCATATGCAGCGCCCAAAGCCGTCGTCTCGGCAATTACAGGTCGTATAACAGGCTTGGAGAGAATATCACTCTGGAAAGCCATCAAAGGCCACGAGTTTGTCATACCACCGTCAACCTTCAGCGACGAAATCTCAACCCCGCTATCCTTTTCCATCGCCGTAAAGATATCGTAAGCTTGGAATGCTGTTGCCTCCAGAACGGCACGGCATATGTGTGCCCTGTTGGCATAACCTGTGAGGCCTGCAATTACACCACGTGCATCACTACGCCAATAAGGAGCAAAGAGCCCGGCAAAGGCAGGGACTATATAAACTCCACCACAGTCCTGGACTGAAAGGGCCAGTTCGTCGAGCTCCTTTGCAGAAGATACCATCTTGAGATTATCTCTCACCCATTGCACAAGCGAGCCCGCAACTGCAACCGAGCCCTCGAGCGCATAGACAGCCTTCTCTCCCTCGATGCGGTAACCGACAGTCGTGAGGAGCCCGCTTTGGGAGTAGCATATCTCCTCTCCGACATTCGCCAGCATGAAACATCCGGTGCCGTAAGTGCACTTGCTGCTTCCCTTATCAAAGCATGCCTGGCCGAAGAGTGCCGCCATCTGGTCCCCGAGTATTCCACAGACGGGAACGGATGCCTTGAACGGGCCGTCGGGGTCGGTATAACCATAAACAGTCCCGGATGAACTTACTATCCGGGGAAGGCTTTCCTTTTTTACGCCGAAGAGTGAGAGCATTTCGTCATCCCACTCGAGGGATGCGATATTCATGAGCATATAACGCGAAGCGTTGGTGACATCCGTCACAAGGGCTTTTCCTCCCGTCAGACGATATGTCATATATGTGTCGATTGTGCCGAAAACAAGGCGGCCTGACTCTTCATTCTTCTTCACGGCAGGCACATTATCTAAAAGCCACCTGATCTTACTTGCAGAAAAATACGGAGAATAGAGAAGCCCCGTCTTCTGCCTTATATACTCCTCGCTCACCTTCTTCGAGAGAACTTTGTCTATATACTCGGCCCCCCTGAGGTCCTGCCATACGATAGCATTGTGGTAGCTTTTACCTGTTATTCTATCAAATGCAATGATTGTCTCGCGCTGGTTTGTTATCCCCACAGCCGAGATATCCTCCCCCTGGAGCCCCGCCTTTTCAAGGGCAGTGGTTATTACAGAACATGTATTCTTCCAGATTTCCTCCACATTGTGTTCAACCCACCCCGGGCGCGGATAAATCTGCCTGTGCTCAAGTTGACTTGACGAGACGATATTGTTCTTCTCGTCGAATATGATAAATCTGGTACTTGTCGTCCCCTGATCGAGTGCTCCTACGTATTTCATTGTTGTAATCTCCTCTTTTTTACTTTATTACAAGTTTCTCACTATTTTCCGGAAAAAGGTAGTTTTATTCTCTCCCATCTGCGTCCGCTCTCATTAATAACCTTAGGCGACGCCACAGCGGCAACTCTTCCACCCTTTTTCATAAGAGATAACAACTCTCCCCTTGCCTTCTCGACATCGCTGAGTGTCACAGAGAGAAGATTATCGCGAAGTTTCCATCTTATCTCATCTGTTACGCCGTAAAGATAACGGCGTAAATCAACAAGTCCCCTGCTCTGCGGACCGGCCGGCCTGAGATCCTTACTGAGCGCACGAAGGAGGGTATCTTCCAACTTCTCTTCTGTCACTTCTTCTGTTTCAACTGCCAGGAAGAAGTCGTCAATTGACCTCTCAAGCCTTGGGTCACGGTATGTGTAGAAATAGATTATATTCTCGTTTATATCCAGCGATGATCCCGAGCCGTATGCTCCTCCCTTCTCTCTCTCAAGTGCCCAGAGAGCAGAGCGTGAAAGCGTTGAGAGAAGGACCCTCAATGCACCTGTTGCCGGATCTGTCGAGAGCGGAGAGGGAAGTGCCATTGCAATATAGGAGACTGGAGTGGAGAATGTTAGGGCTTTGTTGCGCTTGTCATCTTCAATCCTCCTCATTGCGTTTTCCCCTTTTACTCCAGATGGAAGAGAGTCTATGAAGGACTTTGTAATAGAGGCAAATTCTTCCTCTTTTCCATTATCCGTCACAAGATGGAATGTAAGGCGATTGCGGATGAATATGCGCTTTGCAATGTCCTTAAGCTCCTTTCCAAGCTTTTCCATATCCTCATTAAGAAACTCGACTATCTTCAGCCAGAATGAAACGCCCTGGGTCATTTCTGCAGTAAAAAGGGCCGGAGAAAGATATTTGGATGCATATGAAACAGCAAAGAGATGGGCTTCCCTAGAGAGGGAATTTTCATAATCACTCTGAATATCTCTCAAGACCACATTAACCCTTTCAGGAGAGGAGAAATCACCCTCGGTAAGGAGCTTATAGATAAGAGCCAGACTTTCCCCATAGTGCTCTTCGAGACTCTTGAACCTTATGAGAAGAAAATCTCTCTCCTCCCCCGAGCATGTCGTTCCACTCTCCAAAAGCGATGAAAAAGCACCGGTTGTAAACTTCATCTCTCTCAAAAACTCTGCGTAAGGCATATTAGCGACATTAGTCATCGTCATCATCCGCGCTAAAACCGATACCTTTTCCAATTCCTCTATTGTAAGATCCGACAAATCAAAGACAAAGTCTGCATAACATATACCGTTGGTCTGGCGTGGAGTGACAATAACTGTGTCAATTATTTTGCGCTCTATTCTTCTTCTCTTGATTGGAATATCTTTTCTCTCGATGCGTGGCAGGCTCATCAGAGCTTCCCTGGTGTCAGGAGTCTCCTCAAAGAGAAGGTAAGCTTTCTCTTCCTCTTCGCTGTAAGAATTCATCTTCTCCATCAGCTTTCTATTCAGCTTTTCCGTTCTCTCTCCCGACAAGGAGGAATCCATAACGACAACACTTAAAAGACGGTGGGGATTATTGATGAGATTTTTCTCTATCCAATGCTCAAGAAACCTTTCGTCCTTTTCTAGAGACGAGCGTATTGTTTCAATTTCGGAGCGCGTGTGCAGATTGGAAGCGGGATGACCGCCGTAAGCCCAAACTCTGTCAATGTATTTGAAATAGATTCTATAACCGTTGGGAGTTCCTTCCTTTATTTCCTGAAGTCTGAACTCCATACGCCTTAGTGACGATTCGATAAGCCTGGGGTCCAATCCCTCATCACAGATTTTTCTGAGACTCCCAAGGATATAGGCCGCAGCCTTATCTGCATCCTTTTCCTCTGCTCCCGTAAAGCCGGTTGAAAAGGTTAAATTAGAATACGAGTCATTGAGCCCCCCTTCATCCGATATATCCTTTCCGATTCCCGAATCGATGATTGCCTTATAGAGCGGGCATCCGGGATTGGAGAGAAGAACATCCGTTATAAGGGATGCCAGGGTTGTTTCTCCCTTCTCCAGTGACGGTCCGAGAAGCCAGGAGAGCATTATGCCTGCCCCCTCCTCCCCATCATCGGCATCACTTCTCGAGCGGACCTTTTTCTCATTTTTCCACTTTCGGGGAGGAAGAGGACGCACAATTTTTTCTCCGCCATCACGACCAGATAAATATTCTCTATCCAAAAACTCCAGCTTTTCCCTTATATCTATATCGCCGTAGAGAAAGAGTGTCATATTCGCAGGAACATAGTACTTTCTATATGTTTGTAATGCCTTTTCGTATGTAAGGTCTACAATATCTATAGGGTCTCCTCCCGACTCGAAGGTATATGGGCTGCCCTCGTCGAAGAGTGGACGGTTTGATGTATTGAATACAACGCTTGAATGTGTCGTCACATCTCCCTTCATCTCCGAAAAAACAACTCCCTCAAAGCCCCTTTTCGTCAGCCTGATCCCCTCCTGCATGAAGGATTCTCTACGCAATAACGGGTCAAAGACAGCATCGGTATAAACAGAAAAAATGTTATCGAAATCCTTCTTGAGAGGACTTGCCGCCGGATAGTATGTTCTGTCAGGGCCCGTCAATGCATTGAGAAAAGTATTAACGCTGTTACGGTCTATGTCCATAAATGGATCACGCACAGGATAACGCCTACTTCCGGTGAGTAATGTGTGTTCCAGAATATGGAAGACACCACTGTTGTCCTCGGGCGGTGTGAAAACTGTATATGTAAAAAATGATTCCTTGTCGTTGGTTGAAAAGAAAAAAACCTCAAAGTCTGTCTTCTCATGTTTGAAAAGATAGCCCGTGCCGTTATAATCAGGGCACTCAGTTATGTCCTTCAGGATAAACGATGAGATCCTGTCGCCGATTTTCATATTAATGTCCATTTTCACAGTATATGATAAAAATCGCTCTTCTCCAATAAAGGGGATTATATTATCCTCATAGCATGCTGTATATAGGACCACATGTATCAATTTCAGAATCCATTGCACTTGCGCCTGAAAGAGCACACGAACTCAACGCAACAGGATTCGCCATCTTTTCAAAGAACCAGCGGATGTGGAAAAGTCCGGCATTGAAAGAAGAGGAAATAAGAGCCTTCAAGGAGAATATGAATAAATACGGCTACACTAAAGATGCCGTTCTCCCTCATGCAGGATACCTGATCAACCCCGCATCTCCCGCTGTCGAACTCAAGGAGAAATCCCTTTCTCTTTTTCTTCTTGAAATGGAAAGGCTGGCCGCCCTCGGACTCGACAAAATCAACATCCACCCCGGAGCTTATAAAGAAGGGGATAAAAAGGATGGGTTAAGGCGGAGTGCATCGATGATAGACTCAGTCCTCTCAGCTTTTCCCTCTATGTCTGTATCTATCGAGAACACAGCAGGCGCGGGCACAATCATCGGTTCGACCTTTGAGGAACTGGATGAACTTCTCTCTTATATAAAAGAAAAGGACAGGGTCGGTTTCACACTCGATACGGCCCACCTATACGGTGCGGGATACGATGTCAAAAACAACATTAATGGAATACTTGACTCATTCTTTTCACGCTTCGGAAAGAATAAGCTCATGGGCATGCATCTCAATGACTCAAAAGTAAGCCTTGCATCAAAGAAGGACAGACACGATAATCTCTCAAAAGGGTTAATAGGATGGCAGGCATTCTTTGAAATAGTAAAGAGAAAAGAAGTGCAGAACATTCCTTTGATACTTGAGACTCCGGACGAAACACTCTGGAGTGAGGAGATAAAAGAACTTCTAAATGTTCAATGACAACACAAAATACAGGGTTTTGGGACACCGCGGTGCTCCGAGAAAGGAAATAGAGAACACAGTTGCTTCATTCAAAAGGGCAATCGAGGATGGGGCGGATGGAATCGAACTCGATATAAGAGTGACGAAGGACAATATTCTTGTAGTCTCTCATGACAACTCTCTCAAACGGGTATATGGCACAGATATAATTGTCGAGAGCTCAACGTATGATGAGATAAAAAGCAGAGCCCGTGAAATAGCAACCCTCCCAGAAGTCTTCGATGCACTGGGCGAAGTCTACTACGACATCGAGATAAAAGCCGACCGGAGCGTCGATTACAAAAAGGAAATCGTCCCCCTTTTATTGAAGGAGCTTGATAAAAGAAGAAATCTCTGGCCGAAGATAATGGTATCTTCATTCAATCCCCTTGCCATAAGGCAGTTCGCAAAAGAGAGCAATAACCGCTTTGAAATGGCGATAATCTATGACGGAGCTCCGACCAAGCTGCCGTTTATCATGCGCCATGGGGAAGGAAGGCACTTTTTCAAGTGTACTTTTCTCAAACCAAAATACAACATTGCATCAAGAGAAAAGAAATGGAAGAGAAAGTGGCAGATTTGCCCGTGGACTGTCGACACAGAAGAAGTCTTAACTCAAATGCTTGAGCTTGATCCCCCGTTCATCATTACAAATGAAACGGAGAAAATCGTCAGAATTCTGCGAGAACGTAACCACAGGTAATTCTTATCTGCCTCTCAAGAGCAAGAGTATCGTCGGGGCTTTCTCATCGCTGCTGTCGCCTCTGTTGAAAGAGGAGTATTGCATTGTATTGTATGTCAGTCTTTCACCGGTTGTGTTATCGATTCGTATGATATTGCCCTCTGTCTTTGTATACCAGCTGTCAAGGGTGTGAACCCTGTCAACAATGCCGATACGAATCATGTAGATAACCTCTCTGTCACTGTAGTTCTCCTCGAGAAATGTAAGTGCTTCGTCAGAGTCCTCCCCTTCAGCCTCCACAACGGTGACTTCAGACAGCCCTAGGGACGAACACATCTTTTCGATAATCCGAAAAGCATAATCAAGTTCAACCCTGCCTCCGTCGTAGTCGTAGAGAGCTAAAGCTATTATGGCCTCGCCTTCTCTGTAGGTCTCACTCTCACTGTATTGAGAGGAAAACGATATGGAGTTCACAAGGCTCTTAACGGGCGCGAGTAGTTCATCTCCTGCTGTTTTATCGATTTTCTCGATAACATCCTCATCCAGCGCTATCGTAACGCTGAACATACCTTTCTTGAGAGTATAGGCATTGGTTATATTTACTTTAACAACACCCTTCTCGTCAGATTTCGTCTTGTAGTCAAGGTAAAGGATGTTCCCTTCAGGATCAAGGGAAGGATAGGTTATCTTTAAATCTGCATTTTCTACCTGGGGATGAAGTATGCCCTTGTTTCTATATACTTTGAAAGCAAAGAGCCCTGATGTGGACTTCCCCCTCCGCACTTCATCAAATTTTATCTGACTTATATAGAGCTTGATTTTTTCTATGAGCTTTTCAGTTGTATAGTCACTCAAGCCTGTCTCCCCCTCGAGTGTTATGAGTACAGCTTCAAGAAGGGCATTCACAGCATCGGTATCTCTATTGTTTTTATAGTAGGAAAGAGCCTCAGCGACCTTTTGTGACAATCTCTCATCTCTCTCAAGTCTCTCTCTATAATCGAGACTTCTCGCTTCATTGAATTTCGCCGTATTCGATACCGTAAGTATGTAGTAGTACCATACTCCATCAATTACTTGAGAGTATTCATCAGATATTACCGTCGAAAACTCTTCAATGCGGGAAGTGGAATAAAGCTCCGTAAAATATGTATCAGTATAGTCTATATCTATCTCCTCTCCCATCTGTATGATGGCGGAGAGAATAGCATTTATCCTCGCATCTTCCTCGCTTTCTCCTTCTCCTTCTCCTACAAAAACCGTCGAGAGAGCTACAGAGGGTACATTATCTATCCAATCGGGACGTGAGGAAGAGAGAGAAAGGCTCGTACATGAAGTGAATACAAGGAGAATAATAAAGAATAGAGAGAATGCTTTTCTCATAATTTCCCTCCAAGAGAGAGAGAGTAATAGTTAACTCCGCTGTAGTTGACAAGTCCGAAAGAGAGACTGAAGATGCGGCTGAAGGTATATGTCACATCTAGCCCCCACTCAACGCCGTAAGTGAAAGAAGTGGAGTAAAGAGCACCCAATGCAACCTCCCCCTTTATGCTCATGTTCCTAATTACTCGGATATCCGGCCATACGGAAGAAAAACTGAAGGAGGCAGCGCCCCCGAGAAGTGCATAGTAAGAGAAAACACCACCTGAATTTCTCACTGCTGCAACCTGTATAAAAGGAAGGAGAGGATAGCATATGGAGGAATAAGAAAGTGATAGGGATGCGCCGTAGCGTAAGAACGTGAGGGTGGAAAAAGCCCTGAGGGAGAGAGAAAAGTCATTTATCCTCTTCATTTTCATTCCGGGAAGAGGATTAGATAGATAATAAGGTCTCATTACAATCGCATCATCATAAACCTCTGTCGCCATGACCAATGCCTCTGTTTTTCCCGAGAATCCGATTACAGCCCAGTTACTGCCCCTTCCTGCTTTTGAAGCCGTAATAGAGGAAAAAGTATTATTATATATGTAGTCCAGCCTTTCACCTTCTTCAAAGAGAGTCTCTTCATAGTAGAAAAGAGAGTGGATATCTTCCTCCAGATATTGTCTTTCTGTTTTTAGTTCCTTTGTCTTTCCATTGTAGGAG